>DASRPD010000076.1:0-63944 GCA_035646535.1 Acidimicrobiia bacterium
CCGGGCGATCGCCAGACTCTGCGGGGAGCTCACCGCCACCAAGACCCTCTATCCCGGGACCACGCTCACCCTCGTCTACTCGGTCAAGGCGGACCGATGACTCCACAGAGATGATCTCTCTATGTCAGGAGGTCTGGACTCGAGCACCGCACCCCTTTGAGCCGCGGGCGAGCCCGAGCCCGAGCCCGAATCGAGCCCGAACCGAGGTCGAGGTCGAGGTCGAGGTCCCTCGGCTCGGGGTTGAGGACTTCCGCCTCTGCGCGTGACGAGCCAGTCTCACTAGGTTGGTACGAGAAGGCTCTCACTCGAGAGTTCCCCCAAGAGAAGTGAGGTGGGCGCATGCGCTGGTCTCGAATGCTCGTCGTCCGGATGTTCGTCGTCGCGGCGACGATGACGTTGGCCGCGGCGACGGTGATCGGATGCTCGAGTTCGTCCGATGACAACGGCGGGTCGAAGAAGAGCGACAGTGGTGGCGTGACTGCGAGCACGACAGTCGCGGGGACTCCGGTCGCGGTGACGCTCACCGACACCGACGGCCTGGACGCACCCCAGACCATGGTGGTTACCCCCGACTCGGTTGCCGCCGGTGCGGTGACCTTCACGGTCGACAATCAGGGCACGATCCAGCACGAGTTCCTCGTGCTCAAGACCGACACGCCCTACGACCAGCTCGAGGTGACGGACGGCAAGGTCAGCGAGGCCGATGCCGTGGGGGAGATCCATGGGAGTGGCGGGGAGATCCACGGGTTCCCTGCGGGCGAGACGAGGTCCACGACCATGGAGCTCGAGGCCGGGAGCTACGTGCTCGTCTGCAACATCAAGGGCCACTACGAGCTCGAGATGCGCGCTCCGTTCACCGTCGCGTGATCGTCTGAGATCTCGTCGGTCGAGCTCCGCCCGAGAGGGCGGGGCTTCACCGCGAGGAGGGGAGCGCAAATGGAGCAGCGGAGGGAGCAGGTGTCGGAGTCCTCGACTCCCCCGGAGATCGGCTGGCTCCGTGCTGCCGGTTCGGCGGTGCTGATCGTGGTCGTCGGCGTCGGTGGGCTCGTGTACGGGGCCAACGCCGCGGTCACGAATCTCGGCGGGCTCGACCGCCCGCAGCGCGTCGGGATCGCGACGGCGCTCTTCTTCGGCGGTTTCTGCGTGCTGGCCTGGGTGCTGCGCCGACTCCAGCGCGGCCACGTCATCTGATGCACGGGCCCACGGTTCCGGACGCGGGCTGGCTCTGGGCGAACGAACCGTGTCGTGCCGCCTGTCCCGTGCACACCGATGCCGGGGGCTACGTGACCGCGATCGCCGAGGGCCGGTACCGCGAGGCCTACGCGATCGCCCGCGCGCCGAACCCGTTCCCGTCGATCTGTGGCCGGGTCTGCGCCGCACCGTGCGAGCGGGCGTGTCGTCGAGGAACGGTCGACACGCCGATCGCGATCAGGGCACTCAAGCGGTTCGTCACCGAGCGCTACGGCGTCGAGAGCTTTGCTGCGAGCGCGGCGTGGCACGAGGCGCACGGCCCGGTACCGCCCGCGAGCGGGCCTTCGGTGGGAATCCTCGGCGGTGGTCCGGCGGGCCTGGCTGCGGCGCACGACCTTCGGCTCGCCGGGCATCCCGTCACGATCTACGAGGCCCAGGATCGTCTCGGAGGGATGATGGTGCTCGGGATCCCCGAGTACCGGCTGTCGCGAACGCTGATCGCGCGTGAGGTCGAGGCGATCCTGGAGCTCGGCATCGACGCTCGCACCGGCGTGCGCATCGGAGCGGACCTCCCCCTCAGCGAGCTGGCCGAGCGGCACGCCGCGCTCTTCCTCGCGGTCGGCACCGGGCGTTCCCGGGACCTGGACCTGCCGGGCCACGAGCTCGACGGCGTGCTGCGCGCCGTCGAGTACCTGCTGAACGTCAACCAGGGCTTTCACGTCGACCTCGGCGAGCGAGTGGTGGTGGTCGGCGGTGGCAACGTCGCCTTCGACGCGGCGCGTACCGCGCTGCGCGCCTCGGCCGCGGGCGCGACCGCGCCCGAACCGGTCGCGCTCGCCGCCGCCGCACCCGATGATGCCCGCCGTGCGATGACGACGACGCTCGACGTCGCGCGCGCCGCCGTGCGTGCGGGAGTCGGTGACGTCACGGTGATCGCGCTCGAGTCGCCGTCCGAGATCCCGGCCGATCCCGAAGAGATCGCCGAAGCGACCGGCGAAGGGATCCGGATCGTGTACCGGCGGGGACCGCATCGCTTCGTCGGTGACGGCCACGTGAGCGGTCTCGAGACGATCGGCGTTGAGTCGGTGTTCGACGCCCAGGGACGGTTCGCGCCGACGTTCCGCCCGGGGACCGAGGAGCTGCTCCCCGCGGACACCGTCATCCTCGCCGTGGGCCAGGCGCCCGACCTCGAGCTGCTCCGCGACGGGCCCGAGCTCGCGCGCACACCACCGGGAGGCATCGGCGTCGACCCCGAGACCCTGCGGACGTCGGACCCGCGGATCTGGGCGGGGGGAGACGTGGCCCGAGGACCACGAAACCTGATCGACGCGATTGCGGATGGGACCCGAGCCGCAGCGTCGATCCACCTCGCGCTCGGTGGAGAGCCGCCGCCGGCGCCGGCGATGAAGGTCACGCTGCGGGCCGGCTACCGCCGTCTCGACACCGGGTACGACACGATCCCGCGCCAAGCGGTGCCCTCCGTCGCGACCGAACGGCGGGTCGGCTTCGGCGAGGTCGAGGTCGGATACGACGAGGACACGGCGCGGCTCGAGGCGCTCCGGTGCCTGCGGTGCTTCGACAACATCATGCTCTCGCCCGAGCTCTGCATCCTGTGCGGGCTCTGCGTCGACGTGTGCCCGACCGACTGCATCGTGATCGCGCGCGCCGATCGCATCGATCTCGGCACGGAGATGCAGTCCGCGCTGCTGCTCGATGAGGACCTGTGCATCCGGTGCGGGCTCTGCGTGAACCGCTGCCCGCCCGGCGCGCTGTCGATGGTGCTCGCGCAGGAGGTCGTCGATGCTTGACCAGGAGCGCGAGGCGCTCGAGCCGACGCGAGGTCAGGCCTCCTCGGAGATTCGCGGTCTGCGGGCGCGACTCCACCGCAGCGAGGTGTGGCGGTCGATGTTCCGCCACCGGCAGGCGGACACGCCGCGCGGTCGGGCGCTCCAGAGCTTCAGCAACTTCTTCCTGCACGTCTACCCGGTCAAGATCCCGAAACGCGTCCTGCGCTTCCGCTACTCGTTCCGGCTCGGCTACATCGCGACCGTGCTGTTCGGCATCCTTCTCCTCACCGGCGTGTACCTGATGTTCGTGTACACGCCGTCGGTCGGCTCCGCGTACGGCGACATGCAGCGCCTCAAGACCGGTGTCGGCTTCGGCCAGCTCATCCGCAACGTGCACCGCTGGTCGGCGCACCTCATGGTGCTCGTCGTCGCGATCCACATGACCCGCGTCTTCTACGCGGGCGCGTACAAGCGGCCGCGAGAGTTCAACTGGGTGCTCGGGGTCATGCTGCTGCTGCTCACCCTCGCGTTCTCGTTCACCGGGTACCTGCTGCCCTGGGATCAGCTCGCCTACTGGGCGGTCACCGTGGGCACCAATCTGGTCAACTACATCCCCCTGGTCGGCGGCCAGGTGCAGGATCTGCTGATCGGTGGCGACCAGATCGGCCAGAGCACGCTCTTGCGGTTCTACGCGTTCCATGTGGCGGTGCTGCCGGGGTTCCTGGTGTTGCTGCTCGCGGTCCACATCTGGCGGGTGCGCAAGGACGGGTTCGCGGTTGGCCGGTCGAACGTCGGTGCATTTGGCGAGGAGGCCACCGCCCATCCCGCGGCCGCGGCACCGGCCGCGGCGGCGCCGGAGCTCTACGGCGGGCGGGTCCGGCTGCTCGGTGTGGTCGACCGCGAGTCGGTGACAGCCGAGGAGCGACCCGTCGACGACACGGTGTTCACCTGGCCGCACCTCATGGTGCGCCACGTCGTGGTCGGGCTCGGGGTCGCGGCCGTCGTGCTCGCGCTCGGCGTCGCGTTCGCGGCGCCGTTGCGCGGTCTCGCGAACCCGAACCTGACCCCCGAGCCGGCGAAGGCCCCGTGGTACTTCGCCGGGCTCCAGGAGCTGCTGTCACGCTTCGACCCGTTGGTCGCCGGCATCCTCGTTCCCGCGGGCGCGGTGCTGGTGTTCGTGCTGTTGCCCTACATCGACCGCAACCCCGCCACCGAGGCTCGCAACCGCAAGGTCGCTGTCGTGCTGTTCAGCCTGTTGGTCGTCCTGGCCGTGGGCCTGACGGTCGTCGGCACGTTCTTCCGCGGACCCGGGTGGCAGTTCATCCCACCGTGGGATCATTGGTACGTCGAGCTGTAGGAGATGCGATGGAGGACAAGACGCGACGCGACGTCCTGCGGGATGGCTGGAAGATCGGCGGTGCGTTGCTGGTCGGCGCGGCCGGCTACACGGCCTACGAGGCGTTGCGGCCGCTCACCGGCGGGGACGGCGGCGGTCCCATCGAGGTCGGCAACCCGGCGGACTTCGCCGAGGGAACCGCGACGTACTTCCCCGAAGGCCGCTTGTACGTGGTCAACGCCCAGGACCAGTACTTCGCGCTCTCCCAGAAGTGCCCGCACCTCGGCTGCAAGGTGCCGTTCTGCGAGAGCTCGGGTCGGTTCGAGTGCCCGTGCCACGCCTCGATCTTCGACGTGGGTGGCGAGTACATCACCGGTCCCTCGCCGCGCGGCCTGGACCGGTACGAGCTCGCGCTCACCGATGACACCCTCGTGGTCGACACGTCCGTGCTCAAGGCCGGTCCCGACCGCGGCGCTGACGAGTTCCTGACCCCGCCGAAAGGCCCGAACTGCGCCGAGGAAGGGTGAGCCATGCCGCGTGAACGCCCGGCGCCGCCGCCGTTCGAGCCCGAGGGTCTCGAACGCAGCCTCGACCGCTACCTGGTGTGGGGTCTCGTCTTCATGGTGGTGCTCACCGCCGGCTTCGTCGCGTACCGGGTGCGCGAGCCCGAGCTCCGCAAGGAGGCGCTGGCATCGCAGGAGACGTCGTACCGATCGATCGGACGACGGCTGTACGTCGCGAGCTGTTCCGAGTGCCACGGCAAGAACGCGGAAGGAGGGGACTCTCCGACGCTCAACGCGAAGGAGTTCCTCGAGCCCACCACCGACGAGCAGATGCGGCTGCTGATCTCCGGTGGCGTGACGGGGAGCGACATGCCCGCCTGGAGCCTGGACTTCGGCGGCCCCATGACCGACGAGCAGGTGCGCCAGATCGTCACCTACCTCCGGTCGCTCGAGCCGGACGCGCCCAGCGTCCCGGGCTGGCGCGAAGGCGGTGGCGCCGCCGCGGGGCACGATGAGCCGGCCGGTCACGACGAGCACGCGGGTTGAGGCCGGCGGGCCGGTGGTGCCTCAGGCCGGCGGGCTGCGCACGCCGCCCGGTCGCCGTTCGCGACGCGGCGCGCCTGACGGCTAGGTCTTAGCCGAGGGAGTTGATCATGCCGATGAAGTCGTGGGGGTAGCCGAGGTCGATCGCACTGGCGTCGTCGAGGACGCCGAGGTGCTCGTCGTCGAGCTGCCAGCCGATCGCGCCGAGGTTGTCGTCGAGCTGGGCCATCGTGCGGACGCCGATGATCGGCGAGGTCACGCCCGGCCGATGGCGCACCCAGTTGAGCGCCACCTGCGCCGGTGTCTTGCCGATCTCGGACGCTACGTTCGTGACGACCTCGGCGACCCGGAAGTTGCGCTCTCGTTGCAGCCGAAGGCGCATCAGCCCGGCCGACGGCGTGGCGTCACCGCCGCGAGTGTCGGCGGGCGCCTCCTCGCCGGCGCGGTACTTGCCGGTGAGCAGACCACCGCCGAGCGGGCTCCACGGCATGATCGCGAGCCCGGCGTAGTCGGCGAGGGGAAGGAGCTCGCGCTCGATGTCGCGGGTGATGAGTGAGTACTGCGGTTGGAGGGAGATGAACGGCTCCCAACCGCGAGCCTGTGCCTGTCCCAGGGCCGTGGCGAGCTGCCAACCCGTGAAGTTGCTCGCCCCGAGATAGCGGACCTTGCCTTCCCGGACGAGGTCGTCGAGGGTGGACAGCGTCTCGGTGAGCGGCGTGCGGGCGTCCCAGCAGTGGATCTGGTAGAGGTCGATCCAGTCGGTCTGGAGCCGTCGGAGCGACGCCTCGATCTCACGCCGGATGTTGCGTCGGGACGCGCCGGCGTCATTGGGGCCGGGGCCGGCGGTCATCCGGAACTTCGTCGCGAGGACGATCTGGTCCCGCCGCCGTCCGAGCGCGCGTCCGAGGATCTCCTCGGACGCTCCGCCGCCGTAGGTGTCGGCGGTGTCGACGAAGTTGCCGCCGGCGTCCAGGAATCGGTCCAGCAGCGCCACGCTCTCGGGTTCGGGAGTCTCCCGCCCGAACGTCATCGCGCCGAGGCACAGCTCGCTGACCTTGATCCCGGTCGAGCCGAATTGCCGAAGCTCCATGGCCGTTCCTCTCGTCGCCGACGGGCGATTGTGGCATGCATCAGCGCCCGTCCGTCCGAGCGACGGGTTGCCGACGACCGCCCGGAACACCCTCGGGCGGCGCGTTCGGGCCGACCGGGCGGGGGCGGCGCCGACGGGCGCTACGATCCTGAGACCATTCCAACCGAGGGAGACCCCCGTGAAGAAGCTGCTCCTGCTCCTCGTCGTGATCGCCATTGGCGTGCTGGTCGCCAAGAAGGTCCGCGACAGCTCGATGTGACGACCGGTGCGGCCGCGGCGCACGAGCCGCGGCGCACCTATCCGCGGCGCGTCTCGGCGGAGAGCGTCTCGGCGTATCGGTCGGCGAACAAGGCCACCGAACCGCCGGTGTGCCAGAAGACAATCGTTCCCGTGGGGTCGATGCTGTCATCGCGGATCCGACCGATGAGTCCGGCCATCGCCTTGGCCGTGTACACAGGGTCGAGGGCGATTCCCTCGAGCTGTGCCGTCAGTCGGAGTGCCTCGAGTCCCGACGGCGTCATCTCGCCGTAGCCATCGCCGAAGAAGTCTCGGTCGATTCGCACCGCGCCGATGGGTTCGCGCCGCCCCGTTGTGGACGCGGCCTCGGTGGCCAGCCGAGCCACGACTGTCGCCAGCTCCGGTCGGGTCCCGACGTCCACTCCAACGACGGTCGTCGACGCGGGGAGACCCGCGAGCAGCCCGGCGTGGGTGCCGCCGGAGCCGTCCGCGAGGACGATGGTGTCCGGCGCGTGCGCGTCGAGCTGCTCGAGAAGCTCGGCGGCGGCGTCGGCGTAGGCGGCGACACCGGGGGCCGACGCCCCTCCGATCGGGATCACGTACGGTCGCCGACCGCTCCGCTCGAGTGCGGAGCCGACGCGTTCGATCTCGTTCTCGAGCTCGTTGTAATCGTGCGCCGAGCCGGTGAAGTGCAGCGTCGCGCCGAACAGGTGGTCGAGCAGTACGTTCGCGGTCTTGCGGTCCGGGGAAAGACCGTCGAGCACGAGGTGGCAATCGAGCGACAGGCGCGCGGCCGCGGCCGACGTGATGCGGGCGTGGTTGCTCTGCACGCCCCCGCCGGTGACGAGCGTGTCGCACCCGGCGGCGAGCGCAGCCGCGCCGAGATGTTCGAGCTTGCGCGCCTTGTTGCCACCGAAGGCGAGGCCGGTCAGGTCGTCACGCTTGACGAGCAGTCGCTCGACCCCGAGAAGCTTGCCGAGCCGAGGCATCCGCTCGAGGGGAGTGGGCAGCGTCGCGAGCGCGACGCGCTCGGTCACTCCTCCGACCAGCCGGACGCGACGCGCCGCACCGCGACCGCGGCACCCGCGGCCGAGCGGGCCACGCCGACGCCGCCTCGCGCGAGCAGGCCCGCTCGATGCGCGGCGCGCCGACCCCGATGCCGTCGAGCTGTCCGGCCGTTGCCGGTCGGCCCGCGGGCCCGACCCGCGCCGGGACCGCCGTTCCGTCGGAGCCACCACCAGGCCGCGGCACCGGCACCGGCCGCGAGCACGATACCGCCGACCGCCATCGTCGGCCCAGGCGGCGGAGCGTGGACTCGCTTGCGCAGGCTCACGGGATTGTGAAAGTGCAAGATCTCCCACTCGCGTTCGTCGGCCGCGCGCGCGAGCTCGCGGTCGGGGTTCACCGCGACCGGATGTCCGACCGTTTCGAGCATCGGGATATCAGTGATCGAGTCGCTGTACGCGTAGGACGTATCGAGATCGATGCCTTCGCGGGTGGCCATCTCCCGGATTGCGACCGCCTTGTTGGGCCCGTACGCGTAGAAGGCGAGCCGGCCCGTGTAGTCGCCATCACCGTCGAGCTCGGCTCGGGTGCCGATCGCGTCGTCGGCGCCGAGATGATCCGCGAGCGGCTCGACGACCTCCTGGGGCGATGACGAGATGATGACCACCTTGCGGCCCGCCGCGCGGTGCTCCTCGATGAGCTCCACCGCTTCGGAGTAGATGATCGGCGTGACGACGTCGTCGAGCGTCTCGCGCACGATCGACGCGACGTGCTCCTGGTTCCAGCCGCGCGTCATCGCGAGCATGGCCTCGCGGACCTTCTCCATCTTCGCCTCGTCGGCGCCCACCAGCATGTAGACGACCTGCGCGTAGGCACTGCGCGCGATCGCTCGGCGGGACAACAGGCCCTCACGGTAGAAGGACTTGCCGAACGCGAGCACCGAGCTCTTCGCGATGATCGTCTTGTCGAGGTCGAAGAACGCCGCCGCCTTCATCGTGGTTCAGGTTACGACCTCTTGACACGCCCGGCTGCCGACCGTACGGTGAGGTCCTTCCCCTGCGCTTCCTCCTCGTAACCCGCGCGCGGCCGCTCGAAGGCTTGCGGCTTGCGCCACGAGGAAGGATCTGCGCCATGCTCTTCGCCCTCTGGTCACCCAAGGGTGGCACCGGAACGTCGGTCTTCGCGGCCGCCTGCTCACTGCTCGCCGCCCGCGTTGGTCCCGTTCGCCTCGTCGATCTCGGCGGCGACCAACCGGCGGTGCTCGGCCTCGCGGCCGATCCCAGCGCCGGCCTCGACGACTGGCTCGGCGTCGGACCGGAAGCCCCGTCCGATGCCCTCGAGCGTCTCGCGCTCGACGTCGCGCCCAACCTGACCCTGCTTCCCCGAGGAGGCGCCGGCTCCGTGCTCGCGCCGGTGCCCGGCGCGGAGGCGGGTGCGGCGCTCGCGGTTGCGCTGCGCGACGGACCCGGGGTCACGATCGCGGACGTCGGGACCGCGGCCACTCCGGCGGCCCGCGCGCTGTTGGAAGTCTCCGACGTGGCGATCATGGTCGTGCGTGGGTGCTATCTCGCGCTTCGCCGGGCCGTCGCCGCACCGGGGCTGGCCGTCACCGCCGGGGTCGTCCTCGTCGACGAGCCGGGCCGGTCACTCGGAAGCCGCGACGTCGCCGACGTGCTCGGCCGACCCGTGGTCGCGCGCGTGCCCCTTCGCTCGGCCGTGGCCCGCGCCGTCGATGCCGGGGTGCTCGCCTCGCGGCTGCCCGACGCGATCGGTCGGCCCGCACGAGAGGTGCTCCGCGCGGTCGGGCTCGAGACCGGGGCCCAGCCCCGAGGAGCTGCGGCGTGACCGCGGCACGAGCCGCGACGGGAAGCGATGCCGCTCTGAAGTCGTCGGTACACGCGCAGCTTCTCGCCACCGTCCGCAGCGGCGACGCGGCCGCAGACTCGGCGGTGCGGGAACAGGTGTCGACCCTGCTCTTGGATCGTGCCCCGTTGCTCGAGCGCACCCGGCGCGATCGTCTCGTGGACGAGCTCGTCGCCGACGCGCTCGGCTTCGGTCCGCTCGAGCCGTACCTCGATGATCCCGACGTGACGGAGATCCTCGTGAACGGGCCCACGCATGCCTTCGTCGAGCGCAATGGGCGGATGCAGCGCGTCTCCCTGTGCCTGGACGCGGATGGGATCCGGCGCGTCGTGGAACGGATCATCGCGCCCCTCGGTCTCCGTCTGGACCGCACGGCACCCATCGTGGACGCGCGACTGCCTGATGGCTCCCGGATCCATGCTGTGATCCCGCCACTCGCGCTGGACGGCCCGTATGTCTCGATCCGCCGGTTCTCACGAGTGCCCATCTCGCTCGACGCCTTCGGCTCCCAGCCGGTCACCGACCTGCTCGAGGCAGCCGTCAGCGCGGGCTGGAACATCGTCGTCGCCGGCGGCACGAGCGCCGGCAAGACCACGTTGCTCAACGCCCTGGCCGGCGCCATCCCCCGGTCGGATCGGGTGGTCACGATCGAGGAGACCGCGGAGCTCCAGCTGGGATGCCCGCACCTCGTCCGGCTCGAGGCGCGCCCACCCAACGCCGAAGGAGTCGGCGCCGTGACCGTCCGCGACCTCGTGCGCGCCGCGTTGCGGATGCGACCGGACCGGATCGTGGTGGGCGAGGTCCGCGGCGGCGAGGCGTTCGACATGCTCCAGGCGCTCAACACCGGCCATGACGGCTCCCTCACGACCGTGCATGCCAACGGTGTGGCCGAAGCCGTGCAGCGGCTCGAGACGCTCGTGCTCCTCGCCGGGGCGGGCTTGCCGATCGAGGCGGTTCGCGCCCAGATCGCCGCATCGATCGACGCCGTCGTGTTCGTCGCTCGTGGTGCCGGAGGACAGCGGTTCATCACCGACGTGGCCGAGCTCCATCCGTCCGCCGGCCACGGTTCGCCACCAACGGTTCGCACCCTGTTCTCGACTGGCCCGGGTGGGCTCACAACCTGCGCCGAGCCGCGCCGAGCCGCGCGCCGGTGTGGGTCGGAGTCCTCATGATTGCCCTTGTCGTCATCTGCGTCGGCATGCTCGCCGCGGTGGAGCTCGGTCGCGCGGCCCGGCGGGCCGACTCGGCCGGTCGCGCCCATGACCTCGCCCCCGCGTCGAAGCGCCTCCTGCCCTTCTCCATTCGGGTTCGTCTCGCCGACGCGCTCGCCGCGGCGGATCTAGCCGTGACGCCCGAGGACGCGGTCCGCCTCTGGCTGTCGTCGCTCGCCGGAGCCGCCCTGGTCGGTGCCGCGCTCGCTCCGGCACTCGGTCTCGTGGTTGGTGTCGCCATCGGGCTCGGGGCACCGGCCGCGCTGGCTGCGGCGCGGGTGCGCCGCGACCGCCGACTCGTCAACGCGTTGCCCGGCCTGCTCGACAGTGTGGCGGCAGAGCTCCGAGGCGGGGGGACGGTGACCGGCGCGTTGGTCCGATCCGGAGGCGGACGCGGCTCGCTCGGCTCCGACATGGCCGCGTTGTGTGCCCGTACCGATCTCGGCCAGACCCCGGTGGACGCCCTGGGTGACTGGGCGAACGAGCGACCGTTGCCCGGTGTCGCCGAATGCGCGGGCGCGCTCGCGATCGCCTTCACCACCGGTGGAAGAGCGGCTGTCGCGCTCGTCAACCTGGCCGCCGCGTTGCGCGAGCGCGCCGGAGCGGTCGACGAGGCCCGAGCGCTCTCGGCCCAGACGCGTGCTTCCGCGGTCGTCATCGGCGTCGCGCCGATCGCGTACCTCATGTTCTCGTCGATCGTCGATCCGGGCTCCGTCGGTGCCCTCGTGGGCACCCCCATCGGATGGTCGTGCCTGGTCGGTGGCCTCGCGCTCGACGCCGTGGCGATGGCGTGGATGCGGCGAATCCTGCGGAGCCCCGGATGATCAGCCTGCTGCTCGGGATGGCGTGGGCGTCGCTCGTGGCGGTTCCGATCCTGATGCGCGCCGAGCGCGCTTCGGTGGTGACGCGCGCGGGGGCACTCGGGCTGCCGTCGGCGGTCGGAGGCCCTCATGCACATCGCCTCCGCCGGGTCCTGCGCGCGCTCGAGTCACTCACCGGGTGGCGTCGCCGACGACGAGCGACCCGGCTGCTGCAATCGGAGATCGTACGCGAGCTCCCGATCACCATTGATCTCCTGGGCGTCGCGATCGCCGCGGGCTATACGCCGTACCTCGCGCTCGAGGTCGCGACCCGGTGGGCGGCACCACCCACGGCGCGCCTGCTCACCGGTGCGCTCGAAGCCTGTCGCCTCGGAGCGTCCTTCGAGCAGGCTCTCGACGAGCTGGCCGATCTCCAGCCCGCCCTCCGTCCCGTCTCGGAGGCGCTCCTCGCGTCGGACCGGCTGGGCGCGCCGGTCGGTGACTCCCTCGGCCGGTTGGCGACGACCGCACGGGCCGACATTCGGCGCCGGGCCGAGGCGCACGCCCGCACCGTGCCCGTTCGTCTGCTCTTCCCCCTCGTGCTCCTGGTGCTCCCCGCGTTCGTGCTGCTGACCGTCGTGCCGACGGTCGCAACGCGGCTCGGGGGCTAGCCGAGCTTCCCCCTACTCGACGTTCACGATTCGGGAGGTTCTTCGGTGTTTCGACGTGTTGTGCAATCCATTCGTGGTCTTGCTGGCCGCGTTCGTGTCGAGGTCGGTCAGACGACCGCGGAGTATGCGCTCGTGATCCTCGGCGCGGCTGCGGTCGCGACGTTGCTCATCACCTGGGCCGGTCGCAGTCACGCGATCGGCAAGCTCTTCGACGAGGTCATCGGGAAGGTGCTGGGGTAGGTGGCCTGTCCGTCGCTCCGATCCGCACCGCGCCGCCTGCTCGGAAGGTCTTGCCGGTCCGGCCAGTCCGGTCAGTCGACGGTGGAGTTCGCGCTCCTCACCCCGCTCTTGGTCTTCTTGGTGATGGTGCTGCTCCAGGTCGCTCTCGTCGTCCGCGGTCAGCTGGCCGTTGTCGACGCGGCGCGCGAGGCGGTGCGGGTCGCGAGCGTCGATCGGAACCCCGGTCATGCTCGTGCGGCGGCTCGCCGGACGTTGCCCGAGGCCGAGGTCACCGTCGGTGCCCGGCCCGACGTCGGCTCGCCCATCGTTGTCGAGGTGCGCTACCGGCTGGTCACCGACCTGCCGTTGATCGGTCCGTTGTTTCCGGACCCCGACCTCCATGCCCGCGCCGTCATGCGGGCCGAACAGTGACACGCGCGCGCCGCCGGGTCGCCGGGCCGGCGATCGTCGGCGAGGAAGGGGCGTTCACGATCCTGTTGGTCGGGGTCGCCGTCATCGCGGTGACGCTCGCGCTCTCGGCGGCGCGTCTCGGTGGGGCGTTGACGACTCGAGCCCGAGCGCAGACTGCGGCGGACGCGGCGGCACTTGCCGCGGCCGACTCCCTGGCCCTCGGCACCGGCGACGCCGCCGCGCAGGCGACGGAATTCGCGGCGGCTCACGAGGCGCGTGTCGTCCGCTGCGACTGTGCGGGGTCTGTTGCCGAGGTCACCGTGGAGGTCGACGGGTCAGTGCTCGCCGGGCTGCCGGGACCCGCGCGGGCCCGAGCCCGCGCGGTGGTGGACGACAGCTGTGCGTTTTACGAGCGAGCCGCCGACTGTCTCGACGCGGTGCTCGCCGGCTGACTACTTGACCGTGATCTCGTACTCGACGGTCTGGTCGTCGGGCGAGTCGGGCTCGCTCGGCCGGGAGTAGGTGAGGGTGACCGTCGCGTCGCCCTCTTTGATCGCCCGGTACCGGAACCGCTGTTTGCCCGGCGCACCGACCTCGTCGCCCGACGGCGCGACCACCGTCTCGTTGATGAACTTGACCGCGTCGCCCGGTTTGCCGTCGCGGGTCCAGGTGAACCCGGTGCTGGGGGTGGACTCCAACACGATCACGAACGGCTGATCCGGTTTGACGGTGATGTCGGTGGTCTCGGTGCCTTCGATGATCTTGGCCTTCGGGCGATCAGGGCCACCACCGCCGCCACAGGCCGAGAGCAGGACGAGTGCGAGCGTCGCCGCGAGCACCGCGACGAGCTTCGGACGAGCTGGTCGTTTCTCGCGAGCCATTGGGTTTCTCCTCTTGGGACCGCTCGGCGACCGGATCGGCACCTGACGGCTGAGCGAGCGGCACAGACAGGATTGCCGCGAACGCACCACGCGCGCAACGTTCCCGGATGGGGCCCCGAAGACTAGCCGTGATGCAACGGATGGGCGAGAGCCCGCAGAAGAGCAATCGCCCCGGGTTTGTCGAGAGACTCGTTCCAGTTCCCACACTTGGGCGACTGCACACAGGATGGGCAGCCGTCCTCGCACGTGCAGGCAGAAATGAGGTCACGCGTGGCCGCGACGAGCTCGCCGAGCCGCGCGAAGGCCAGGTCGGCGATCCCGGCACCGCCGGCGAAGCCGTCGTAGACGAAGATCGTCGGCCGGCCGGTCGCGGGGTGCTCGGCCATGGAGACCCCACCGACATCCCAGCGGTCGCAGATCGCGAAGAGCGGCAGCAAGCCGATGAGCCCGTGTTCGGCCGCGTGGACCGACCCCAGCACGCGGGTCGCGTCCACGCCCGCTCGGGCCAGGACCTCCGCCGGGAGGGTGTACCAGCAGGCGCGGGTCGGCAGTGTCCGTGGCGGAAGATCCAGCGGCACCGTCTCGATGACCTCGTTCGTCGAGACCTGCTTGCGTTGGTAGCCGACCACACGGTGGGTGACCTCGACCCCGCCCAGCCGGCCGTGCCCCTCGCCGATCGGTACCGAGCGGTCCTCGCCGGTGATCGAGATGTCGATCTCAGTGCGGGGTTGGGTGTACTCGTCGATGTCGTCGGCCGGAGCGAGCGTCGCCTCGTGACCGGCCACGTCGAGCCGGTCGACACGCCACTGACGACCGCGGTGGAGATACATCGCGCCCGGATGGGCGACCTGGAACACGCGGGCGTCGTCGGTCGTACCGACGAGCGTCCCGTCGTCGGCGACCAGGCGGTACTCCGCGGTCGAACCGGTGCGCAGGCCGACGCGAGGGGCCGGCGCATCGCGACCGGCCCAGTACATGGTGCCGCGGCGCGGCTTGAGCTGATCGGCCAGGGTCAGTCGACGGACCGCGTCGTCGAGCCCGGGGCCGAACCATCGCTCGTCCTCGTTGGTGAGCGGCAGCTCGTGTGCCGCGCACGCAACCTGCGGATCGAGCACGAACGGGTTCTGCGGGTTCACGACCGCGGCTTCCGCTCGACGGGTGAACAGCTCGCGGGGATGTGCCGCGTACCACTGGTCGAGCTGGTCGTCGCCGGCGATCAGCACCGCAGCCGCACTTCGTCGCCCGCGTCCCGCGCGCCCGACTTGTTGCCACAGCGACGCGAGGGTGCCGGGAAAGCCATTCACGACGACCGCGCTCAGCGCGCCGACATCGATGCCGAGCTCGAGCGCGTTCGTGGCCGCGATCCCCACCAGCTCGCCGTCGGCGAGGGCCCGCTCCACATCCCGGCGCTCCCGCGGGAGGTATCCGGCCCGGTACGACGCCACCCGCGCGGCCGCGTCCGGTGCGAGGACCGCGAGCTGCTCGCGCGCGTAGGAGGCGACGAGCTCGGCGCCGCGTCGCGAGCGGGTGAACGCGATCGTCGGATGGCCGGACGCAACGAAACGGGCCAGCGCACGCGCCGTCTCGACGTTGGCCGACGCCCGCGCGCGGGATCGACCGTTCAGCAGCGGTCGCTGCCAGATCGCGAAGCTGCGACCACGCTGGGGCGCGCCGTCGTCGGTGATCGCCTCGACCGGCAGTCCGCACAGCTCCGACGCGAGCTCCGCCGGGTTCCCGATCGTCGCGCTCGCGAAGCAGAACGAGGGGGTCGAGCCGTAGTGCTCGGCGATCCGACGCAGCCGGCCCAGCACGTGCGCCACATGGCTGCCGAACACGCCCCGCAGGGTGTGGAGCTCGTCGACGACGACGTAGCGCAGTCGCAGGAAGAAGTCCGACCACCGGCCGTGGGCGGGCAGGATCCCCATGTGGAGCATCTCGGGGTTCGTGAGCACGACGTTCGCGTGCCGGCGCGCCCACACCCGATCATCGGGCGAGGTGTCTCCGTCATAGGTCACGGCTCGGAGACCGGGTACGAGCCATGACCGCAGCGATCGGAGCTGGTCCTGGGCGAGTGCTTTCGTCGGGAATACGCACAGCGCGGTGTCGCGATTGCCCGACACGACCGAGTCGATGATCGGGAGCTGGTAGCAGAGCGACTTGCCCGAGGCCGTCCCGGTCGCGATCACCGCGCTCTCGCCGCGCCGCAGAGCGTCGATGGCGCGCGCCTGGTGCGTCCAGAGGCCGTCGATGCGTCGCGCTCGGAGGCGTTCGTACACCTCCGGATGGAGTGGCTCGGTCAGAGGTGCGGTCCGGCCCATCGCGGCCGGAAGCTCCTCGCGGAACGTGATCCGGTCCGCCAGCTCGGGGTCCGCGATGAGGGCGTCGAGCGTGTCTCGTGCGTCGATCCGTCGACCTTACTGACGTGGCCGGACAGCGACGGATCGCGCGCCGCGTTCGAGCCGCGTTCGAGCCGCGTTCGAGCCGCGCTAGTGACTCTGGAGCACGGCGTCGTCGGCGAAATCTGCGAAGAGGCCGGCCGCGCCGGCACCGAGGGCGAGGTTCGCTCCGGAACCGGTACCGACCGGGATCGCGACGTTGCGGATGTTCACCGGATCGATCGACAGCGCGAGTCGACCGAGTCGGTACAGGTCAGTGAGACCGACGCCTTCCATGTGCGTGTGGGCCCCGAGCGTGGCCAGGGATCGGAGCGTCCCGGCGGCCCCGAGGTTGTTGGCCCGTAGCTGCGCGAGCGCCGCGATGATGAAGTTGCCCTGGTTGACCGAGCGACCGATGTCGCCGTTCGGGAGATCGTGGCGATCTCGGGAGAACCGCAGGGCCTCGTCCCCGTTCATGTGGTGGAGGCCCGGGGTGAAGAACGCCCCCGAGTACTGGTCACTCATCTCCGTCTCCACGAAGACGTCGACGCCGCCCACGCCGTCTACCAGCGCCTGGAATCCGTCGAAGTCGGTGGTGATCGCGTACGGGATGGAGACGCCGACGAGGTCGGCGACCGTCTCGGTCAGGAGGGGGAGCCCGCCGATCGCCTGCGCGGCGTTGATCTTCTGGCGGCCGTTGCCGGGGATCGTCGCGGTCGTATCGCGGGGGATGTCGAGAATCGTGGCTGAGCGCAGGGCCGGGTTCACACCGATCAGGTGAATCGCGTCGCCGCGCACGTCGACGTCGCCCGTGCGGCCGTCGTTGCCCACCGCGAGGAAGAAGAACGGCTCGGTGGGCTCGTCGGTGAAGTGCGCTTCGCCGACCTTGACGACCGTGAACCACCGGGACCCCCCGGCGAGAGGGATGTTGCCGGTGTGCAGCCAGACGGCGACCAGCGTCCCGAGCAGCAGGATCACGGCGACGGGCATTGCGAACACAGCTCGCACGATCGTGGCCCGGCTCATGGCGAACCCTCCTCGCTCGGTGCCACCGGGGGGTCCTCGATCCCGGGACCATCTCGTGCCACTGCCAGGTCGAAGCTCGCGATCTTCCAGAACTCGCCGTCGGGAGCGAAGGTCAGCTCCCCGCGCCGCACGATCGTGACGCTGCCCCGGGCGGTGCTGGTCGAGATCCCGAGGTCGAGCCCCGCCGTGATCAGCACGATGTCGCCGCGCTGGTCGGCCAAGACTGTGAGCGGGATGGGCGCGGCGCGCGCGACGACCGTCTTGGTCGCGGGAGAGAGTCCCTCGTCGGTGAGGACGGGTCGGTCGACGCTGATGGCCCGGGCGGTCGCCGTCGCCGTGAACAGCTCGCCGAACTCGCCCGCGGGCTGCCCGGTTCGCAACGGCACCACCGACGCGACCGTGATGTACTCACGCACCGAGTCGACGATCTGGTCACGCACCTCGTCCGCCAGCGCGATATCGGGTGAACCGGCGCTGACCACGGCGACCGCTCCCGCGGTGACGTCGATCTCGGTGCCGACCGGATCAGGCTTCTTCTTGATCGCGGTGTCGTCGGTGTCTCCGCCACCGCACGCCGCGAGAAGCATCGCGGCTGCGGCGAGACCCACGACGGCGCGCGGAGGGACGGTGCGGAGGCGCCTCGTGGTGCTCATCCCCCGGTCAGCATTCGGCGGACATCGTCCTCGGACTCCGGCGTGACCAGCGCGAGCACCTCGTCACCGGCGTCGAGGATCGTGTCACCGCGCACCATGATCACGTGGTCATCGCGGACCACCGCCACGAACGTTGCGTCGCGTGGTACGTCGAGGTCCTTGATCGCCCGGTCGACGACAGGCGCATCGTCGGCGAGCGTCACCTCGACGAGCCGGACCTGTCCGCCCTCGAGCTGGAAGAGCCGTACGAGCCGGCCGACGCTCACCGCTTCGTCGACGAGGGAAGTGATCAGGTGGGGAGTCGACACGGCCAGGTCGACGCCCCACGACTCGTTGAACAGCCACTCGTTCTTCGGATGGTTCACCCGCGCGATGATCCGCGGCACCGCGAACTCGGTCTTGGCCAGCAGCGAGACGACCAGGTTGTCCTCGTCGTCGCCGGTGGCGGCCACGACGACGTCAAAGGTTTCGAGCTGCGCTTCCTTGAGCGCGCTGACCTCGCACGCGTCGCAGACACGGAGCTCGACGCCCGCCGGCGGTTTGATTCTCGCCGCGACCTCCGGATTCTGCTCGATGAGCAGCACCTGGTGGCCGTTCTCGGCGAGGTCCTCGGCGATGAAGGTGCCGACGTTGCCGGCGCCCGCGACCGCGACTCGCATCAGCTTCCTCCAGCGTCGGGGTTGCCCAGCCGTTCGCCGAGAGCATCGGTGTCCGAGACGTCGACCACGAGGTGGAGGACGTCGCCCTCCTGACCGACGAGGTCCGGCTCGGGGATCTGTGCGGCTCCGAGCCGCGTCACCGAGACCAGCTGGAACCGGCCGGGCTCGGTGAGACCAGCGAGGCGCTTGCCGGCCCACGCGGCGGGCAACGAGTGCTCGACCAGTGAGATTCGGCCGGTCGAGTCCACCCAGTCGGTCTTCGGCGCGTCGGGCACGAGGCGCCTCATGACCTGGTCGGTGGTCCAGGAGACCGTCGCGACCGTCGGGATCCCCAATCGCTGGTAGATCACCGCGCGGCGAGGGTCGTAGATGCGGGCGACGACTCGCTCGACCGCGAAGGTCTCGCGGGCGACCCGAGCCGCCATGATGTTGGAGTTGTCGCCGCTTGTCACCGCAGCAAGGGCGTCCGCTCGTTCGATGCCCGCCTCGACGAGGGTGTCACGGTCGAAGCCGAAGCCCTGGATCCGGCTGCCCCCGAATCCGGTGGGCAAGCGCCGGAACGCCGTGGCGCGCTTGTCGACCACCGCGACGGTGTGGCCGTTCTCCTCGAGCATCCCGGCCAGCTCACTGCCGACCCGTCCGCATCCCACGACGACGACGTGCACCTCATGCTCCCGTACCATCGACAACCGACAACCGACAACCGTCAACCGACAACCGACAACCGTCAACCGACAACCGACAACCGACAACCGACAACCGACAACCGACAACCGACAACCGACAACCGTCGGATCGTACTGCCGAGCGCCCCCGGTTCCAGGTTCGGGTGACCGAAGCGGGCCGTGGTTGACTGTGCCGGTGTTGGTGATCTCCCTGGTGGCACGCTGACGTGGCATTCCGGCGCGCGTTCGAGCGCCTGCGCGCTCCCATCGAAGAGCTGGACCGTGAGGCCCTCGAGGAGTGGGTCCGCTCGATTGGTGCGACACCGGTTCGCGAGGTCGTCCCGCGACTCCCGGTCGTGTTGGCCGGCGAAGTGAGCTCGGTCCGCATCGTGCCCCGGGCAGGTTCGCCGTCGCTCGAGGTCACCGTCACCGACGGCACGGGCTTTGCGACCGGGATCTTCCTCGGTCGGCGCCGCATCGCAGGGTTGACTCCCGGGCGCCGGCTCCGATTTCGCGGCGTGCCCGCTCGGCGGGGCCGCGTCGTGGAGATCTTCAATCCCGTCTACGAGATCCTCGTGTAGAGCGTGCGGGAGCATCGACGATGAGCGTCATCAAACGATTGTTGGTCGGTCGTCCGCTCGCGACGACCGAGATGGAGCATCAGCGCATCCCGAAGACGATCGCGCTCGCGGTCTTCTCCTCGGACGCGATCTCCTCCACGGCGTACGCCACCGAGGAGATCCTGTTCGTGACCGCGCTCGGCGCGTCGAGCCTGGCGCTCGGTCTCGACGTCCTCGTGCCGATTGCGATCGCGGTCGCGGTCCTGCTGGCGATCGTCATCAGCTCCTACCGCCAGGTGATCTTCGCCTACCCGGACGGCGGCGGCAGCTACGTGGTGAGCCGGGAGAACCTCGGCGAGAACCCGTCGCTCATCGCCGGTGCGTCGCTCATGGTCGACTACATCCTCACGGTCGCGGTGTCGATCTCGGCCGGGGTGGCGGCCATCCTGTCGATCCCCGCATTCCATGGTCTTCGAGACCAGCGTGTCGTGTTGGGTCTGGTCCTCATCGCCGCGATCACGCTTGCGAATTTGCGCGGTGTCCGAGAGTCCGGGCGACTGTTCGCGGTTCCGACGTACCTCTACATTCTCGTGCTCACCGCGCTGATCGGGTGGGGTCTCGCCCGCAGCTTCTTCCCCGGCGTGTTCGGCTCGGTGAGCCGGGTGCCCTTCGACGCGGGGGCGTTCGAGGGGATGCGCGAGCTGGGAGGGTCGCTCTCGGTATTCCTCGTCCTCAAGGGCTTCTCGTCGGGCGCGGTGGCCTTGACCGGTATCGAGGCGATCTCGAACGGGGTCCCGTCGTTCCGCCGCCCGGAGTCGAAGAACGCGGCGAAGACGCTGGTGTGGATGGGCATCGTCCTCGGCACGCTGTTCTTCGGAGTCTCGCTGCTCGCCCAACGACTGCACCCGTACCCCAGCCACGACCAGACCGTCTTCTCGCAGCTCGGCCTGGCGGTGTTCGGCAACGGCGCGGTGTTCCTCGTTCTCCAGTTCGCGACCGCGGCGATCCTCACGCTCGCCGCGAACACGGCCTACAACGGGTTCCCGCTGCTGTCGTCGATCGTCGCGAAGGACGGATACCTGCCGAGGCAGTTCGCCAACCGCGGCGACCGGCTCGTGTTCTCGAACGGCGTCGTGTTCCTCGCGGTCGCGGCCGCGGCGCTGCTCGTGGCATTCGGGGGCATCACGACGGCGCTGATCCCGCTCTACGCGGTGGGGGTGTTCACGTCCTTCACCTTGTCGCAGGCCGGGATGGTTCGCTACCACCGACGTCACCGCCAGGCCGGTTGGCAGCGTTCCATGGTGATCAACGGGGCGGGTGCCGTCGTGACCGGCATGGTGCTCCTGGTCGTCGCCGTCACGAAGTTCACGAGCGGCGCGTGGGTTCCGATCGTGGTCATCCCGGCGATCGTCGTGCTGTTCAAGGCGATCAAGCGGCACTACTCGGGTGTGTCGCGGGCGCTCCAGATCCCGGCCGACTACAAACCACCCAAGATGAACCACACGGTCATCGTGCTCGTCGGCAACATCCACCGTGGCGTGCTCCCCGCGATTGCCTACGCTCGATCGATGCGCCCGAACCACCTGTTCGCGGTCAGCGTCGCGACCGACGAGGAGGATCACGCCCGGCTCGAGAGCCAGTGGGCCGACCACGAGATCGACGTGCCACTCGAGGTGCTGTACTCGCCGTACCGTGAGCTCACCCGGCCGGTGATGCGCTACGTCGACGAGATGGACGCCCGTTGGGACAACAACATCGTGACCGTGGTGATCCCCGAGTTCGTCGTGCATCACTGGTGGGAGCATCTCCTCCACAATCAGAGCGCGCTGATCCTGAAGGGGCGGTTGCTGTTCCGACGGGGAACGGTGGTCACCTCGGTTCCGTACCACCTCGACTGAACCCGTCTCCGCGCAGATTGACTCAGCTGGCGCGGACTCCTAGCGTTGCGCCGTTCCGGCGCCCGGGCGGGCATCTCGCCGCGTCGGTTCGCCTATCCACCTGGACGAGCACAGGAGTCTGACAGCGGTATGAATACCTTCGCGGCCGAAGGCGGCTACCAGATCTTCGAGCTCGGCGGCGCCGAGTGGTTCTGGCTCATCTTCTCGGCGCTGACCGCGCTCCTCGCGCTCGCCGTGGGGTTGGTCCTCATGCGAGGGGTTCTCGCCGCTGACCAGGGCACGGCGACGATGCAGGAGATCGCCACAGCCATCCAAGAGGGGGCGATGGCCTACCTCAAGCGGCAGTTTCGCACGATCGCCATCATCCTCATACCGGTCGCCCTCGTCGTCTTCCTGACGTCGACCGAGATCGCCAAGCCAGTGGCCGAGGACCTATCCGGGCTCGATGGTGTCGGTGGGCTCTCGTTCCTCGCTTCGGGCTCCTTCCGCACCCTTGCCTTCGTGGCCGGTGCGTTCCTGTCGGGGTTCACCGGATTCATCGGCATGAGCCTCGCCGTGCGCGGCAACGTCCGTACCGCCGCCGCCGCCCGGACCGGATCACTCGCGGCTGCGCTGCGGGTCGCCTTTCGCACCGGCGGTGTCGCGGGCATGTTCACCGTTGGCCTGGGGCTGCTCGGCGCCACCCTCATCATCATGATCTTCCAGAACACGAGCGCGGCGATCCTCATCGGCTTCGGCTTCGGGGGGTCACTCATCGCCCTGTTCATGCGGGTCGGTGGGGGCATCTTCACCAAGGCGGCCGACGTCGGTGCCGACCTCGTCGGCAAGGTCGAACAGGGCATCCCCGAAGACGACCCGCGCAACCCCGCGACCATCGCCGACAACGTGGGCGACAACGTCGGTGACTGCGCCGGCATGGCGGCCGACCTCTTCGAGAGCTACGAGGTCACGTTGGTCGCGTCGATCATCCTCGGCGTCTCGGCGTTCCAGTCGATCTACCCCGACGACCCGAGCAAGTGGGTGATCGGCCTCATCTTCCCGCTCATCGCGCGCGCGGTCGGCGTGCTCGCCTCGATCGTCGGCGTGTTCGCGGTGCGGGCGTCTGACGATGATTCCTCCGCGATGGCCCCGATCAACCGCGGGTTCATCACCGCGGGCGTCCTCACTGCCGTCGGCACCCTGGCCGTGTCGCTCTTCTACGTCGGCAACGGTGGCGCCACGCTCTCGAATCCGGGGTGGCGGATGTTCGCCGCCGTCATCACCGGTCTCGTGCTCGCCCAGTTCGTGAGTCACCTCACCGAGTACTTCACCTCCACCGAGCGCAAGCCCGTCCAGGAGATCGCCGAGTCGGCCCGCACGGGTCCGGCCACGGTTGTGCTCTCGGGAACGTCGAGCGGTCTCGAATCCACGGTGTGGGCGATCCTGGCGATCGCGGTCGCACTGGGTATCGCGATCGGACTGGGCGGGGGCAACATCGAGTTCGTGCTCTACCTCGTCGCCCTCACCGGTATGGGCATGCTCGCCACCACCGGCGTCGTCGTCTCGGAAGACTCCTTCGGGCCCGTCGCCGACAACGCGGCCGGCATCGCCGAGATGTCGGGCGAGTTCAGCGGTGAACCCGAGAGGATCATGGTGAGCCTCGACGCGGTCGGCAACACCACCAAGGCGGTCACCAAGGGCTTCGCGATCGGCTCGGCCGTGATCGCGGCGGTCGCGCTCTTCGCCTCGTACATCGAAACCATCGCCGACGAGACGTTCAGCCGGCTCCAGCTCGAGCGCTTCGCCCAGAACAACATCACGGTCTTCGACAAGATCCAGATCAACGTGGCCGACCCGAAGACGTTCATCGGCCTGCTCATCGGCGGCTCGATCGCCTTCATGTTCTCCGCACTCGCCATTCGCGCGGTCGGCCGCACTGCCGGCATCGTCGTGCAGGAGGTCCGGAACCAGTTCCGTGACGGCAAGATCATGTCGGGCGAGAAGCGGCCCGACTACGGACCGGTCATCGACATCTGCACCAAGGCATCGCTGCGCGAGCTCGTGACCCCGGCGTTGCTCGCCGTGCTCACGCCGGTGATCGTCGGTTTCGGGATCAACTTCCTGGCGCTCGGTGCGTTCCTCGCCGCGGTGATCCTCACCGGCCAGCTCATGGCGAACTACCTCAACAACGCCGGTGGCGCGTGGGACAACGCCAAGAAGTACATCGAGGACGGCCACGAGGGCGGCAAGGGCTCCGATGCCCATACCGCCGCGGTCATCGGCGACACCGTCGGCGACCCCTTCAAGGACACCGCCGGTCCTGCGCTCAACCCGCTCATCAAGGTGATGAACCTCGTGTCCCTGCTCATGCTTCCGGCGATCATCGAGCTCCAGGACAACAACTGGCGGTACGCGATCGCCGGTGCCGCGCTCGTCGTGCTCCTCGGGTCGATCTTCTACTCGAAGCGCAAGTCGGGGAGCTTCGGCGACGAGGCTGAACAGTTCGTCGCCGTCGAAGCCGAGACCGGCGCTACGGGCCCCGGCTACTGATCAGCCCTCGGGGTCGAGGCATCGGTCACGGGGCCGAGACGCGCGCGCCGGGCGTCTCGGCGGCGAGGGGAGGCGGAGGCTTCAGCGCTCCATCTCTTCGTGCAGGTGCTCGGCCATCTTCTCGGACTCGGCCTTCGTGATCTGGCCGGCCGCGGCACGAGCGGCCTTTCGTCGGTGCCGCATGATCTCGATGACGGCGGGCAAGACCGAGACCACGATGATGACCGCGATGATCGGGAGCAGGTACTTGTCGATGTTGTCGGCACCGATGGCGTCGCCCAAGAAGTAGCCGAGCGAGGTCACCCCGACCGCCCACAGGAAGCCCCCCATGACGTTGAAGGTGAGGAACGTCCGGTACGGCATCTTGCCGACGCCCGCGAGGATCGGTGCGAAGGTTCGAACAATTGGTACGAAGCGCGCGAGCAGGATGGTCTTGGCGCCGTGCTTGTCGAAGAACTCGTCTGCCTGTTCGATGTACTGCTGCTTGAAGATTCGGGAGCTGGGACGGCGGAAGATCGAGGGCCCGGCCCGCTTGCCGAACGCGTATCCGACCTGGTCACCGATCACGGCGGCGAGAAAACAACCGACCAGGACGACGACGATGTTGAGATCACCCCTCGCCGCGAAGAGTCCGGCGGTGAAGAGCAGGGAGTCACCGGGCAGGAAGAACCCGACGAGCAGGCCAGATTCGGCGAAGATGATGAAGAAGAGCCCGATCGTGCCGAACGAGCGCAGCAGCTCCTGCGGATCGATCGCGTCGGTGATGGCCGCCCACATGCCCAGATGCATCGAGACAGCGTAGACGGGGCCTCTTTGCCCCACCTGGCGACCGGGAACCCGCCCGGTATGGCACGCTGCGGCCAGTTCCACTCGCCGGATCGGGTCATCTGAAGCGCCAGGCCGCTACGGTCGTCCCGATCCCATGCCGAAACCGAGTCCCGTGCCCAAACCACTCGTCATCGTCGAGTCCAAGACCAAGGCCGACACCATCAGTCGGTTCCTGGGGCCGGACTACACCGTGCTGGCCAGCTACGGCCATGTCCGGGATCTCCCTCGCAAGGGCCTGGGGGTCAAGGTGGACGACCACTTCGAGCTGACGTACGCGCCCCCCGACGGGCGGGCCAAGGAAGTTGTCACGAAGCTGCGCCGCGCGCTCAAGGACGCCGACGAGCTCTACCTCGCGACGGACGAGGACCGTGAGGGTGAAGCGATTGCGTGGCACCTCCTCGAGGTGCTGAAGCCCAAGCAGACCGTCGCGGTCAAGCGGATGGTGTTCCACGAGATCACCCGCGCCGCGATCGACGCCGCGATCGCCAGTCCCCGGGGTTTGGACATGCGCCTCGTCGAGGCGCAGGAGGGCCGGCGAGCGCTCGACCGACTCGTCGGCTACGAGGTGTCGCCCGTGCTGTGGCGACGCGTGGGCGGTGCTCGCTCGGCTGGTCGGGTGCAGAGCGTCGCCGTTCGGCTGGTGGTCGAACGTGAGCGCGAGCGGATGGCGTTCCGTTCGGCTGAGTTCTGGGATCTCGACGGTCGTTTTTCCTCGATCGGCTCGGCGTTCGATGCGCGCCTCGTCGAGCTCGACGGACAGCGCCTCGCCAACGGGCGCGACTTCGACGCCGCGACCGGCATGCTCGATCCGACCTCGGGCGCCCGTCATCTCCGCGAGGCCGATGCACGACCCTTGGCCGAGCGGGTTCGCGGGGCGACCTTTCTGGTCGAAGCGGTCGAGGCACGAGACTTCACCGACCGCCCGAAGCCTCCGTTCAAGACGACCACCCTCCAGCAGGAGGCCGGCAACAAGCTCCGTTTCAGCGCCGGTCGGACGATGTCGGTCGCTCAGGGGCTGTACGAGCGGGGCTTCATCACCTACATGCGAACCGATTCGGTGAGCTTGTCGGGCCAGGCGGTCGGTGCGGCGCGGGCACAGATCGCGGAACGATTCGGCGACGCGTACCTCCCGAGCTCACCGCGCACCTACGCCAACAAGACCAAGAACGCGCAGGAGGCCCACGAGGCGATCCGGCCGGCCGGCGACCGCTTTCGTACGCCTGAGGCCGTGCGCACCGAGCTGAGCCGAGACGAGCGTGCGGTCTACGAGCTGATCTGGATGCGCACGGTCGCGAGCCAGATGACCGACGCGCGTGGGCGGCGCGTCACGCTGCGCCTCGGTGGCGACTCGAGCGACGGTGAGCACGTGGTGTTCAGGGCCACGGGCCGGAGCTATGAGTTCCTCGGGTTCCGCAAGGCCTATGTCGACGTCAGCGAGTCCCCGGCCGACCGGGATGATGCCGACGCGGTGCTGCCGGCGGTCGCTCGGGGCGACGAGCTGGAGTGTCACGGCATCGAGGCTGTCGGCCACGTGACCCAGTCACCGCCGCGCTACACCGAGGCGACATTGGTCAAGGTGCTCGAGGACTCCGGCATCGGCCGGCCGTCGACGTACGCGTCGATCATCAACACGATCACGAGCGAGCGGGGCTACGTCTGGAAGAAGGCCAACGCGCTCGTTCCGTCATGGACGGCTTTCGCGAAGACCCAGCTGCTCGAGCGGCACTTCGCGCACCTGGTCGACTACGGCTTCACCGCAACGATGGAGGAGGCTCTCGACGCCGTCGCGGCCGGTCAGGCCGAGTCCGAGAAGTGGCTGCACTCGTTCTACTTCGGCAACGGCACGGTCGGATTACGTGAGCTCGTGTCGGAGGAGCACCTGGCCCAGATCGACATGAGCGAGGTCAACGCCATTCGTATCGGCGCCGACGACTCCGGCGCCGAGATCATCGTGCGGGTCTGGAACAACGGTGAGTCACTCCACCGCGGCGACGAGAAGGCCCCCCTCCCCGCCGACCTCCCGCCCGACGAGTTGACCGTCGCTCGCGCCCTCGAGATCCTGGCCAAAGGGGCCGGCGGGCCCCGGGATCTCGGTATCGACCCGGAGAGCGACCAGAAGGTGCTCGTCCTCACCGGCCGGTTCGGTCCGTTCGTCCAGCTCGGTGAGTTGGAAGACGGGTCGAAGGCCAAACCGCCGCGCGCGTCGCTGTTCGCGTCGATGGATCCCGACACCGTGACGCTCGACGACGCGATGCGACTGCTGTCGCTGCCCCGCGTCGTGGGGGTCGTCGACGACGATGTGGAGATCACCGCGCAGAACGGTCGGTACGGCCCCTACCTGAAGAAGGGGACCGACAGCCGGAGTTTGGAGTCGGAGGAACAGCTCTTCACGGTCACCATGGAACAGGCCGAGGCGATCTTCGCCCTGCCGAAACAACGCGGCGGGCGGCGGGCCAAACCTCCGATCGCCGAGCTCGGCCCGCATCCCGAGTCGGGTGCTCCATTGCGTGTGCTGGACGGGCGCTTCGGGCCGTACGTCACCGACGGGAGCACCAACGCCACGGTTCGTCGTGGTCTCGATCCGGCCGCACTCACGCTCGAGGAAGCGGTCGATCTGCTGGCCGAGCGAGCCGCACGGGCCCCGGCCAAGAAGAAGGCCAAGAAGAAGGCGACCAAGAAGAAGATCGTCAAGCAAGCGACCAAGAAGAAGATCGTCAAGCAAGCGACCAAGAAGGCCGTGAAGAAGGCCGTGAAGAACGCCGTGAAAAAAGTCCCGGCGGAGTAGCGAGACGCGAGGCCGCCCGAGCAGGCCACGACGTTCCACGTCCTCGATTGGTCAGTCGGCCCGGTGGCGGCGGCGGGTGGCCGAGCAGTCCACCGGAGTGGTTCCAGCTTCCGCGGATTGCCCGATAGGCCTTCTAGGCTGACCGCCAGTGAGCCGGGATCAGGCGAGTTTCATCCCCCCGACTGGGGGAAATCCCCTGCCAGCCGCCTCGGGACGGCTGTTCGCCAACCGCGGCTTCGTCAAGCTGTGGATCGCGCAGTGTCTGTCGAGTACCGGGGACTGGGTCGGGTTCTTCGCGATCATCGCGATCGCGAGCGACCTGTCCGGTGGTTCTGCTGCTGCGATCAGCCTCGTCGTCGCCGCGCGCATGATTCCGGGCTTCTTCCTCGCCACCCTGGGTGGCGTCATCGTCGACCGGTTCGATCGGCGCAAGGTGATGGTCGTCTGCGACATCGGCCGCGCCGGTCTCCTTGGACTGCTGCCCTTCGTGCATTCCGTCGGTGGGCTCGTGCTCATGTCCTTCGCGCTCGAGATCCTCACCCTGCTGTGGGGTCCGGCCAAGGACGCGTCGCTGCCGCACCTCGTGCCCGAGGATCAGCTGGCGTCGGCGAACTCGCTCGGGCTTGTCGCCGCGTACGGCACGTTCCCACTCGGTGGGGCGATCTTCTCGGCGCTGACGGTCGGCGCCGAGTGGCTCGGGGGCTTCGACGCGCTCTCGTCTCTCGAGGTCAACCGGAATCTGCTCGCGCTCTGGGCCGATGGTCTTACGTTCGTCGCCTCGGCACTCATCGTCTTGCGCCTTCCGATCCCGAAGCCCGAACGAAGCGAAGAGCACCGAGTCGACTGGACGCAGACGTTTCGCGAGATCGCCGAAGGGCTCCGCTTCATTCGCAGCGACCGGCTCGTTCGCGCAGTGATGATCGGCATGGCCGGGGGAATCGTCGGCGCCGGTGCCATGGTCCCGTTGGGCACAGTGTTCGCGAACAAGGTTCTCGGAAGCGCCGCGCTGTTCGGTCTGTTGATGGCCGCGATCGGAGTCGGAGCCGCGATCGGAGTCGGCGGCTTGGTCGTGCTCCAGAAGCGGCTGCCGCGCGACACGGTGTTCACGACGGCCGTGATCGGAGTTGGCGTCTTCCTCGCCGCGGCCGCGTCGGTCGACGCGGTCGCGTCGGCGGTGTTGTTGGTCGCAGCGACAGGCGCGTCGGCGGGCATGGCGTACGTGACCGGGTTCACGCTGATCCAGGAGAACGTGGCCGACGAGATCCGCGGTCGCACGTTCGCGACGCTGTACACGATCGTTCGTCTTTGCCTGCTGATCTCGTTGACCGTGTCTCCGTTGTTCGCGGACCTGTTCGACTGGGTGTCCAAGCTCATCTGGGGATCGGACCGCCGCGCGGAGATCCTGGGGGTGAGCTACTCGCTCCCCGGGGTTCGGGGCGCGCTGTGGGGTGGTGCCCTCGTGACGATCGGCGCCGGCGTTCTCGCCCGGATCCTTGTTCGTCGGGCTCGTCGAGCCGAGGCTCAGGAGGGCGCCTACGCGGGCGCCGAGGCAGAGGCAGAGGCGTGAAACGATGATCGGACGGTTCATCGTCCTGGAGGGCGGTGAGGGAAGTGGCAAGACCACTCAGGCGCGGCTGCTCGTTGCGCGCTTGCGCGCGGCCGGCCGGCCGGTCGTCGGTACCTTCGAACCCGGAGCGACGCCGCTGGGCTCACGCATCCGAACGCTCGTGCTCGACGGTCCCGCATCGATCGATCCGATGGCCGAGGCACTCCTGATGGCGGCCGACCGCGCCCAACACGTTGCCACGGTGATCCGGCCCGCCCTGGCACGCGGCGACTGGGTGGTGTGTGATCGCTTCGCACCATCATCACTCGTGTACCAGGGCATCGCCCGGGAGTTGGGTGTCGGCACGGTCGAGACGATCAGCAGTCACGCCGTCCAAGGTGTTGTTGCCGATCTGGTCGTGGTCATCGATGTCGAGGCCGACGTTGCCGCGACCCGTCGCCGCGCGCCCACCGACCGCCTCGAGCGCGAGAGCGAGACGTTTCACGAACGGGTCCGGGCCGGATATCGGTCGCTCGCGGCCGAGCGGGGGTGGAGCATCATCGACGGCGATCACCCGCCGGAGATGGTCGCCGATGCCGTGTGGTCGGCCGCGGAGGGTCTCGGTGCCTGATCACTTCGCCGGCGTGGCCGGCCAGGAGCACGCGGTGGCCAGGCTGCGACAAGCTGCGGCGCGCCCCGTGCACGCGTACCTGATCGTCGGCGGGCGCGGTTCCGGCGCGGAGGACGCGGCCCGCGCGTTCGCGGCCGAGCTGATCGACGCGGACGACGATCGCCCCCAGCGGCGAGCGCATCCCGACGTCGTGGAGTTCGAGCCGGTGGCGACGGCGTACTCGGTCGACGAGGTTCGCCACGGGGTCGTTCCCGAGGTGTACCGGAGTCCCGTCGAAGGTGATCGCAAGGTCGTGATCCTGCTGGACGCCGAACGACTCCGCGGCTCGCCGGGTTCGGGCGGTGCGCCGGCCAGCGCGTTGCTGAAGACGCTCGAGGAGCCTCCGAATCGTGCGGTGCTCGTGCTCGTGACCGCGGCGCCCGACGAGCTGCTGGACACCGTCCGTTCGCGGTGCGACCGGATCGACCTGGCGGCGCTCGATGAGGCGGGACTCGGAGACACCTTGGTTCGGGAAGGTGTGGATGCCGCTCGCGCCCCCGTCGTGGCCCGATTGGCGGGTGGCCAACTGGCGCGAGCGCGCATGTTGGCGGGCCGTTTCGGGGCGTTGCGGGACGCGTTCGTACGGGCACCTGCGCGTCTTGATGGCAGTGGCGCCGCCGCGCTGACGGTCGCCGAGGACCTCCTCGGCGCGGCGCAAGACGCGGCAGCGGACCTGCGGACCGTCCACGAGGCCGAGGTCGCTGAGCTCGAGGAGGAGATCGAGCGGGCGGGCTACCCGGCGCGGGCGGTGCAGACGCTCACCCGGCGTGTGCGCGAACGGCACAAGCGCGAGGACCGACGCGCCCGCGCCGAGGCGCTCCTGGAAGGCATCACCGCGCTGGAGTCGGTGTATCGCGACGCGCTCGTCTCCGGCGCGGCGCCGCTCAACTCCGACCGTGACCCGCTCGACCTGGATCCCCGAAGCGTTGCCGCGGCGCTCGACGCGTGCAGCCAGGCGCGCCGGGCGTTCGAGTTCAACCCCAGCGAGGGCCTGCTGCTGGAGCGGCTCATGCTGCATCTCCCGGCCGGCTCGCCGGGCACCCGTCAGTAGACTGCCCGCTCCCGCCGGGATAGCTCAGTCGGCAGAGCAGCTCACTCGTAATGAGCAGGTCAAGGGTTCGATTCCCTTTCCCGGCTCCACCAGCACTTGCGCGTTCGATGGCCCTCGCCGTCGCTCGTGGTCTCACCGCGTCTACGGCTGGCGCGCGGCCGCATCGCCGCCGGGCCGCACCGCGTCACGCGGTGCTGGTGGACCCCTCGGTGTCGGCGGCCGGCCCGTTGGTGTTGCCGGTGGGGCCTTGGCGGCCCGCGGTCTCATCCTGGTCCGCCGCGCCGAGTTGATCGGGTGAGGGCATGTACTCCGAGGCGCGGTCGATCATCCCGTGCGCGCGACCGAGCACGCCCGTATGCGACTCGTGGTGGCGGTGGCGTGTGAGCCACGCGTACACGAGCGCGCCGGCCGCGAACGCGAGCACCGGGACGAGGACCGTCATGAACCCGCCGAAGAGGCTCGAGGCGCGCACCCCGATGCGGTTCACGACGCTGGTCCAGCCCTGGGTCGTGATCGTACCGACGGCCCAGGCTCCCAGTCCGGCGACGAGCAGCGCGCCGGACAGGACCAGCGGGGTGCGGAGCACCGTGAGCGGGTCGTCGGCAGTCGCGAGGCTGCGTCGCCGACGCCACATGGAAAAGGCCAGCAGCGCGGCCGCGGCTCCGGCACCGAGTCCTGCGCCCGCGACGAGCGCGCGGCCGGCCGGGTGGGGGTCGGCGATCCCGACGAGGTCGACGTTCGACTTGTCGGCTGGGTCGTACCGGATCGGTAGCGGCGAGGTGATCCACTCGGAACCGGGCGCGCCGACATGGACCTCGGTGCGGTGCCGCGTTCCCTGTCGATCCCGGTAGGAGAGCTCGAGGTCGATCCCGTCGGTGAGGCGAACGCCCTCGATCGTGGCCCGAGTCTGCGTCCAGTCACTCGTCACCGTCGTGGCGTGGCGCCAATCGGACCAGGAGTCGCGGAGTCGGAGTGCGCCGGTCACGAGCAGTGGAACGGCAAGGATCACGAGGAGCGCGCCGAGCACGACCAGGAGTACCCGCATGGGGTTGCGCACCGCCGATCGCGCGTGGGCCCACATCGTCGCACCGGCGCCTTGCACGGACCGAGCGAGACGGTCGAGGCGGCTCTCGCGGTTCGGCGTGTCGATCATTGCACCTACCAGTGTGCACGACCGCGGCGGGCCCTTTTCGCCGGGTCAGGCGTTGAACCGTAGGATCGGACCATGGAGGACTCCGGACAACCGGCGATCGAGGTCGCCGGGCTCGAGAAGCGCTACGGCGATCTCGAAGCCGTGCGTGGCATCAGCTTCTCCGTGGAACCGGGGGAGATCTTTGGTTTCCTCGGTCCGAACGGCGCCGGCAAGTCCACGACGATCTCCATGTTGTGCACCCTCGTGCGCCCGACCGGTGGTACGGCCCGGGTGGACGGTTTCGACGTCATGGCCGACCGCACGGAGGTTCGCCGTCGGATCGGGCTGGTGTTCCAGGACACCACCCTGGACGACTACCTCACGGCCCAGGAGAATCTCCGGTTCCACGCCGAGCTGTACGGGGTGCCACGGTCGATCGTCGGGTCGCGGCTCCAAGAGGTCATGGAGATGGTCGGACTCTGGGATCGTCGCACCCACCTGGTCCGGACGTTCTCCGGTGGCATGAAGCGACGGCTGGAGATCGCCCGGGGCCTCCTGCACTCGCCGCGAGTCCTGTTTCTCGACGAACCGACGGTCGGCCTCGACCCCCAGACCCGGTCGCACATCTGGGACTACATCAATGTGCTGAAGGCGCGCGAGTCGATCACGATGTTCCTCACGACGCACTACATGGACGAAGCGGAGCACTGCGACCGGATCGCGATCATCGACCACGGCGAGGTCGTGGTGATCGATACGCCCGCGGCGCTCAAGGCCAGTGTCGGACGCGATCGCGTCCAGCTGCGTACCGACGACGACGAAGCCGCGATCGCCGCGCTGGGCGAGCGATTCGGTCTCGAGGCCACCGTGAGCGAAGGCGAGGTGTGCGTGCAGGTCGTGGGCGGCGAGGAGTTCGTTCCGCGTCTGTTCGCCGAGCTCGGCGTCCCGATCCGCGCCGTGAGCGTCGCTCGGCCGACGTTGGACGACGTGTTCATGCGCTACACCGGCCGCACGATTCGTGACGCAGAGGCTTCGGCGAGCGAGCGCAACCGCAACAACGTCTTCGTACGTGCCGGGACCCGGCGGGGCTGACGTGACCGATATCCAAGCCTCAGCCACGGTCGCGTCGGTTCGTGTCGCCGGTGGAACCCTGCGTGACGACCTGCGCGCGGTGTCCATCGTGTGGAGGCGAGAGCTCATCCGGTTCGGGCGCAGCAAGCTCCGGATCATCACCGGGCTCTCGCAACCGGTCATCTACCTGTTCGTGCTCGGGACCGGGCTGTCCTCGATCGTGCCGGCGTCGGCCGGGGGCAACTTCAACTACCGCACGTTCATGTTCCCCGGCGTCCTCGCCATGACGATCCTGTTCACCTCCATCTTCTCGGCCGTCTCGATCGTGTGGGACCGGGAGTTCGGCTTCCTGCGCGAGATGCTGGTCGCGCCCGTCCGGCGCAGCGCCCTGATCACCGGCAAGTGTCTGGGGGGCGCGACCGTCGCGACCGCCCAGGGCGCGCTCATGCTGGTGTTCGCCGGCTTCGTCGGCGTGCCGTATTCACCGGTGCTCCTCATCGAGCTCGTGTTGCTCATGGCGCTCACGGCATTCGTCGTCAACGCCCTCGGGATCGTCATCGCGAGTCGGATGGAGCAGGTCGAGTCGTTCCAGGTCGTCATGCAGTTCGTCGTCCTGCCGATGTTCTTCCTGTCCGGAGCCTTGTTCCCCCTCAACGGGCTCCCCCGGTGGCTGTCCGTGCTGACCCGGCTGGATCCGCTCACCTATCTCGTGCAACCCATGCGCCGGGTGGTGTTCAGCTACGTCGACGTCCCGCCGGACGCCCGGGCGTCGCTGGCACCCGACGTCACCTGGTTCGGCTGGCCCGTGCCCGTGTCGGTGATGGTGCTCGTGAGCATCGCCCTGGGTCTGGCATTCCTCGGCGTGGCCGTGTACCAGTTCTCGAAGCCGGAATAGCTTCGACCGGCGATAACCTGGAACTCATGTGGAGCCGTACGACGCATCCGACCGTCGAGAGGCTCCGAGCCTCCGCCAACGACCTGTGATCATTCGGAATGAGACCGATGGCTGACCAAGCGAGCTTTGCCGAGCTGGCGATGCCCTACATGGACGCTCTCTATTCGGCGGCGTTGCGGATGACCCGCAACCCGACCGACGCCGAGGACCTCGTCCAGGAGACGTACCTGCGCGCCTACCGGGGCTTTGGCGGGTTCCGGGAGGGGACCAACCTCAAGGCCTGGCTGTACAAGATTCTCACGAACACGTTCATCAACATCTATCGGGCGAAGAAGCGTCGACCCGAGCAGGTCGATCTGGACGCCACGGAGGACTTCTACCTGTATCGCCGCCTCGGTGGTCTCGAGGCCGTCGAAGCGCAGCGAAGCCCCGAGTCCGAGGTGCTGGACGCGATTCCCGAGTCCGTGGTGAAGGAAGCCCTCGAGGATCTGCCCGAGCAGTTCCGCATGGCCGTGCTGCTGGCCGACGTGGAGGGCTTCTCCTACAAGGAGATCGCCGAGATCACGGATGTGCCGATCGGGACGGTGATGAGTCGACTGCACCGAGGAAGAAAACAACTCCAGCAGCGGTTGTGGAGCTTGGCGGTGGAGCGCGGGCTGGTCGATGAGCCCTCACCGACGGTTGCGGGGGGATAACACGATGGACGAGATCACACATCACCCAGCGCAAGGCGATCCCGGCGACGACGTGGATTGCGAGCGCGCGATCGTCGAGATCTATGAGTATCTCGACGGTGAGCTGACGACCTCGAAACGCAGGGCCATCGCTCGGCACCTGGACGATTGCCCACCCTGCGCCCAGGGTTTCACCTTCGAGTTCGAGCTGCGCCAAGTCATCTCGATGAAGTGCCGCGACCGGGTCCCCGCCGAGCTGAGACAGCGCATCGCCGAGGCGCTGCGCATCGACGTTCCGCCGGCCTGAATGGGCGGGTTTGCCGTGCCGCTTCCGATCGACGGTGGCGAGCGCTCTACGATGGCACCGTGACCGAGACCCTCGCGGCCGAGCTCTGGTTCTTCTGGCTCGCGCCACTGTTCCTGCTCGCCTGCGTCGGTGTGGCCGGGCTGGTTGCCCTGAGCTACTACCGACGCGTCATCAAGGTGAAACGAGGCGGGTAGGCGATGACGACGGTTCCGGTCGTCGGCGGCACCGCTGCGAACGACCGGGCCGCCTCGGCGGCGCCGGGAACTGTCGAACGTTCCGATCCCGTCGAGCCGGTCGACTGGGGTCTGGCGCTCCGTGTCGCTCAACGCATCTCCGGCCGGGATTCCCTCGCCAACTCGCACGTCGGCGACTCACTCCGTCGTGACTTCGACGACGTCACCACCGCAGCAGAGGTTCTCGTGACCGAGTTCACCGGCCTCAGGCCCACCGGGCCGGCGCGCGGCCAAGTGCTGGACCGTTCGAGTTGGGTCGAGGCCAACGTCGTGTCCATGCGCCGGCTCCTCGCACCGTTGACCGACAAGCTCGGCAGCCGCGTCGCGCGGAGCCCACTCGCCCCCGTCGGGCGGACGGTCGCCGGCACCGAGCTCGGCATTCTGCTCGGTTGGGTCGCCAAGCGTGTGCTCGGTCAGTACGACCTGCTCGTACCCGACGACCCGACGGCGCCCGCAGGATCGCCTCCCGACGACGCCGTCTACTTCGTGGGGACGAACGTCCTGGCGCTCGAGAAGCGGTACGCGTTCCGGCCCCGTGACTTCCGGATGTGGATCGCGCTGCACGAGCTCACGCATCGGGCTCAGTTCACCGGCGTCCACTGGCTCCGACCGTATTTCTTGTCGCTGGTCGAGCAGTCCCTCTCCCTCGTCGAGCCGGATCCGAGTCGGTTCATGCGGGTCATCGGCCGGATCACCGACGACGTTCGACGGGGGCGGAACCCGCTCGACGCCGGCGGGCTCGTCGGGCTCATCGCCACGCCCGCCCAGCAGGTGCTGCTCGACCAGACCCAGGCGCTCATGTCACTCCTCGAGGGCCACGGCAACCTGGTCATGAACCGGCTGGGTCGTGATCACGTCGCGGGACAGGCCCGGATGGCGAGGATCCTGCACGCGCGCCGCAACCCGGGCGGGCTCGCCGCGGTCGTCCAGAAGCTGGTCGGGTTCGAGCTCAAGATGCGCCAGTACGAGATCGGGGAACAGTTCTGCGAGGCTGTCGTGCGCGAGGCCGGACTGCGCGCGCTCGACCGGGCCTGGCTGGACTCGGAGTCGCTGCCGACGTTGGCCGAGCTGGCTGCGCCCGACGACTGGCTCCGTCGTGTCGGCGCCTGACGCGCCTGCAACCTCCGACCGGCAGTCATGAGATTCCCGGCGGGCGTTGATTTCACGGGCCTTGGACCACCGGTCGTCGTGGCGTGCTCCGGCGGGAGTGACTCCCTCGCCCTGCTCGCCCTCGCGGTCGAGGCGGGTCTCCGGCCGGTCGCGGTCCACGTCGATCACGGTCTGCGACCGGGTGGACGCGACGAGGCAGATCGCGTGGCGAGCGCGTGCGAGCGCGTCGGCGCACGATTCGACTCCCGGTCGGTCACGGTGGAGCCCGGCTCCAACCTCGAGGCCCGGGCGCGCCGAGCGCGCTACGCGGTGCTCGAACGCGCCCGGCTGGCGCACAGGGCCGGCGCGGTGCTGGTCGGTCACACCAAGGACGATCAGGCCGAAACGATGCTGCTCCAGCTCTTGCGCGGCGCGGGGTCGTCCGGGCTGGGAGCGATGCGCCCCCGCCGCGGGTCGATGGTCCGGCCGTTGCTGGGTGTGCGCCGTTCGGACCTGAGCGCAGTGTGTCGGATCCGCGGGCTCGTACCCCTGGACGACCCGATGAATCGTGACTCGGCCTACCGCCGCGTGCTCTTGCGGCGGGAAGTCCTGCCGCAGCTGGTGCGCAGCGCGCGCCGGGATCTTGTTCCGGTGTTGGCTCGCCAGGCCGAGCTGCTTCGCGACGAATCCGACTACCTCGACGACATCGCGCGCGCCGCGCTCGATGCCGCGCGAGCTACGCCCGAGCCCGGCGCCCCCGAGCTGAATGCTCCCCGGGCGCGCGTCATCGCTGAGCTCGAATCGGTCGTCGCGCGGCGCGTCGTGCGGGTCTGGCTCGGCGCCCCCCCGCCGTCGGCCGACGAGGTCGAGCGCGTCCTGGCGGTCGCCGCGGGTACGGCCCGCGCCGCCGAGCTGACCGGGGCGCGCCGCGTCGAGCGCCACGGGGGGCGCCTGTACCTCCGTGTCGTCGCCGGGAGCCTCGGAGCGGCTTCGCGGGTGTGTTTCATGGAGCTTCCGGGCTCGGTCGAAGCGTGGGGGTGGCGATTCGAGAGCTGGGTCGAACGCGAGGTTCCGGTTCGCTGGCCGGACGGGCGCTGGACCTGCGTCCTGGACGCGACGGCCGCCGGCGATCGTGTCCGCCTCGTGTGGGGCGACTCCGGCTCGGTCGTCGCCCACGCGGACGGATCCGAGCTGTGGAGGGTCGGCTACCGTGTCGGAGCCGCGGCTCGGGTTCGTCCGACGACGCGGCGTTTTCTCTGGCTCACCGCCGACCAGACCGACCAGAGTGCCGGAGCCGCAACGGCCGGGGGAGCGCAGCTTTCCGAAGTACGGGCGGCGCGAAGCCTTGTCACGGGAGCATCGGCGTGAACGATTCCGCAATCGGTCGGATCGTCGTCACCGAGGACCAATTGCAAGAACGCGTCGCCGAGCTCGGCCAGGAGATCACGGCCGACTACGCGGGCCGGCCGCCGCTGCTCGTCGGCGTCCTCAAGGGCGCCTGCATGTTCATGAGCGATCTCTCGCGGGCGATCGAGCTGCCCGTCGAGTTCGACTTCATGGCCGTCTCGTCCTACGGGTCGGCGACGCGATCGAGCGGCGTCGTCCGGATCCTGAAGGACCTCGACATCGACCTCACGGGTCGCCACGTGCTGATCGTCGAAGACATTGTCGACTCCGGGCTCACGCTCGCCTATCTCCGCAAGAACCTCGCCGCGCGGTACCCGGCATCGCTCGAGGTGTGCGCCCTCCTCCTCAAGGAAGGGCTCCAGCGCACCGACCCGGACCTGCGCTACGTGGGCTTCACCGTGCCCCCGGCATTCGTGATCGGCTACGGACTCGACGTCGCCGAGCGGTACCGGAACCTTCCGTATATCGCCGAGTACTTCGGTGATCACTGACCAGTACCCTTGGTGGCCTTGAAGCACCTCCGGGGCGCCGCTGTCGCCGTCATCGCCGTCGCTTTCATCGTCGTCGCGGCGCGCTCGAGGAGCTCATGAGCGATATGGACGGGTCGGTCGATCGCCCGCGGATCGTGGCCGCAGTGCGCGAGATCCTCATCGCGATCGGCGAGGACCCTGACCGCGACGGGCTCGCGCGCACCCCCGATCGAATCGCGGACATGTACGCGGAGATCTTCAGTGGCCTGCACGAGGAACCGGCGCAACATCTCAACGTGACCTTCGAGGAAGACCACGACGAGATGGTCATGATTCGTGACATACCGCTCTACTCGATGTGCGAGCACCACCTCGTCGCCTTCCACGGTCGAGCGCATGTCGCGTACGTCCCGGGCGACGACGGCCGCATCACCGGCCTCTCCAAGATCGCCCGTCTCGTCGACGGCTACGCCAAACGTCCTCAGGTCCAGGAACGCCTCACCACCCAGATCGCCGACGCACTCGTGACGGAGCTCGCACCGGACGGCGCCTTCGTGGTCATCGAAGCGGAGCACCTGTGCATGTCGATGCGCGGGATCAAGAAGCCCGGTTCGCTGACCATCACCTCGGCGGTGCGCGGCATCTTCAAGGACAACCCGGCAACCCGGGCCGAGGCGATGAGCTTCCTCGGGCCGCTGGGAATCCGCCGATGATGAGCACCTGACCATCCCTGCGGCCGGCCCCGGGCCGGTACTCTGTGCCCCCGTGTTCACCTGGACCGCACTCCTCGATGTCGGCCGGTGCACCGGCCGGGCGCCGGTCATGGGGATCGTCAACGTCACGCCGGACTCCTTCTCCGACGGTGGCCGCTACCTCGACCCGGGCCGAGCTGTCGACCACGCGGTCCGCCTCGCCGACGCGGGCGCGATCGTGCTCGACGTGGGCGGCGAGTCCACTCGCCCGGGCGCGGAGCCGGTGAGCGCAGCGGTCGAGATCGACCGCGTCGTGCCCGTGATCCGCCGCCTCGCCTCGCGGGTCGAACCCCCCGTAGCGATCAGTGTGGATACGACGAAGGCCGAGGTCGCCGCGGCGGCGCTCGCCGCGGGCGCCACGATCGTCAACGATGTGTCAGCCGGCCGGTTCGATCCGCCGATCCTGGATGTGACCGCCCGGGCCGGCGCCGGATACGTCGCCATGCACATGCAGGGCGAGCCGGCGACGATGCAGGTCGACCCTCGCTACGCCGACGTGGTGGCCGAGGTCGGAGCGTGCTTGACCGAGCGTGTCGCCGCCGCGACGGCAGCGGGCGTCGCTCCGGGGGCGGTCATGGTCGATCCGGGCATCGGATTCGGTAAGCGGTTGGAGCACAACCTGGCTTTGCTCGCGGCCCTGCCCGCTCTCGCGGAGCGCGTCCAGGCACCGGTGCTCGTCGGAACGTCACGCAAGAGCTTCATCAGCGCGGTTCTGGGCGGCGAAGGCCGGGCTGTCCGGGAAGACGGAACGCTCGCGACCGTCGTGTGGGCGCTCGATCATGGTGCCGCGCTCGTCCGAGTCCACGATGTCGCGGCGGCGGCGGCCGCTGCCGCCGTGGTCGCGGCCACCGAGGAGGCGGCGTGAGGGGCCGGTGGGCACAGGGGCTCGAACCCCGTTTCTTCAGCTGGGTCATCAAGGATCGGCTGGCCGGCTCGGAGCGACCCGGTGGCTCCGCCCGCAACCACCGCAAGGTGCGCCGCCAAGAGGAGCTGATCTGGCTGCGCCAGCACAGCTTCACCCACGTGATCTCGCTCCTGGATTCCCCCCACAACCTCCACGCGTACGACGAAGCCGAGATCGAGTACCTGCACGTACCGTTGGGTCGCAACGACGAGAGGGTGGCTCGACTCGGTGCGATCTACTCGACGATCGCGAGGTTCCTGGACGATCCGAGCGAACGACTGCTCGTTCACCACGAGGAGTTCGGCGACCGGATCATCGGGGTGTTCGCCGGCTACCTCATCTACTCGGGGCTCATTCGTGAAGGCCCGCACGCGATCCAGGCACTCGAGAATCAGACCGGTCGGCAGATGGGCAGAGTCGGTCGAGAGATCGTCGCGACCACACTCGACGAGGGTCTCGCACGCGTACGTGCCGAGTAGCCGAGAGCCCCGCGAGCGCGTGTCGGTTGATCGGATCTTCATCTCCGGCCTGCGCGAGCTCGGTGTGCACGGCGTGCTCCCTGAGGAACAGGTTCGACCGCAGCCGTTCGAGATCGACGTGGACCTCGAAGTCGACCTGGCCGCCGCGGGCGCGAGCGACAAGCTCGATGACACGGTCGACTACGGCACGGTGGCGGAGGCAGTGAGCCGAGTCGTCACGTCGGAGCACTACCGGCTGCTCGAGCGGCTCGCGACGCGCATCGCCGAGGTCTGCTGTTCCAATCCTCGGGTGCTCGGCGTCTCCGTGACGGTGAAGAAGCTTCACGCGCCCGTCCACGCGTTGCACGATCACGTCGCCGTTCGGATCGAGCGTCGGGCAGAGCGGTAGGACCGTGCGCCGCGCCTTCCTGGGTCTCGGCGCCAACCTCGGGGACCGGGCCATGGCCCTCCAACGGGCCGTGGATTCCATTGCGGCGGCGGGGGTCCGGGTCGTGGCGGTGTCGCCGGTGTATGAAACCGACCCCGTTGGCGGCCCCGAACAGCCGGACTACCTCAACGCCGTGGTCGAGGTCGATACCGACCGGCCGGCTCGTGAGCTGCTTCGGCTCGGCCAGCAGCTCGAAGAGGACGCGCGACGGACCAGACGGCAACGCTGGGGGCCGCGCACGCTGGATGTCGACGTGCTGCTCGTCGGCGACGAGGTCGTCGACGAGCCCGACCTCACGGTTCCCCATCCGCGGATGTGGGACCGCCAGTTCGTCCTGGTACCGCTGGCGGACCTTGCGCCGGAGCTGACCGCCGGCCACCAGCTCGCCGGGCGCCGTGACGGGGTCCGCGCCACCGAAGTAACGTTGGCCCTTCCTCAGCAGTAGCGCCGTCTGGACCCGCCGTGGCCGGAACGGGAGGACCCATGCAGCTCGATGACCCCAACGCAGCTCGAACCTTCGCGCTGGTCGGACCCGGCCGCGCCGGAGGCGCGGTCGCCCGGGCGCTGATCGCCGCGGGATGGCACGCCTCGGCGGTAGCGGGTCGTGAGATGTCGGCTGGGTCGACGCGGCGAATGGCCGCAGACTTGAGCGCTGAGGCGTGCCCGTCGGCCGAAGTCGGTCTCGGCGCAGATCTGATCGTGATCGCGACACCCGACGCCGCGATCGCCGAGGCCTCCGAGCTCGCGGTCGAGGCTCTCCCGCCGGGCTCGCTCCTCGTGCACCTCTCGGGGTCCCGCGGGCTGTCGGAGCTCGCGGCTGCGGCCGAACGGCGGCCCGACGTTCGCTACGGGGCGCTGCATCCGCTCGTCACGATCGCCGCGCCCGACGCCGACCTGCCGGCCGACGGATGGTGTGCCGTCGCCGGAGACCCGGACGTCTACCGGCTGGCCGCCACGCTTGGTCTCCAGGCATTTGCGATTGCCGACGACCAGCGTGGCCGCTACCACGCCACCGCGGCGGTCGCGGCGAACCACCTCGTCGCCCTCATGGGCCAGGTCGATCGCCTCGCCCGCTCGGTCGGTGTGCCATTCGAGGCGTTCGCGCCCGTGGCGCGCGCCGCGCTCGACAACTGCTTCGACCGGGGGCCCCGCGAAGCGCTGACCGGACCCGTCGAGCGGGGCGACCACGCCACGGTCGAGCGGCATCTGCGGGACGTGCCCGAGCGCGAGCTCGTGGCCTACCGGGCGCTCGCTGCCGCGGCGCTCGATCTCTGCGGACACGATGACCCCGAGCTGGCGGCCAGGCTCCGATGATCGTCGTGGACACGGTCGACGAGCTCCGACAGCTCAGCGATGACGCTCGCCGGGCCGGCCGCACGGTGGGGTTGGTGCCGACCATGGGGTGTTTCCACGCGGGCCACGAGTCGTTGATGCATGTCGCGCGCACCGAATGTGACCTTCTGGTCACGACGATCTTCGTGAACCCGTTGCAATTCGGTGCCGACGAGGACCTCGACGCTTACCCGCGTCATGTCGAGCGGGACGCGGGCCGCGCGGCGGCTGCGGGTGTCGACGTGCTCTTCGTGCCGAGCACCGACGAGATGTACCCCGGCGGCGTCCGGACCACGGTGCACGTCGCCGGACTTGCCGAGGGCCTCTGCGGCGCGGCCCGTCCCGCCCATTTCGATGGCGTCACCACCGTGGTGGCGAAGCTGTTCGGCATCGTCGGTCCGTGCCGGGCGTACTTCGGTCGCAAGGACTTCCAACAGGTGCAGGTGGTACGCCAGATGGCACGCGACCTGAACCATCCGGTCGAGGTCGTGGGTTGTCCCCTCGTGCGCGAGCTCGACGGCCTGGCCATGTCCAGCCGCAACGCGTATCTCACCGAGGAGGAGCGTGCCTCGGCGACCGTCCTCTCCAAGGCCGTGTTCTGGACGTCGGAGACCGTGGTGCGAGGCGAACGTGACGCGGTGGCCGTGGCCGAGGCCGCCCGGCAGGTCATGAGGCTCGAGCCCGGGGTCGTGTTGGAGTATGTCGAAGTGCGTCGCGCGCACGATCTGGCTCCGATCGCCCAGCTCGACGGTGACGTCGTCGTCGCCGTGGCCGCTCGAGTTGGGCGTGCCCGCCTCATCGACAACTGTTCGCTGGCAATCACCGGCGACGACGTGCTCGTCGACCTGGGAGTCGTTGCGCATCGTCCGAACCGTCAGCCTTTCCAAGGAGATATCGCATGCAGCGCGTGATGATGAAGTCGAAGATCCATCGGGCGACCGTGACTGGTGCCGACCTCGACTACGTCGGTTCCATCACCATCGACGCCGCCCTGATGGAGCTCGCCGATCTCCGCGAGCACGAACAGGTCCATGTGCTCGACATCGACAACGGCGCACGGTTCGAGACCTATGTGATCATGGGCGAGTCCGGTGACATCGTGCTCAACGGGGCCGCCGCACGCCTCGTGCACACGGGCGATCGCGTGATCGTCATCTCCTACGCCCAGTATGAAGAGGCCGAGCTGGAGACCTACGCCCCCCGAGTCGTGCACGTCGACTCCCGTAACCAACCGATGGACGCGCCGACTGTCGCGCTCGATCGGGAGCTGCACGGCTTGCGTCCGTGAGCGAGCTCGCGATCGTGGGCACGTAAGCTCGTTCCATGTATGACGTCGTCGTGCTCGGCTCCGGCGTAGCTGGTCTGGCTGCGGCGATTCGCGCGGGCACAGCCGGCCTCTCCGTTCTCGTTCTGACCAAGGCGGGCCTGACCAGCTCGACGACCCGCTACGCGCAGGGCGGCGTGGCGGCCGCGCTCACCGAAGCCGACTCCCCCGAGCTGCACTTCTCGGACACACTCGCCGCCGGTGCCGACCTGTGTGATGCCGACGCCGTGCGGGTGCTCGTCACCGAAGGGCCCGCCCGCATCCGCGAGCTGGTCGCCCTCGGGGCGGAGTTCGATCGCACCGGCGACGGTGCCGCGGCCTCGTTCGCGCTCGCGCGTGAGGGAGGCCACTCGGTGGCGCGGGTCGCGCACGCGGGAGGCGATGCCACCGGGGCCGAGATCGAGCGGGCGCTCGTCGCGGCCGTCGCCGAGCTTGCCGGCGTCGAGGTCCGAGAGCGCTGGTTCAGCGCGGAGCTCGTCATCGACGGCGACCGTTGTGCCGGCGTGAGCGCGATCGGCCCGAGTGGCGCCACCGAGGTGATCGCGGCCCGCCACACGATTCTCGCCACCGGAGGTGCCGGCCAGATGTTCGCCGTGACGACCAATCCGGCGGTGTCGACGGGCGACGGGATTGCGATGGCGGCACGCGTGGGCGCCGCGATCGCCGATGTCGAATTCGTGCAGTTCCACCCGACCGCGTTGCACCATCCAGAGAGCCCACGGCCGTTGCTCTCCGAGGCGCTCCGAGGTGAGGGTGCGGTCCTGCGCGATCACAACGGCCACGCGTTCATGGCCGACGAGCACCCGCTGGGTGACCTCGCGCCGCGAGACGTGGTGGCGCGGGCTGTCACCGTCCGGCTCCTCGAGGCCGGAGTCGGCCATCTCTGGCTCGACGCGACGAGCATCGATGACTTCCCGAGCCGGTTCCCGACGATTTGGGCCACCACCGGCGGCGTCGGCCTCGATCCCACGCGTGATTGGCTCCCGGTCGCGCCGGCGGCCCATTACGCGTGCGGCGGCGTGGCCACGGATCTCGACGGCGCGACGACGGTTCCCGGGCTGTGGGCCTGTGGCGAGGTCGCGTGCTCCGGTGTGCACGGCGCCAATCGGCTGGCTTCCAACTCCTTGCTCGACGGACTGGTCTTCGCACCTCGTGTCGTCGACGCCATCGAACGGGGCCAGGTCGGCCCGGGTGAATCGGGCGTGCTGCGGGGCATGCTCGCCGGCGGGTGGCGCGGAGCCGCGCCGTTGGAGGCCACAGGCCCGGAGCACACGCCTGGCCCACGAGCGCGCGCCGCCGGCGGACCCGATGGTGCGGAGCTGACGCCTTCAATCGTGCAGCACACGATGACCGCGGACGCGGGCGTGCTGCGCGATGCCGCCAGTCTCGACCACGCGGCGATGGTGCTGGCCGGACCCGTACCCAACCGGACGATCGGGGAGCGGGAGCTGGCCAACCTCACGATGGTGGCACGCATGGTCGTGAGCGCGGCTCGGGCCCGGGAGGAGACACGCGGCACCCACTCCCGTCTGGATTTCCCGGATCCGTCGGCGCAGTTCCTCGGTCGCTTCGTGGTCGGAAGAGCCCGCGGACCTGAGCTCGTGATGCTGCCGCGTGAGGTACCCGCGTGACGCCGCTGTCGGACTACGACCCGCCGGCCGGGGTGGTCCACGACGTCGTGGCGCGCGCACTCGCCGAGGATCTCGGCGTGCTCGGTGACATCACCTCGGTCGCGGTGATCCCGATGGGCGTCACCGCGACGGGCCGGTTCGTGACGCGAGCTGAGGGTGTGCTCGCGGGGACCGCTGCAGCGACCGAGACGTTTCGCCAGGTCGACCCGACGATCGGCGTCACCTGGGCGGTCTCTGACGGCGATGCGATCCGGGCCGGTCAGGTTCTCGGCACCGTTGACGGCTCCTTGCGCGGCGTACTGACGGCGGAGCGCACTTCGCTCAACCTCCTGCGCCATTGCTCGGGTATCGCGACCATGACCGCTCGATACGTTGCCGTCGTCGCGGGCCGCACCCGAGTGCTCGATACCCGCAAGACAACGCCGGGGCTCCGCTCGCTCGAAAAGGCGGCAGTGCGCGCGGGTGGTGGTTGCAATCACCGCGATTCACTGTCCGATGCCGTGCTGATCAAGGACAACCACCTCGTGGCCTGCGACCTGTCGACCGCGATCGGCCGGGCGCTGGCGCGGTGGCCCGGGCGGCTCGTCGAGTGCGAGTGCGAGACTCTCGAGCAGGTGACTGAGGCGCGCGACGCGGGCGTGCATCGGATCCTCCTCGACAACATGGACCCGACCGATGTGAAGACCGCGATCCAACTCCTCGAAGGTGCGGTGGCGGTCGAGGTGTCGGGCGGAATCACCCTCGAGACCATCGGCGCCTACGCTGCCGCCGAGCCCGAGTTCATCTCGGTCGGCGCGCTCACCCACTCGGCCGGCCAGCTCGATCTGGCCCTCGACCTGGACTGAACGGGGCATCCATGCTGCTCGCGATCGACGCGGGAAACACCCAGACGGTCATCGGGCTCTACGACGGGTCCGAGCTCGCCGACCATTGGCGTATCGCCAGCGTCGCGGAGCGCACCTCCGATGAGCTCGCGCTGATGATCCAGCAGTTCCTCGGCTTTCACGGCTTCTCGTTCGACGCGCAGGTCACCGGAGTGGTCATCGCTTCCGGCGTGCCTCGGATCACCGCCGAGCTGCGAACGATGACGCAGCGGTACTTCGGCTTCGAGGCGTTGGTGCTCGAGCCGGGTGTTCGGAACGGAATGCCCATCCTCTACGACAACCCCAAGGAGGTCGGCGCGGACCGCATCGCCAACGCGGTTGGTGCCTACGACCTCTACGGCGGCCCGACGGTTGTCGTGGACTTCGGCACCGCCAACACGATCGAGGCGGTGAGCGCGCAGGGCGAGTACCTCGGCGGTGCGATCTTTCCCGGCATCGAGATCTCGATGGACGCGCTCTTCGAACGAGCGGCCGCGCTCCGTCGCGTCGAGCTCGTCGCGCCCAAGCATGTCATCGGCAAGAGCACGGTGGAGTCCATCCAGTCGGGAGCGGTCTACGGTTTCAGCGGGCAGGTCGATGCCATCGTCGACCGGTTCCGCGCCGAGCTCGGCGAGGGTCCCGTCGTGGCGACCGGCGGTCTCGCGGAGCTGTTTTCCGGCTACTCGCGTACCATTGAGCATCACGAGCCGTGGTTGACTCTTCACGGGCTGCGGATCATCTACGAACGCAACCAGTAACCCGCAATCCGTAACCAGCAATCCGTAACCAGCAATCCGTAACCAGGGCCGGCCGCGGTTGCGCCATCTCGGTGCAACGCCGGATCGGAGAGGCGACAGCGATGCGAGTGCTCGTCACAGGGATGGGTGGTGCGCTCGGTACCCGCGTGACGCAGCTTCTCGAAGAACGCTCCGAGGTGGCCGAGATCGTCGGTGTCGACTTCGTCCCCCCGCGGCGACGCCTGCACCGGGCCGAGTTCCATCGGATCGATCCCGCCGACCGCGAGAAGCTCGTCGCCTTCGTGACCGACTTCGCGCCCGACGCGGTAGCGCACGTCGGCGTGTACGAGCCGCATGCCCGTTCGACTCCTCGTGAGGCGATGCAACGCACGCAGGCCGCCACGGTCGGCACGATCGGCGCGGCCGCCCGCACCGGCAAGCTCGAGCGCGTCGCGGCCCGCAGTGGGCTCGAAGTGTACGGACGGGCACGCGGGTTGCCGGCGGTTCCCGACGAGCGTTCGTTCCTCGCGCCGGCGAGCGACTATGGCCGGAGCTGTCTCGAGGTCGAGGCCGTGTGTCGCGGACTCGGCCGACGAGACGGCTTCGCGGTGGCGACCCTGAGGATGGCGACGGTGGTGGGATCGCACGTTCCCAGTCCCCTGGGTCGGTTGCTGCGCCTGCCGGTCGTCCCCGTGCCTGCGTTCGCTGATCCCACCTTCTCGCTCCTGCACCACGAGGACGCGGCGCGCTCGATGGTCGCGGCACTGTGTGAGGGTCACGACGGGCCGCTCAATGTGGTGGGTCCGGGCGCGACGACGCCACTGCAGGCAGCGCTCCTGGGCTCTCGCATCCCATGTCCGGTGTTCGGCCCCGGCTGGCCGGCGGCGTGCCGCGTGGCTGAGCTCGCGGGCGCGCCGGTGCCCCGTCACGTCGTTGAGCTGATGCAGCGCGGGCGGACGGCAGACGGCAATCGGATCCACGACGCGCTCGGGCTCGATGGTTTCCGCAGCACCCAGGAAGTGTGCGCGGAGTTGTACGAATGGGCGACGGTGACGTCGCTCCGGGCCCTGGAGGCGGTCGCGTGACGACCCCGGTCGTCTACGGCATCGACGAGGACCGCGCCCAGCCGCCGGAGGCGCCGTGGACGGCAGCGCGCCGCCGAGCGAGCGGCCGGTACCCGATCGATCCTCACGGTTTCGACCCGCACCTGCGTGATCTGTTGCTGCCGCTGGTCGGCGTCGGGCTCCGGTACGAGGTCGATCATCCCGAGCACCTCCCCGAGCGTGGCCCGGCGCTGCTGGTCGCCAACCGCGCGATGGGCCTCGTCGAGCCACTCGTGCTCACCCTGGCGGTCCGAACGGCGCGCCGTCGGCGGCTCCGGATCGTGGGTGTCCCGGACTGGCCCGTGGTGGGTGACGTCCTCCACAAGCTGGGTGGCATCGGCGCCTACCACCAGGATCTCAGCGCGCTCTTGCGAGCGGATCACCTGGCCGCCGTGCCGCTCGGTTCGACGTGGCTGCCCGGCAGGGTCGGGACGCCGCCGCTCGGCCTGCTCGTCGCGGCCCTCGGATACCCAGTCATTCCCGTCGCCGTTCTGCCCGGAGGTCCCCTTGGGCTGCCTCTGCGCCCCTGGCGAGTCCTCGTCGGTCAGGCGCTCGACGTCGCCGGGCTGGCCGACGAGTTCGGGCCCGACGACCCGTTGGGCGCGGCCGAGCTGGCCGAAGCGGCGCGCGAGGGCGTGCGTTCGGTCATCGAGTCCGCCGTAGGCTGAGTCCGCGCGCCCGAGGACGGTCGCTCCGGCGTGAGCCCGTGGGCTCGAGGTCGCCGGGCTATGGTGCTCGCGCTCGCGAGCGCGCGGCTCGTCCAGCGCCACCAGCCACCCGAGGGGGAGGTGCGGTGCCCGAGGTCGTCACCGGCGACGGTGTCTCGATCCACTACGAGGTGTGGGGCCGACGGGCCGCCACGCCGGTGTTGATGATCCAGGGCCTCGGGGCAGACTCACGGGGCTGGGCGCTCCAGCGCATGGCGTTCGGACGCCGTCATCGCTGCTACGCCCTCGACAACCGGGGCGTCGGCCAGTCGGACCGGCCGCCGGGTCCCTACTCGCTCGACCGGATGGCGGGTGACGCCATCGCCGTGCTCGACCAGGAGGGCATTGAGTCGGCGCACGTGATGGGGGCGTCGATGGGTGGCGTAATCGCGCAGATCCTCGCCGTCCTCCATCCCGGCCGGGTTCGCTCGCTGACCCTCGCGTGTACGGCGTGTCGGCATCACCAGTGGCGCCGCGAGCTCCTGGCCGAGTGGGCCGCCGCGGTCGCCGAGGACGGGACGTCCGCGCTCGCGCGCGAGGCGCTCCAGTGGCTCGTAGGTCCTCGCCTGCACCGTCGGTTCGGTGTCTGGCTGAACCTGATGGCCCGGGTCGTGCTCCAGACGCCGCCGGAGCCCTTCGTCGCCCAGGTCGAGGCCATTCTCGCCGCACCCGATGACGTGCGCTTCGCGCTGGCCGACATCGCGGACCCGACGCTCATCATCACCGGATCGCAGGACTCGCTCACCCCGGTCGGCGACGCCGAGGAGCTCGCCGAGCTGGTTCCGCACGCGCGGCTCGAGGTCGTGACCGGTGCGGCCCACGGCCTGATGGTGGAGGCGCCCAACGCGTTCAATGACGCCGTGCTCCGCTTTCTCGCCGACGTGGATGCCGCCGTTGCCGCGACCGCTTCGGACGGGACGGCTGCCGAGTCGGCCTGAGGATCTCGTTCCGCCTCCGCGCGGTCGGGAAGTCGCCGTCGCTCAGGCCGCGAGGGCACCCGGCCGCCGAGCCCGCCGGCCGGAGGTCAGTCAGGCCTGGCGGGTGACGAGGCCCTCGACGAGGCCGCGCAGAATGGCGCGCATGCCGGCATCGAGCTCATCGCCCGCCGCGGCGAGTGTCTCGTCGGCCCGCTTCGCCTGGGCGCGCGCGACGTCGAGCGCCGCGCCGGTCGCTCCCTCGTCGGTGACCAGCCCGCGGAGGTGATCGAGCGAGCTCTGCTCGATTGGGCCCCCGATGGACTCGCGTAGCTCGGCCGAGCGGTCGAGCGCGTAGATGACGGGCAGCGTGTAGACGCCTTCGGTGAGGTCTTGGCCGGCGGGCTTGCCGAGCGACGCGTCGGTGCCGGTGAGGTCGAGCACGTCATCGACGATCTGGAACCCCATACCCAGGTGATGGCCGAACGACGTGAGCGCCTCAAGTGCGGATGGTGACACTCCGGCCACCATGCCCCCGATCCGACACGACGTGGCGAAGAGCGCCGCGGTCTTCCCCGCTATGGCCGAGAGGTATGACTCTTCGGTACGGCTCGTGTCGAAGAGGTGCTGGAGCTCGAGCACCTCGCCGCGGCAGAGGTCCCCGATCGTCCGCGCCAACAGCGCGGCCACGTCGGCACCGAGCGAAGCGGCGTGTTCGGACGCCGCGGCAAGGAGATAGTCCCCGGCGAGGATCGCGACGACGTTGCTCCAACGTGCGTTCACACTGGGTACGCCCCGGCGCGTCTCGGCTTCGTCGATGACGTCGTCGTGATACAGCGAGCCAAGATGCACGAGCTCGACGGCCGCGCCGCCGGTGATCGCCTCGTCGCGGGCAGGTGAGTCGCCGCCGTCGGTGGCACCGGCGTATGCGGCGCAGAGTGTGAGCATGGGCCGCACGCGCTTGCCTCCGGCGGACACCAGGTGCGCGGCGACGCCACTCAGAAGCGGGTCGTCACTGTGGACCGCCTCTCGGAGGGCCTGTTCGACCCGCTCGAGGTCTCCCGTCAGGTGGGCGAGTCCGAGGGAGTCGACCAGCGTCGTCACGTCAGCTCGCTCGGCATGAGGATCCGATCGTACCGAACGTCGAGAACCCAGCTGGAGCCGAGCAGGCCGGACGGAGCCGCCTCCGCCGGAAATGGAGCCGCCTCCGCCGAACATGGAGCCACGTCCCCCGGATATGGAGCCGCCTCCGCCGAATATGGAGCCAGGTCCGCCGAATATGGAGCCAGGTCCGCCGGGAGACTTCAGGATCGACCGTGGGCGACCGATGCTGAGGGCGTTCCCAATGCCGAGGGGGAGCCTGGAGCGATCCGAACGGCCGGCCGTCGACGAGGTGGTCATCACGAGTTGTCCGATTTTGGTATCTCGCGATGGGTCTCACGCGCCAGGGAGGGCGAAGCCCCGGCCGATACACTGAGAATCCGAGCCGACGCGCGTTCCGAAAGACCTGCAAGATCCGAAAGACAGGAACGAGGCGTCGGGGTGCCCACCGGTGTGGGTTCATGAGAGGCGGAACATTGTTCGAACGGTTCACTGACCGAGCCCGCCGGGTCGTGGTCTTGGCGCAGGAAGAAGCGCGCCTGCTCAACCACAACTACATCGGTACCGAGCACATCCTGCTCGGACTGATCCACGAGGGCGAAGGTGTCGCGGCCAAAGCCCTGGAGTCATTGGGCATCTCGCTCGAGGCTGTGCGCGCCCAGGTCGAAGAGATCATCGGTCACGGTGGATCCGCGCCATCGGGCCACATCCCGTTCACGCCCCGCGCCAAGAAGGTGTTGGAGCTCTCGCTGCGTGAGGCGCTCCAGCTGGGTCACAACTACATCGGTACCGAGCACATCCTGCTGGGACTGATCCGGGAGGGTGAAGGCGTCGCCGCCCAGGTGCTCGTGAAGCTCGGCGCCGACCTCTCACGGGTGCGCCAGCAGGTGATCCAACTGCTGTCCGGCTACGCGGGCGGCAAGGAAGGCGCGGCGCAGAGCGGCGGGTCCGGCGAGCAGACCCCGAGCGGCTCGCTCGTCCTCGACCAGTTCGGTCGCAACCTCACTCAGCTCGCGCGCGAGAAGAAGCTCGATCCCGTCATCGGGCGCGAGAAGGAGATCGAGCGGGTGATGCAGGTCCTCTCCCGTCGCACCAAGAACAACCCGGTGCTCATCGGCGAGCCCGGCGTCGGCAAGACCGCCATCGTCGAGGGACTCGCCGCCGACATCGTCGAGGGCGATGTCCCCGAGACGATCGCCGACAAGCAGCTCTACACGCTCGATCTCGGCGCCCTCGTCGCCGGCTCGCGTTACCGAGGTGACTTCGAGGAGCGCCTCAAGAAGGTGCTCAAGGAGATCCGTACGCGCGGTGACATCATCCTCTTCATCGACGAGCTGCACACGCTCGTCGGCGCGGGCGCGGCCGAAGGCGCGATCGACGCCGCGAGCATCCTGAAGCCGATGCTCGCCCGGGGCGAGCTCCAGACGATCGGAGCGACCACCCTCGACGAGTACCGCAAGCACCTCGAGAAGGACGCGGCGCTCGAGCGGCGTTTCCAGCCCATCAAGGTCGAAGAGCCGTCGGTTGCCGAAACGATCGAGATCCTGAAGGGTTTGCGTGACCGTTACGAGGCCCATCACCGAGTGACGATCACCGACCAGGCCGTCGTCGCGGCGGCCAACCTCGCCGATCGTTACATCTCGGACCGACACCTGCCCGACAAGGCGATCGACCTGATCGACGAGGCAGGCTCACGGTTGCGCATCCGGCGCATGCAGGCGCCCCCCGACTATCGTGAGCTCGAGGACGAGATCGCCGGCGTCCGCAAGGACAAGGAGTCGGCGATCGAGAATCAGCAGTTCGAACGGGCCGCGTCGCTGCGCGATCGCGAGAAGGAGCTGCTCGAACAGCGAGTCGCGAAAGAGACCGAGTGGAAGGCCGAGGGCGTCGATCTCTTCAACGAGGTCAACGAAGAGTCGGTCGCCGAGGTCCTCGCGATGTGGACCGGCATCCCGGTGTACAAGCTCACCGAGGAAGAGACCGCGAAGCTGCTCCGAATGGAAGAGGAGCTGCACCATCGCATCGTCGGTCAGGACGAGGCGGTGAAGGCGGTGTCGCAGGCCATCCGTCGCACCCGCGCCGGGCTGAAGGATCCGAAGCGCCCGAGCGGATCGTTCATCTTCCTGGGGCCCTCCGGCGTCGGCAAGACCGAGCTCGCCAAGACGCTCGCCGAGTTCCTCTTCGGCGAGGAGGCCGCGCTGATCCAGCTCGACATGAGTGAGTACATGGAGAAGCACACGGTGTCCCGCCTGGTCGGCTCGCCGCCCGGCTACGTCGGCTACGACGAGGGCGGTCAGCTCACCGAGGCGGTCCGGCGCAAGCCATTCTCGGTCGTGCTCTTCGATGAGATCGAGAAGGCGCACCCGGACGTGTTCAACGCCCTCTTGCAGATCCTGGAAGACGGTCGTCTCACCGATGCCCAGGGTCGCACCGTCGACTTCAAGAACACGGTCATCATCATGACGTCGAACCTCGGGACCGCCGACCTGCACAAGTCGGCGGTCGGGTTCGCCGTCGCCGACGACGCAGTCACCTACGAGAAGATGAAGGAGAGGGTGACGGATGAGCTCAAGCGACACTTCCGTCCCGAGTTCCTGAACCGGATCGACGACGTGATCGTGTTCAGCGAGCTCACGAAGGAGCAGGTCACCGAGATCGTCGACCTCCTCATCAAGCGGGTCGTCACCCAGCTCGAGGCTCAAGGCATCACGCTCGAGCTGACTGCGGCGGCCAAGCTCTTGCTCGCGGAGCGGGGTTACGACCCGACGCTCGGGGCTCGGCCACTGCGCCGGGCGATCCAACGGTTGGTCGAGGACCCGCTCTCCGAGCGCATCCTCTGGAAGGAGTTCCACACCAACGACTCGGTGATCGTCGACGTCGAGGATGACGAGATCGTCTTCCGGACGATCGAGGGCATCGAGCCGCCGCCGGTGGAGCTGGCCGAGAGCGGGACCGCCGAATAGCACCACTCGCGACCCCTCCGGCACGTCCGCCGGCCCTCCGGCGCGCACGTGGTGAGGTCGACCGAGTGGTTGTGCGCGTCAGGTTCGGATAGAACGACCCGTCGTGGTGCGTTCCCGTCCTCTCGCGTTGGTCGTGGTTGTCGCCGCTGTCCTGCTCGGCGCGTGCCGCGTCGATTCGACGGTCTCGGTACGGGTCGACGAGGACGGGAGTGGAGCGATCCGCGTGCGCGTCGCACTCGACGCCGACGCCGTCGCCGCGGTCGAGGCGGGCGGTGAGCCGCTCGAGGCGAACGTCCGGCTGGATGATCTCGGCGGTGCCGGCTGGCAAGTCTCGCCGTGGGTCCGTCGTGGTGGCGGCCGCGCGGTGCTCGAGATCCGCCGGCCGTTCGACTCGCCGGAGAGCTTCGAACGGGTGCTCGCCGACCTCAACGGGGCCGACGGCCCGTTGCGGGCCGTTCGACTCCGGCGAAGTTCCGGTGCGGTGCGCACCACGTACGAGTTCCACGCAGTTGGCGACATTGGCGCGGCCACGGCGGGTGTCACCGACGACGACGAGCTCATCGCGAACCTCACGGCCCAGCGCGTGGATGTGGGCCCGTTCGAGACGTCGCTCACCGAACAGGTTCGTGAGGCGCTGCACCTGCGGGTCGAGGTGTCGCTCCCGGGAGCGGGGACGCGCACGTGGACGATCCCTCCCGATTCGCGCCGCGCGTTGTCGACGAGCTCGACGACGTTCGAGCTCGGCCGGGCCGTGCTGTTGGTCATCGGCGTGCTGGCCGTCGGCGCGGCACTCGTGCTCGTCTTCGCCGGCGAGTGGCGAGCCCGCCGCCGTCGGCGTGTCCCGTCGGCTCGTTGACTCGGAGCATCGCCGCACTCAGGAGTGAACCCGCTGATGCGGTCACCGATGGGAGTCACATGCCTTGGCTACGCTGACCGGCATGAGTCGAACACGTGTTCGCCGAGAACGAAGCCACTTTCGCTGTTCGGGCTGTGGCGCGGATGCTCCTCGGTGGTTGGGCCGGTGCCCGGAGTGCCGCGAGTGGAACACCATCTCCGAGACAGCGGGCTCGAAGCGGACGGGTTCGCCGGAGCTCCGGGCCGAGCCCATCCCGGTCGGAGCTGTGGCCGAGCTGGTGGCGGGGGATCGCTCGACCGGCATCGCCGAGCTGGATCGGGTGCTCGGCGGCTGTCTGGTGGCCGGATCCGTGACCCTGGTCGGCGGCGAGCCGGGCATCGGAAAGAGCACGCTCGTCCTGGAGGCACTCGGCCGGATGGCCGCGGCGGGCATGACCGCGTTGCTGATCGCGTCCGAGGAGTCCACCCAGCAGGTGCGGCGCCGCGCGGAGCGGCTGGGTGTGCTGCACGACCGACTGTTCGTCGCAGCCGAGACTGAGCTCGGCGGTGTCCTCGCGGCGATCGATGCCACCGTGCCGACCGTCGTCGGCATCGATTCCATCCAGGCGCTCGCGGATCCTGACACCACCGGCGCGGCGGGCTCGGTCGCCCAGGTACGCGAGAGCGCCCAGGCGGTCGTCCGGCTGGCCAAGGAACGCGGCATCGCCACGCTGATCGTCGGTCACGTCACCAAGGATGGGACGCTCGCCGGCCCCCGCACCCTCGAGCACGTCGTGGACACCGTTCTTTCCTTCGAGGGTGATCGGCACCACGCGTTGCGCCTGCTTCATGTGCTCAAGCACCGCTTCGGCAGTACCAACGAGGTCGGGCTCTTCGAGATGACCGAGCGCGGCCTGCAAGGCGTCGGTGACCCGTCCGCCCTGTTTCTCACCGACCGGCGACCCGGCGCAGCCGGTTCCGTCGTGGCACCGCTCCTCGAGGGCGCGCGACCGCTGCTCGTCGAGATCCAGGCGCTGGTGGCTCGCGCCGCCGGGCCGCCGCGCCGATCCACTCAGGGGCTCGATCCGAGCCGGTTCTCGCTCCTGCTGGCCGTGCTCGAACGGCGCGCGCGAATCGCGTTGACCGGCCTCGACGTGTACGCGAGCGCGGCGGGAGGGGTTCGGGTTCGTGAAGCCGGCGCGGATCTCGCCATCGCGCTCGCGGTCGCGGGCGCGCACGCCGACGTGGTGTTCGACCCACACACCGTCGCACTCGGCGAGATCGGCCTGGGCGGCGAGCTTCGCCAGGTCGCGCATACTCCGCGCCGGCTGGCCGAAGCCCATCGGCTCGGTTTCACCCGGGCGATCGTGCCGGCGTCGAGCCCCGACGTGTCAGGCATGGAGATGGTTCGCGTTCGTGACGTTCGAGAAGCGCTGCTGGCCATGGGCGTCGTGCAGATACCGGGGCCCGGCGCCATGGACGCGGACCGCGCCTTCTCGGCGGATCCACCGTCGCTCGAGGTGCTCCCGTCCGTGCCGTGAGCCCGCCGTGAGCCCGCCGTGAGCGTGGCCGGTCCTGGGCGACCCGTCGCCGATGCTTGGTACGCTGCGATGAGCTCGCGGGCTCATCGGCGCATGGATGCACGGACCCTCCCTGCACCGCGACCAGGGGAGACGGCCGGCAACCGTGGGCATCTCGCCCAGGGCGAGCGCCGGCGCGTGGACCCGCCTCGCCGACGAGGCAGGCCCACGCACAGAGGGAGATGATCGGCCGGTGCCGGTGTTGCGTTCTGAAGCCATGCTCGCGGCGATGCGCCTCGTTGCCCCGGGTCGCCCGCTCCGAGAAGGGCTGGATCGGATCCTCCAGGCCGGTATGGGTGCGCTCATGGTCATCGGTGATGGTCCGGACGTGCTCTCGCTGTGCTCGGGAGGATTCCTGCTGGACGCCGAGTTCACGCCCCAGCGGGTCTCGGAGCTGGCGAAGATGGACGGTGCGATCATCGTGACCGGGGACTGCTCACGCATCGCTCGGGCCAACGTCCACCTCGTCCCCGACCCCGACATCCCCACGAGCGAGACCGGCACCCGCCACCGCACCGCCGAGCGGGTCGCCCGCCAGATCGACGTCCCCGTGATCACGGTCTCCGAGCGCATGTCGGTCGTGGCGATCTTCCGCGGGGGGATGAAGCGGGCGCTCGAGCCCGTCGCTCGAATTCTGGCCCGCTCCGAACAGGCGCTGCAGATTCTCGAGCGCTACAAGCACCGTCTCGATGCCGTGAGCGGGGCCCTCTCAGCGCTCGAGATCGAGGATCTCGTGACCGTTCGCGACGTCGCGGTCGTGCTGCAACGCGCCGACATGGTGCGTCGCATCGCCGAGGAGATCGAGCAGTACGTCATCGAGCTGGGTGACGACGGCCGGCTCGTGCTCCTCCAGCTCGAGGAGCTCATGGGCGGCGTGGAGAACGACCGGCGCCTCGTGGCCCGCGACTACTACGTGGAATCAGACACCTACGAGTGGGATGACGTGTTGGCGCGGCTGTCACGACTGGACACCGAGGATCTCCTCGACCTCCACGAGGTGGCCAAGGCGCTGCACCTCCCCGCCGGCATCGACTTCGATGGTGCCCTCCAGCCGCGGGGTTTCCGGCTGTTGCTCAAAGTCCCTCGGCTGCCCGAGGCCGTAGCGGACCACGTCGTCGAGCGGTTCTCGAGCCTGCAAAAGATCATCCGGGCGAGCGTGCCCGAGCTCGTCGAGGTGGAGGGCGTCGGCGAGTCGCGTGCTCGTGCGATCAAGGACGGTCTCTCTCGCCTCGCCGAGACGAGCATTCTCGAGCGCTACGTCTGACCGAGGACGCCACTACGCTCCGACGATGACCACACTTGCCGAGGGACCGATTGACGATGTCGAGGTAGAGCGCATCACGCTCACCGGTGAAGACGGCGCTCCCGTCGAGGCGGTCCACGCCCGTCCGACGGGGATGCCCAGCGCGGGGCTCGTGTTGCACCCGGATATCGGTGGGCTCCGTCCACTGTTCGAGGACATGAGCCGGCGACTCGCGACCTACGGCCTCTCGGTGATCTGTCCCGAGCCCTTTGCTCGGGCTCAGGCGGCCGGGGTCGATCTTGGTGATCTGGACCGCCGGACGGCATACATGCATGAGCTCGACGACGAGACACAGCTCGGCGATCTGGCGCGCGCCGCTGACCGGCTTGTCGTCGACGACGGCATCTCGGACGTCAGCGTCCTCGGCTTCTGCATGGGTGGCATGTACGCGCTGAAGGCCGCGGCCACCGAACGGTTCGATCGCGCGGTGGCGTTCTATCCCATGGTGCGGGTCCCCGACACGTGGAAGGGCCCTTCCCAGACCGACGCGCTCGACACCGCGGCCGGTGTATGCCCGACGTTGGCCCTGTTCGCGGGGCAGGACCACCTCGTGCCGTCGGCCGATGTCGAGGCCCTTCGGGTTGCCTGGGCCGACCGACCCGATTGCGAGATCGTCGTGTACGCCGGCGCCGAGCACGGCTTCGCACACGACGCCGACCGTCCGACACACCGGGCTGACGATGCGGCCGACGCGTGGCGCCGTACCGTGGCGTTCCTCGGGGTGGGGTCCTAGACGATCGAGGACCGCCCCGGGCGGCCTGACCGTTCGCGTTACGGATTCGCGCGGAGGCTGAGCTGTTCGCGGTCAAGGATCCGGTAGCGGCCCCGACCCGCCGCCTCGAGCCAGCCGAGCTTCACGAACAACGCAATGGCCTTGTTCACCCGTTCGCGCGAGGCACCGACCAATCCGGCGAGATCCTCCTGGGTCATGGGGAGCTCGACGGTGTCGTCGTCAGTTGCGAGCTCGAGGAGCCGCTTCGCGGTGCGCGCCGGCACGTCCAGGAAGATGGCATCGGCCAATGCTTCGTCGGTCGCCCGCAGGCGGCCGGCGAGCAGCCGTACCACGATCCAGAGAAGCTCGGGCTGCTCGCGCAGTACCGCTCGTACGTGCTCGAAGCTGAGTGCAGCCACCGTGGTCGCGCTCAACGCGCGCGCGTCGGCCGAACGGGGGCCGTCGTCGAAGAGACCGAGCTCACCGAACAGGCCACCGGGCTCCATGATCGCGACGAGCGACTCCCGGCCGTCATTCGATCTCGTGGCGATCGCGATCCGGCCCTCGAGGATGACGAACAGCTCCGTCGACGCCTCGTCCTGCGCGAAGAGGATGTCACCGCGGGCCAGCTCGCGTATCTCGGTCCGGGCGCTCAGATGATCGACCACCGAGGTCGGAAGGTCGGCGAACAGCTCGGTACCGTCGAGGAACCGCCGGGTGGCCACGGCGAGAGAATACGCCTCCGGGCGGTCACGGATTCTGTGGCCGTGTCGATCTCGGGTATCCTTGACAGTTCTCCATTCCCTTCCCGCACGACCAGAGACCGCCCGGCGCGACCCTGGCGTGATCGTGTGGGTGAACCGAGGAGCTTCATGTCCTTCGACGTCGGCGACAAAGTCGTCTACCCGCACCACGGCGCCGCGACCGTCGAGAAGCGTGAGAAGAAGGACGTCTTCGGCGAGAAGCGCGATTACCTGATCTTGCGCCTCGCGTATGGCGACCTCACGTTGATGGTGCCGGCCGACAACACCGACGAGATCGGCCTTCGCGACGTCATCAACGACGAAGAGGTCGAAGAGGTCTTCGCGGTGCTGCGCAAGAAGGAAGCCCGCATGCCGACGAACTGGTCCCGCCGGTTCAAGAACCACGTCGAAAAGCTGAAGAGCGGCGACATCTACCAGGTCGCCGAGGTCGTACGAAACCTCACAATTCGTGAGAACGACAAGGGGCTCTCCGCCGGCGAGAAGCGCATGCTCGGCAAGGCCCGCCAGATCCTCGTCTCGGAGCTGACCTTCGCCATCGGCGTCGACGAAGAGGCCGCAGAGGCCAAGCTCGACGAAGTGCTGACGCACTAGCCGTCGCGCCCCACACGGCGTCCTCAAGGACGCCGCAGCGCGCGCCGATCCTCCCGATGGAAGGGAGGCAGCTGTCGTGTTCGTCGAGATCGTTCGGCTCTTCCTCGTCGTGGCCTTCACCGCGGCCGGGTTCTGGGTCGGTCGCGACCTGGCCCCCACCAGCGCGAGCGTCGAGGGACTCGCCGGGATGGTTGGCTGCCTCCTCGGCTACGTCCTTGGCGGCGTGCTCGGCCGCTTCATCAAGCGAGCGCTCGGTGCGGTGGAACGCCGTATCGATCGACTTCCGCCATCCGCGGCGCTCGCCGGGCTGCTCGGCGCAACCGCCGGCGCAGTGCTCGGCGCAACCCTCACCGCGCCGCTCGTCGTTCTCATTGACCCCACGGTCGCGTTGCCGTTCGGTGGGCTGTTGGTGTGGATCTGCATGTACGCCTGCTTCAAGATCTTCGTGCAGCAGAGCGATGCACTGTTCGCCGCGCTCGGTCTCTCGACCCGACCGCTCGTGCGCGCGTCGCCGTACGCGGCCGGCGACGGGGCGCTCATCGACACGTCCGCGATCATGGACGGCCAGCTCCTCGTGCTCGCCCGCGCCGGTCTGATCCACGACGACCTCCTCGTCCCCCGGTTCGTCCTCGACGAGCTCCAGGGCTTCGCCGACGCTCGGGATGATCCGCGAGCGCGCCGCGCCCAACGGGGCCTCGAAAGCCTGGACGTCTTGCGTCGCGAGTCCGATACCCGCGTTCGAGTACTGGACGACGAGGTTCCCGAGATGCGCGAGGTCGACGCCAAGCTGGCCCACCTCGCTCGCCGGCTCCAGGTCCAGCTCTTGACCACCGACGCAAACCTCGCCCGGGTGGCTGAGGTGCAGGGTGTGCGCACGGTCAACCTCCGTCGACTGGCCGCGGATCTCTCGCCGGAGATCGTCGGCGGACAGTCGGTGCGGGTGGCGCTGGTCAAGCCCGGTCGCCAGGAAGGCCAAGGCGTCGGCTACCTCGACGACGGCTCCATGGTGGTCGTCAATGAGGGTGCCGATCTGGTTGGCACCGGTCCCGTCGACCTCGTCGCAACGTCGATTGTGCCGACCTCGGCCGGACGCATCGTGTTCGCGCGTCAGGCCGACGAGCCCTCCGAGGCCGGCGCCGCCGACGTCACCGGCGAGATCGCCGAGAGTGCGGCGCGCCACCCGTCGTCAGGCTGACGCGCCCGACCGGGCCGGTGTGGGTCAGAATTGGACCATGTCGGCCTGGGCGATCGTCGTGGCAGCCGGTGGCGGCACGCGTTTCGGAGGTCGCAAGCAGTTCCATGAGCTGGCCGGTGGGCGCGTCGTCGACCGCTCCGTCGCCGCGGCTCGCGCCGCGGTGGAGGGAACCGTCGTCGTCTTGCCGAGCGGGTACGAGTGGGACGGGTCGCCGGTCGACGCTGCTGTTGGTGGAGGCGACACCCGCGCCGCCTCGGTCCGTGCCGGTCTCGACGCGGTCCCGCTGAGCGTCGACATCATCGTCGTGCACGACGCGGCTCGGCCGCTCGCCTCGGCCGAGCTCTTTCGTTCGGTGATCGGGGCGGTCGCGTCCGGCGCCGATGGTGCGATCCCGGCCGTTCCGCTCGCCGACACGATCAAACGGGTCGAAGGGTCACGCGCCGTCGAGACCCTGGCCCGAGACACACTGGTTGCCGTGCAGACTCCCCAAGCGTTCCGAGCCGAGTTCCTGCGCCGGGCGCATCGTTGCGGTGGCGAGGCGACTGATGACGCCGCCATGGTGGAAGCGGACGGCGGGGTGGTCGTGGTGGTGCCCGGTGAGGTGTCGAACCGCAAGATCACGACGCCCGGCGATCTCGAGATCGCCGCGTACATCCTCAGTGAGCAGGCTCGCCGGTGAGGGTCGGTCTCGGTTTCGACGTGCATCCGTTCGGCGGCGACGGACCCCTGCGGCTCGCCGGTCTCGACATCGACGGGCCCGGTCTCGCCGGCCATTCCGACGCGGACGCAGTCGCGCACGCGGTCGCCGACGCACTCCTCGGCGCCGTGGGTCTCCCCGATCTCGGCACGCTGTATCCGGCATCGGACGAGACCTACCGTGACGCGGACTCGATGGTCCTGCTCGGCGACGTCGTTGCCCGCGTCGGACAGGACGGCTGGCGCGCCGTGAACGTCGACGTCGTCGTCGCCGCCGAGACCCCCCGACTGGGCCCGTACGTCGCGGCCATGTGCGAGCGGCTCACGAGCGTTGTCGGTTGCCCCGCGAACGTGAAGGCCAAACGCGGCGAGGGGCTCGGTGCGATCGGTCGGGCCGAGGGCATCGCCGCGTGGGCCGTGGCGCTGCTCGAGCCGCGCCGACGGACCTGATCACTACGCTGCGAGACGTGCTCCGCATCTTCGACACCATGGTCGGCCGCAAGGTCGAGTTCGAGCCTCGGATCCCGGGTCAGGCGTCGATGTACCTGTGCGGTCCGACCGTGTATGACGTCGCGCATGTCGGACACGGGCGCACGGCCGTCGTGTTCGACACCATCCGCCGGTACCTCGTGTGGCGTGGCTACGACGTCTCCTTCGTCACGAACGTGACCGACGTCGAGGACAAGATCATCGCCCGCGCCGCCAGGGAGGGCTCCACCGAGCAGGCAGTGGCCCAGGCGTTCACCGAGGCGTACTGGCACGAGCTGGATCGCCTCGCCGTCCGCCGTCCTGACGACATGCCGACCGCCACCGGATTCATCGACGAGATGCTGGTTCTCGTGTCGGAGCTCGTGGAACGTGGCGTCGCGTACGTCATCGAGGGCGAGGGTGTCTACTTCGCAGTGGACCGGTACCCCGGGTACGGCGAGCTCTCGCATCGCCGCCGCGACGATCTGCTCGACGGGGCCGGCGCGCGCGTCGACATCGACGAACGCAAGCGCAGCCCTCTCGACTTCGCTCTCTGGAAGACGGCCAGACAAGGCGAGCCTTCTTGGCCGTCACCGTGGGGTCCGGGCCGGCCAGGTTGGCACATCGAGTGCTCCGCGATGTCGCTCGCGATCCTCGGCGAGGCGTTCGACCTGCACGGCGGCGGCGACGATCTCGTGTTCCCACATCACGAGAACGAACGCGCGCAAGCCGAGGCGGCCGGCCATCGGTTCGCCCGGTATTGGGTGCACAGCGGGATGGTCGTGACCGGGGGCGGGAAGATGGCGAAGTCGCTCGGGAACTTCACGGCGTTGGGCGACGCGCTCGACGCGCACGATCCGCGTGGGTTCCGGCTCGCCGTCGCTCAGAGCCACTACCGCTCGCAGCAGGAGCTCGGTGCGGAGGTGCTTGCCGACGCGGACCAGGCTGTCGCGCGGGTCGACAATCTCCTCCGCCGAGCGGAGTCGGTCGGTATCGAGTCGGAATCCGGGGCACCGAGCTCGGACGTCCTGTCGGCATTTGGCGACGCAATGGACGACGACTTCGGCACACCACGGGCGGTGGGCGTTGTCTTCGAGGCCGTCCGCGCCGCGAACCAGTCGATCAGCGATGGAGAGCCGAACGAGGCCGCCCCACTCGTCGCGGCCGTACGCGTCGCCCTCGGCGTGCTGGGGATCGGCCTCGGTCAGATAGTCGAACGCGACGACGAGATCGACGCCCTGGTCGTCGAGCGCACCGAGGCTCGCACGCGGGGCGACTATGAGGCCGGCGATCGGATTCGTGACGAGCTCACCAGCCGAGGCGTGGTGCTCGAGGACTCAGCCACCGGAACGACCTGGCACCGATGAGCCGGCGCCCGTCCCGTCGGACGTCCGGCGCAGGCCCCGGTGGATCGGGCGGCATCGGGGGCGACCAGGTCGAGGGTCGGCGGGCGGTGCGCGAGCTCCTGGCTGCCGGGCGGCGCCCTGTCCGGAGTCTCACGCTCTCGGCGGAGGTCGGCTCCGACCCTCTGGTCGGCGAGATCCTCGCATTGGCCGGCGAGCGTCGGGTCCGAGTCGAGCGGGTCTCCGGCACCGAGCTCGATGCGCTGGCGCGCACCGACGTGCCGCAGGGAGTCGTTGCCCGAACCGTTCCGGTCGCGTCCGCCGACGTTGACTCGTTGTTGGCGGCGCCGCGCCCGTTCTTGGTCGCGCTCGACGGTGTCACCGACCCTCGGAACCTCGGCGCAGTCCTGCGCACCGCGGAGAGCGCGGGTGCCACCGGCGTGGTTCTACGCCGGCATCGCGCAGTTCGACTCACGCCGGCCGCCGTGAAGGCGGCCGCCGGCGCGGTCGAGTACCTGTCGATCGCGACGGTGGCGGGGATCCCCTCCTTCCTGGAACGTTGTCGACGCGCGGAGGTGTGGTCGGTGGGCCTCGACGAGCGCGGTGAGCGCCCGGTGTTCGACCTCCCGGTGGCCGACGGTCCGGTGGTTCTCGTCCTCGGGGCCGAGGGCGGGGGACTCTCGCGTCTGGCACGGGAGCGCTGTGACCTCGTCGTGCGCATCCCGATGCAAGGGCACTTGAGCTCGCTCAACGTCGGCGCGGCGGCCGCGATCGCGTGCTTCCAGATCGCGCGTCGGCGGGCGCAGGGCCGCGATTAGGGTCGCGCCTCACGCCGGAGTAGCTCAGTCGGCAGAGCAGGGCTCTTGTAAAGCCCAGGCCGTCGGTTCGATTCCGACCTCCGGCTCTGCACGCCGTCACCCCCGAACGCCGTCACCCCCGAACGCCGTCAC
>DASRPD010000077.1:0-7827 GCA_035646535.1 Acidimicrobiia bacterium
CACGTGCGCCCCGGCGAGAGCCACCTCGGAAGTCTCGCGGCGGCCGGCGAGGTGCTCGACGTGCTGCTCTCCTACTGGCCCGATCCGCGCGTTCGCCGAGAGCACAGCGATCGCCCGCGTCAGGGTTCTGCGTCAGCCTGAGAGCTCGGGCGACGCACGGTCGCGGCCGGCTCTTCGATGGGTGGACCGGTCGTGCCGCTCGTGGATGCATGACGGGACCGGGTTGAGCCAGACTCGGATCGTCCGCAGCCCCGACCGGTCAGGACGCGCACCCATGGTCGACACGACCCGCGACTTCGACTTCGACCCCGACCTCCACGACGCCGACGAGGCACTGATCGCGGCGGCGCTCGAACACGCCGACGTGCCGCCGTTGCTCACCGCGCTGGCCACGGCGCTCGACGACCCGGGGTTCGTCCCCACCCACCTCCGGCCCGATCTCTCGATCCCGATGGACCCGACCGCGGGGCTCAGCCCCGAACAGCTGGCCGAGGGGCGCCGACTCGCGGTGTCAGGCCTCCTCCGACTGCAAGAGCACACGAATCGGCCGGAGCGGCCCGCGTCGGCGGAGCGACTCCATCCGATGCTCGAGTACCTCGCGGGCACCGACCAGATCGACGACTACCTCGAGCTCCTGCGCGACGAGCTCGCGCTCGGAGAGGATCTGCGCGCCCCGGGCTGGCACAAGGAGAATCTCGCGCCCGACCGGCCGTTTCGGGTCGCGGTCATCGGTGCGGGCATGTCCGGCATCCTCGCCGCGCATCGGCTCCGCCAGGCCGGCGCCGAGGTCGTGGTCTTCGAGAAGGACACCGACGTCGGCGGCACGTGGCTCGAGAACTCCTACCCGGGCTGTCGCGTCGACGTGTCGAACCACTTCTACTGCTACTCGTTCGCGCAGCGCACCGACTGGCCCGACCACTACTCGCCACGCGACGTCCTGCTCGAGTACTTCCGCGGGGTCGCCGAGGACTGCGGTGTCCGGCCGTTGATCCGCTTCGAGACCGAGGTGCAGGCGCTACGGTTCGACGAGTCGAGGTCCACCTGGACGGTGCAGGTCGTGGGACCCGATGGTGGATCTTCGAATGTCGAGGCACACGCGGTGATCAGCGCGGTCGGCCAGTTGAACCGCCCGAACCTGCCCGAGATCGCCGGGCGCGACAGCTTCTCGGGCCTGGCGTTCCACTCGGCCCGCTGGGATCACACGGTCGACCTGGCCGGCAAGCGGGTCGCGGTCATCGGCACGGGCGCGAGCGCGGCCCAGCTCATTCCCCATGTCGCGGAGCAGGCGGCCGAGCTCACGATCTTCCAGCGCACGCCGGCGTGGTTCCTGCCGACACCCGACTACCAGGACCCCGTCTCGCCCCAGTCCCAGTGGCTGTTCCGCAACGTGCCGGGCTACGCCAACTGGTACCGGTTCTGGATCTTCTTCCAGAACGTCGAAGGTCTCATCGGGGCCGCGCGGGTCGATTCCGACTGGGAGGGCCACGAGGGATCGGTCGGGCTGTTCAACGACGCGGTCCGCCAGCTCTTCACCGCGTATCTCGAAGCTGAGCTCGCCGACCGACCCGACCTCCTCGCGCGAGTCCTGCCCGCCTACCCACCGTTCGCCAAGCGGTTCATCCGTGACGACGGAGCGTGGGCGAAGACGCTGCGACGCGACGATGTCGAGCTCGTCACCGATGCGATCACCGAGATCACCCCCGGCGGCGTCCGCACGGCCGACGCCGTCGAGCACCCGGTCGACGTGATCATCTACGGCACCGGCTTCACCGCGTCCGACTTCCTCATGCCGATGGAGGTCGTCGGCCGCGACGGCGTCGAGCTGCACGACCGGTGGGCCGGAGACGCTCGCGCGTACCTGGGCATCACGCTGCCCGGCTTTCCGAACCTGTTCATGCTCTACGGCCCGAACACGAACATCGTCGTCAACGGCAGCATCACCTACTTCTCGGAGTGTGGCGTGCAGTACATCCTGGGATGTGTCCGGGCGCTGCTCGAGGGCGACGTGGCTGCGCTCGAACCGAAGGTCGCGGTGCACGATGCCTTCAACGAGCGGGTCGATGCCGAGAACCGGAAGATGGCCTGGGGCGTCGCCACGGTGCACAGCTGGTACCGCAACGCCACCGGCCGGACGGCGCAGAACTGGCCGTTCAGCCTGCTGGACTACTGGCGTGCAACCCGGGCCCCGGACCTCGACGAGTACGACCTGACCCCCTGACGCTTTGGCGTCGCAGGCGGGGATCTGTTGCGGACCTGCGACGCCGAGGTGAGACGGGACGCGCGTCAGGAGCCTTCGCCGGCACACCCGCGGAAGAAGCCCATGAGGGGGTCAGTGACGAATGTCTCACCCGGTTGACCGATCGCGTCGTTGACCGCGGCGTGGCTGAGGCCGCCCGCGACCTGCACCTCGGCCGGCACGCCTGCCGCGACCAGCATCGACCCGAACGACTGGGCCTGCGCGATCCGGGAAGCGGTGCCGCGAGTGACAATGTGGAATTGTGGGATCCCCTCGCCGGGCGCCACGTGGTCGGGTGGCGAACCGGCCGCCCAGGTGTCGGGATCGTCGCCGAAGGCGTTGCGGAACATCAGCTCCGAGGTCCCTCCACCGGCGATCTGGGCGGCGATGTCGTAGGTGGTGTCGATCGGTGCGGCGCACACGACGTCGGCGAGGCTGCTCCCGGTGCCTTCGAGAAACGACTCGTCGGTCGAATCGAGCGCCACCAGGAACGCGCCGGCAGAGTGGCCGAGCAGCATCACCTGATCGGCGTCGAGCCCGTGATCGGTCGCATGGTCCGACAGGTAGGTGATCGCTGCGGCGATGTCCTGTTCCGCCGCGGGGTACTCCCCGTTCGTCGAGCCGGAACCGGGATCGCCGACGAGGCGGTAGTTGAGACTGGCGAAGCCCCATCCCGCGCCGGTGAACAGTGCGACCTTGTTCGCGATCTGGTTGGTCTTGTCGCCGTTGACGAAGCCACCACCGTGGACGTATGCCACCAGCGGTGCCGGCGCGCAGCCTTCCGGACGGACCGGGAGGTACAGATCCAACGACTGCAACCGCGCCGCAACACCGGGTGACGTCGCGTACCGCAGATCGTGATGAGCGACCGTCCCCGTGGGAGAGCAGTCCGGCGGCGGATCCGGCGGAACACAGGCCACGGCCACGAGGCCGACGACCGCGAGGAACAGAGCGAACAACGAGACCCGTCGCATGCCGCGCACCATGACACACCGATGTCAGGAAACCGTGAAGTTGACGCGATCAACACGCGGGACGGGACGACCCGTCGACTTCCTCGCGAGGTCAGCCGTGCGAGCGGGTACGACGCGGCCGGCGCGCACCATTGGTGCGACGAGGTGCACCCTGCTTCGAGCCGTTGCGGCGTCCGTTGTCGCGCGGCCGCACCGCGGGCTCGTTGCCCGCCGGACCGAGGCCGAGCTCGCGCTGGAGCTTGCGGCTCTCCCGCTGCTGGTCATGCGAGATCAGCGAGATGACAACGCCGGACGCGCCCTTGCGCGCAGTGCGGCCCGACCGGTGCAGGTAGGTCTTCGCATCTTCGGGCGGGTCGAAGTGCACGACGCACGCGACATCGTCCACGTGGATGCCCCGCGCCGCCACATCTGTCGCGACGAGCGCGTCGACAGACCCGCGGATGAACGAGGCGAGGGCACGGTCGCGTTGGTTCTGCGATCGACCGCCATGGATGGGCGCCGCCTTCACGTTGGCGTGCACGAGCTTCTTGGCCACCTTCTCGGCCCCGCGGCGGGTGCGACAGAACACGATGGTCGGGCCTTCGGTGCCGACGACATCGGCGAGTCGTTCGAGTCGGGCGTCGGGCCTGATGGTCTCGAAGCGGTGGTCGGCGTTGATGCCATCATCTTCGGCATCGCCGATCTCGTGGCGGACCGGGTCGTGCTGGTAGGCACGCGTGAGCACCGCGACGTCGCCGTCGAGCGTCGCCGAGAACAAGATGGTCTGACGCTCGGGCGCGGTCGCGTCGAGGAGGCGACGCACCGCGGGGAGGAAGCCCATGTCGGCCATGCGATCGGCCTCGTCGACCACGACGCTCTCCACAGCGGCCAGGCTCACGATCCGTTGCTCGATGAGATCCTCGAGCCGACCGGGGCAGGCAACGAGCACGTCGACGCCCTTGCGAAGCGCACGGCGCTGGGGCTCATAGCCCACGCCACCGTAGATCGCGAACACCCGACGTCTCCGGGCCTCGGCCAGGGGCTGCAGCTCGCGCTGGATCTGCGCGGCGAGCTCACGTGTCGGTGCGAGCACGAGCGCCCGAGGCCGCTTCGGCGCGGCTCGCTCGACCCGCGCCAGGACCGGCAGTCCGAAGGCAATCGTCTTGCCGGAGCCTGTGGGCGCGCGCCCGCAGACGTCGCGGCCCTCGAGCAGGTCGGGAATGGTCGCGGCCTGGATCGGGAACGGGGTCGTGATGTCACGCGCCGCGAGTACGGCCGCGAGGTCCTCGGGCACGCCGAGGTCAGTAAAGCTGGACACAGGTTCTTGGTCTCCTTGCCCCGGATGCGGGACGATTGCAGGTGGCGCACTCACTCGAGCAGCGCAGCACCTGGCAACGAGACCGAGAACGGACCCAGCGGGCACGAAGAAAAGGTGCCGCAGATCCTGGAGAGCGAAGACTCGCAGACGCGAATCAGGTGACACCCTACCACGGGCGCGTCGGCGGCGTGCGACCCGCTGGTGTGAACCGCCGATGACGCTCTGTTCGCGGACTGGCCCAAGTTCCTCGCCATCGAGACCGCCGCGCTCTGGGACGGTCTCGTCGCCATCGCCGAGGCCATCGACGAACGCTGACTCATCGGCCATCGTCAACCCCCACTTCGCCAAACTGACCCATTACCGCGTGGCGTGCAGGGCGACCGATCTCCTCACCAGGTTTCGGTTGCCGCGTCCCGAGATGTCTGACAAGGTAGCTTGACTCCCAGGTTGGGACAAGCTAAGTCGTCTACATGGAGATCGCACCCAACGCCCGCAAGCACGGAGTCCGGGCCGAGGACATGCACCACGCGATCCTCAACGCAATCCGCACCGTCGAGCAGGACTCATCCCGGACGCTCTTCATCGGGCCAGCCCGGGATGGGGCACCGCTCGAAGTCGTTGTCACCGACGACGCGAAGATCATCCACGCAATGCCGCTACGGCGGACCTTCTACCGATACCTGAGGTGATGACCATGCCGCGAACCACCGCACAGATCCAACAGGCCGCGCTCGACGCTGAGGCGTGGCTTGACTCTCTCGACCCCGACGAGACCCCGGGGCTCGACGCAACCGACCTACGCGCCATCGCCGCCGCAGTCGCCGAACTCGGCGACGCCGACCAGCGACTGCGCGACGCCGTGAACACTGCTCGCGCCAACGGGCACACCTGGACCTCGATCGGCGCTGTGCTCGGCGTCTCGAAGCAGGCCGCAACCCAGCGGTACGGGGAAGCTCACGCGACGCGATGACCGTCCGCTGAGTTGCGGTCATCACAGGCGAAGACTGTGACGCCGAACTCATGCTCGAGGCTGGACGCCAGGGTTAGGCAATGATCCGCATCGGCTGGGGCGACCAGTAGGTCACACTGCGCCAGGCCCACTCGGCCGGACCGTAGCGGAACCGCTCCAACCACCACTTCGACCAGATCAGTTGGAGCGCCCAGACCGAGACGACGAACACGAAGATCCCGCTGCGGGTCAGACTGGTTGCGTCAAGGCTGGCCGGGATGAGAACCCCGAGGACGGTCTGGGAGAGATAGTTGGTCAGCGCCATCCGGCCCACGGCGCGGACCCGCTCGTGCATCACCGTCGGCCGGCTCTGGTTCCACACGATGATCAGCCTCACGTAGCCGAGCGCAACGGGGATCGTCCCCAGCGTGTTCGGCGCTTGGCTGCTCAGCGCGACGCCGGGCGAGAAGCCGTTCACGGCCACGAACCCCATCCCGAACGCGGCCAGGGGGAGGCCGAGACCGAGACCCCATGCCGCCATGCGTCGGTAGAACGCCGGCGGCCGGGAGCCGCTCAAAATGCCCATGCGGTACAGGCCCACGCCGATGAGCATCATCCCAAGAGACCGCGAGAAGAAGTCGATCAGCTCGAACAGCTCGACGCTGTCGCTGATCTCACCCTCCAGGAACCAGTAAGTCCCGAGCTCGGCACCAGCCGGACCGACATCGCCTTGGACGACGACGGCAGCGAGCGCGGACAACAGCACGAACCCGGTGCCGATGACGAACAACGTGCGCGGGCTGCACTTTCGTACCGCGAGGACCACCGGGGAACACAGCGCGTAGACCGTGAGCACGTCACCGTCCCAGAGCGCGGCGTGCAACAGACCGATACCCAGGAGCACGGTGTTTCTCCACAGGCTGAATAGCACCGGCCGACGTCCCTTCGCGCCGGCCCGTTCGGCAAACAACACGATTCCTGCGCCGAACAACATCGAGAAGAGGCCCATGAACTTCTGATCGACGAAGATCTCCCCGAACCCGCCGATCGCCCAATCGAGCCAGGTAACGCTCCCCTGAACATCGAGGTTGAAGTACGCGCCGGGTTCGAGTCCGTAGGAGACCGCGTTCATCACCAGGAGGCCGAGCACGGCGACGCCGCGGATGGCATCGAGGGTGGTGATGCGCTCCTCGCTGAGGGTGGGGGTGGTCATCGCCGCCACGGTCTCGCGGCGCGTGCGCCGGCGGTGCAGCCTCGATCGCGTGAGGCCGCGCCAACGCCGGGCGTCGTCTAGCGCTGCAGGAGCTGCCGGCCGGAGTTCGCGCGGGTATCCAGGCGGCGCAGGGTGGCCGGCGCGTGCGCCACGCCATCGGCTCGAGATGCCGGGACCACGTCGCTCATGACGCCCCTCCGACACAACGGTTGGTGAGTGTGCCAACGCCGGCGATCTCGGTGACGATCTCGTCCCCGTCCACCAGGAAGGTGCCCGATGTGACGCCGACACCGTCGGGCGTCCCCGTGAAGATGAGGTCGCCCGGCGCCAGGGTGAGCGCGGCCGAGAGGTACTCCACCAGGTACGGGACCGAGAAGATGAGCCGCGCCGTCGAGGACCGTTGCCGCTCTTCGCCGTTGACGCGACACGCCAGCGCGATGTCGTCAGGGTCGTCGAAGGAGTCGGGGCTGACCAGCACCGGACCTACTGGGCCGTAGGTGTCGCGTGACTTGCCGAGATCGAAGTGCGCGGGTGTCGCGGCGAACTGCAAGTTCCGGTCGGAGATGTCTTGGCCGCCGGTGATGCCGGCGACGTGCATCCACACATCCGCGGCGGCGATGTTCGCGCCTCCCGCGCCGATCACGACCACGACCTCCGCCTCGTAGTCGCCGAAGGCCGAGTTGAGCGCGATATCGGCGTCGGGCCCGACGATGCAGCTCGGGAACTTCGAGAAGATGACCGGCGCCGCGGGAGTCTCCATCCCCGACTCGGCCACGTGGGTGGCGTAGTTGAGGCCCACGGCGAACGAGTTGCGCGGTGACGGCACGGGCGAACCGAGCTCGGCGTCAGCCAGCGACCCGGTCGGCTCCCGATCCGCGAGGCCCGCGCTCAGGGCGTGCAACCGGTCGCACGCGGCGATGGCGGCCATGGGGTCAGGTCCGAGTGCACCGTTGCTCAGTGCGGCGAGGTCGTAGTAGCCGTCGCCGGCCACGAGGGCGGCGCGGCCGGCGACATTGGCGAGTCGGTAGGGCATGGGGGTCAGTCCTCCAGGGGACGGGCGACGGGAAGGAGCAGGTCGACGAGCGTGTCGGCATGGGCCGTCACCAGATCGGGATCGGTGGGCTCGATGCCGAGCAGCAATCGGGCCTCGGGTGCGTT
>DASRPD010000078.1:0-11263 GCA_035646535.1 Acidimicrobiia bacterium
CGGTGCGAACCCGCAGGCGAGCCGAGGTCGGTCCGGACGAGACGACCCGCACCTGTGCCCCTGAGTCAGCCAGTGTCGCTCCCATCGGACGGGGACCGACGGCTTCGCCGTCCGAGTCCGAGGTGAGGACGACGCGGTCCATGTCGAGGCCGGCGATGCTGCCCGGTACGGCCGCGACCTCGTGCGAACCCTGCGCGACGCGCACCGGTCCCTCACACGCCGCCAGCGCGAGATTCGGCTGAGCGTCGTCGGGCAACTCCGTGACGCGCAGCGGTACGGCCTTGCCGTCGAGCGTGAGAAGATCCCCGCGGCAGCGGTTGGAGATCTGACCCGCCGAGGGCGCAACGGGAACACCTTCGATCGCGACTTCGGCAAGCGCGACCGGGTCGGGATCGCGCGCCGCGTCGGGATCGGCCGGAGGACGGACCGCGTCGATGACCACACGGAGCCGGCGCGCCGGGGCCATGTCCACCGGCAGCGTCACGGTCTGGGGCACGGGTCCGACATCACCCACGGCGGGTATCACGAGGTCGTGTCGCGCACCGTCCTCAGTCTCGAGATGCGCCCTCGTCGGGACCCAGCGGCGACCGTCGGCGACGACTCCCAGCTGCAGCTGGGAGACGGCGACGGGTGCGGCCAGCTCGACCTCTGTCCACTGGCCCTCTTGGGGACCTGAGGGTGCGGACCAGGCGGTAGCCGCGGTGCCGTCGAAGGCGCGGGACGCCCTCGCGTCGGCGTCGGTAGTGAGATGGCCCGAGGCGGAATAGGTCGTGCCGGGCGCGGTCGTACCCAGCAGATCGTCGAGGACCGCGTCCGGCGCGCCGGGATCGACGCCCGCGACCCCGCTCAGCTCGAACGCGCGGCTGTCCGGCAGATCGAAGCGACGCACGAGGGCACGCTCCTCGTCTTGGCGGCCGACCAGCACAGGGTCGATGCGCAACCGCGTCATGACGATGGCGAGCGAATGGCCCTCTGCACCGGTGCCCAGGGCGCCGATGTCCACCGGGAGTCGGACCGTCTCGGTCACGTGCACGTCACCGAGGCGGATCTCCGCGAACCCGACCGCGTTCGCGAGAGAGGGTTCGAACGGCGGCTCCGCGACGTCGACCAGCTCGATCTCGAGCTGCCGGATCGTGCGGGCGGGGAACCGCACGACTTGGCCCTCGGGGGTCAACGAGTCCGGTCCGAGCTCGACGGTCACCGGCGGGCCCGAGTCGAAGCGCAGGCGCACCCGAGTGAGGAGCCGATCACGCGGGCCGTCCTGGGGTTGCACGAGCGTGATCTCGTCCGCGCGCACCGGCCGCTCGGTCCGGAGCGTGATGCTCTCGCCCCGAGGATCGGCGCCACCGACGCGCCACGAGGTGGCCAGGTCGCCGTCGAAGGCTCCGACAGCCCGATCCTCAGGGCGCGCCGCGCCGCCGTCCGAGGTTGCTTCCACGTTTCCGCCCCGCTGTTCCACCACGGTCCGATTCGCATCGGTCCCGTCAGGAAACGGATTGAGCCGGAAGTCGTACTCGTTCGGATCGTTGGCCGTACGGCCGGCCTGTTCGGTCGCGCCCCTGGTCTCGCTGAGCGACGAGAACCAGTTCTGCACACGACGCCGATTCGAGTCGGTGAGCACCAGCGCCGCACCGTCGTCCAGCGCCGCCTGCAGGCCGGAGGGGTCCAGGGCCGCGAGCTCGAGCACTTGCTCGCGCCCGGACAGCAGGCCGGCGGCGGCGGCATCCACGATGCCGTCGCCGTCGCCGCTCAGCAACACGGGATCCATCACGGGAGCGGCGTGCACGATCGGCACTGCGTCTTGAACAGGGAACAGCGCCACCGCGGGTGGAGCGGCACTCGCGGCCGCGCCGTCGGCCGTCGAAGTCGCGACCCGTGGTCCGAACGACTCCGGTGGATCGAGCCCCGGCGCGAGGGGTTCGGTGAGCTCGACCCACAGCTCCCGGGGGGCGGGCGCTCCGAACCGATCGGTGTCGAGATCAGCCCGGAGGACGACGGTGCCCACGCCGAGCAGCCGAGCGACCGGCGCGAGCGAGTCCGGCTCGAACGTGCCGATCTGCATTCGACGGTCCAGCGCGTCCAGGAGGTTCACCGAAGGGGCCGAGCCGTACGGAAGCACCTCGCGGGCGACGTACGGCCGGTCGGTGAGCCCCGGGGTCACCGGTTCGACGGTGTTGCCCCACCGGTAGGCAGAGAAGCTGCTCCCGGGGATCTCCAGGATGCGCGTGTCGTGACCCTCACGGTCGAGTGCGTCGATCGCGTCGATCCAGTACGACGGGATCTCCTCCGGACGAAGTGTCGCCTCGGAGAGGTAGCCGTGCCGCCACACCGGGAGGAACCCGATGGCGAGCACCACGACGAGGAACGACGCGGCACCCACCTGGAGGACCCGGCGAACCGCCAGGGCGTCGACGAAGGCGGCGAGGAGCGCGGCGAGACCGAGGACGATGAGCGGGGCAACCCTCGGCGTGTTCCGGAGCGCGAGCCCGATCGAGTTGTCGTTCGCGAATTGCTTCCACGCCTCGCCGTACGGGCTCGGATCGTCGTACGGCCACGCGCCGGCACCGACCACCACCCCGACCACGACCAGGGCGGCGAAGTAAGCCCGGTGGCGCCAGCGCAGCACGGCCGCGCCCAGGAGACCGAGAATCGGAACCGCGAAGCTCGCCGTGACCACCGCACGGCTGCTCGCGTACGCCGCCGCCTGGTCGAGTGAGTACCCGAGGCTGTCCTGCCCGTAGAAGAACCAGTTCCCGATACCACGCAGGAGGTCGGCGGGCGCGGAGTCGTTGGCGACCGTGCGGAGGTTCTCGGTCAGCTGGAGGACAGGAAGCCCGTAGCGGCCCTGGAGCCTCAGCCCGATCACCCACCACAGCGACACCCCGATGCTCGCCACCGCGATCCGCGCCCCCGCCGCTCCCGCGGCGTGCGCCGCGGCTCTCCCGCGCGTGCACTCGAACACGAGCCACAGAATCGGGCCGAGCGCGATGAGCAGCAGTGACGAAGCGTTCACGCCCCCGACGGTCACCACGATCAACGCGAAGATCGCCGGGTCGCGCCACCCCCCGCGACGGGCGGCGCGCATCGTGAGCCCGACGAGCCACGGCAGGGCTGCCCACGGAAGCAGCAAGACCGAGATCCGCGCGGTGAAGGCGAGCTGGTACGGCGTGAGCAGGTAAGCGAGCGCGCCGACGAGCGCGCCGACACGCTTCGTGCCCAGCATGAGGAACAGCCACCGTGCCCCGAGGACCGCGGCCAGCGAGATCGTGCCGAGCCAGAAGCGCTGGGCGATCCAATCGGGCACACCCGCTCGGTCCATCAGCCAGTAGAACGGCCCCATCGGGTACAGGTAGCCGATCTGCTGGTGCGGGACGGTTCCCGCTCCGATGTGGGGATCCCACAGGTACGGGGCCCGCGCGAGCAGTCGCCCGGGATCGAGGTAGAGATTCTGCTTGGTGTCGCTGCTGAGGCGGCCCGGCGACGAGAAGAAGAACGGAACGTAGGCCAGCAGAGCGAGCACGACGACGTCGAGCGCGCGCGCCGGAGCAGCCCGTCGGCGCGTCCCGCGCTCGCTGGTTGCCACCATCCCGCCGCGGATCGTAGCTGCGGGGTCGGGCCGTCAGAAAGTCACCACGGGACCCGCTGCGGACCGGTCGACTGGTTGTACGAGGGGCCCCTCACTACACTTCGCCGCGGTGAGCGACCCCTCCGAGCGCCGCCCCGGCAACTCGCCCGCGGAGGCGCGACCGCCGGCCGGGGGTGCATCGATCGCACCCGAAGCCCGTGGTCTTCAGCGTGCGCCCACCTGGCTGCTCCTCGTCGGCCTCGCGCTCCTTGCCGCCGCGATCACGATCGTGGCGCATTACACGATCTTTCCGAACCTGTCGTGGAACCGCGACGAAGCGGTCTACACCTGGCAGCTCAATCTCCTACGCGATGGCCACCTCACCGGCATCGATCTCGGCTTCCCCCACTTCTTCCAGCCGTTCCTCTCGGCCGCGCGCGACGGCAAGCTCTTCTCGCAGTATCCCCTCGGATGGCCGCTGCTCCTCTTCGGAAGTGACCTCACGTTCGGAACCCCGGTTGGCGCACTTGCAGTCGGGGGTGTCCTCTCGGTGCTCGGCACCTTCTTCCTCGCCCGCGAGCTGACCGGTGACCGCGACCTCGCGCTCGTTGCGGCCACGGTGATGCTTGGCTGTCCGATCCTGGCGATCCAGGGTGGCGTCTTCCTCTCCTACCTCCCCACCTTGGGCATTGCCCTGTTCTTCGCGATCGGAGTGCTCTCCGGTATCCGCCTGCATCGTCCACTACGGCTTGTCGGCGGTGGGTTCCTGCTCGGTTGGGTCTTCATGACCCGCCCCTTCGACGCAGCCCTCTGGGGCATCATCGTCGTCGGCTACGTCGTGCTGGCGCACTGGCGGGAGTGGGGCCGCCTCGCCCGCGCCGGTGCCTGGGTCGCGGTCGGTCTCATCCCGGTGATGATCGCGACCCTGGCGTACAACGCCCAGGTGACCGGCAGTCCGACAGAGTTCCCGATCACGGCCAAGGAGCCCCTCGACTCGTTCGGATTCGGACGGCACCGCCTGATGCCCGAGTTTGGTGTCCGCAACTACACCCCGCTCCGGGCAGTCAAGAGCACACTCAGGACCCTGAGCTACCTGCCCGTATTCCTCGCGGGGAGCTACGTGGGGGTCGTCGCCGCGATCATGGCGCTGTGGAGTCGGCGCCGCGACCGGAGCACCGCATTGCTGCTCGCGCTCATCGTCGCCTTTCCCATGGGGTATTTCCTCTTCTGGGGGACCTACGTCTCGACGGTGAACACGACGTTGAGCGGTCCGATCTACTACGTGCCCCTCTTCGCACCGCTCAGCATCCTCATCGCGATGACGATCGTCGCGACCTGGCGGCACCGTCGGAGCTACGGAATCGCGCTCGTCGCGGTGCTCGTGGCGGCCACCCTGCCGTTCGCAATCGACCGCGTCATCGTGAATCACCGCATCAGCGAGGCGCAGGCACCTTGGCGTGATGTGAACGCAGCGGTCGACGATCGGGCACTCGTCTTCGTGCCGGGCAGGTACCTCGGCTTCCTGAACCCGTTCGCCACGAACAACTCCCAGCTCGATGGTCGGGTGCTCTACGCGGTCGACCGCGGAGCGAAGAACCTTGACCTCATCGATGCGATGCCCGACCGCACGCCCTACGTGCAGCGCCCCTCGCTCGCTCCCGACGAGCTCGCGCCGGTGACGAATCCGCCCCACCTCTCCGTAGCCGTCGAGGAGATCACGGTCGTCGAGGGTCGCCGGATCGCGCTCCATGTACGAGTCACGAACCCAGAAAGCAGCCCGATCGTACGCACCTACGTTCGCGCCGGTGAGTCACGTGCGTTCAAGACGCGTGCGACCAACGCGACCAAAGTTACCAGCGGAAAGGGCGACACCGCGCGTGCGACGCGGACGCTCGCGACCGACGCTGACCGCGGCGACGTGTTCGAGACCGACTGGGTGCTGGGAATCGACGACGGTGGGGTTGCACCAGCCGACCTGCTGGTATCCGAGCATATGGACGAGCTCGTCGTGGGCGTCGCGTACGCGGACGCGGGGTCCGACCGCAAAGCTCAACCGGCGCTGCGCGAGACGTTCGGGCTCCGTGTGCACGATGGCGAGCTCGAGCTGCTCGAACCCCCCATCAGACATCGCGCCTTCCGCATCGACGGGAAGCTGGAGTGGCGAGAGCGCCTGCACCTCGGGGGCCTCCGGGTGGAGCCGCGCCCGCTCGCCGAACCCGGCTGACGCCCCGCTACCGCCGGAGCCCGCTGATCAGGGGACCCAACGCCCGAGGAACACCCCCATCGTGGTCGCCACCAGACCCGCCGTGGCAGCCGCGACGACGATGCGAGCCGCGAGGGGCCGACGCGCCACGATCCCGGCCGCGATCAGCAGGGGAAAGGCCCCGAGCGCGTAGCGCTCGAGGGAGTCGAGGTTCTCGGCCGACAGCGCCACCAACAGCGTGATGCCGGCGAAGGCCGTGTAGCCGGCGGGGAGCCGGCGGGCCACGACGACCAACAGCCCGATGCAGACCACTGCGGCGACGACGTGGACCCCGGCGCTCGGTCGAGAGCCACCGAGCCCCCCACCGATCGCGTCGACGAGCGCCGACACGGGGTCGCGAAACCCGCCCCGCAGGCCCTCGTCGGTCTGGATCCGGAAGGGCAGCATCGCGTCGCCGAACTGCCAGCGGACCCAGAGCGCGAACGCGGCCACGCCGCCCGCCGGCGCGACCACGGCGAGGAACGCGCGACCGCGATCGACGAGCGGAGCGACGCGCCAGACCCGGGCGAGCTCGATGAGCGCGGGTACCGCCAACAGGACGCCGAACGGGCGACACAGACCGGCCGCGAACCCCAGCGCCGCGGCCCACCCGAACCGTTCGTGTCGTAGCGCCCAGAACATGGCGACCGACAACAGCAGCAGCATCGATTCCGCGTAGCCGAGCACCAACACCACCGCGGGAGGTGCGACGGCCCCCAACCAGACCGCGACCCGTACGACCCGCTCGTCACCGACCTCCTCGCGGGTGAGTCGGGCGAGCACCACGAGAAACCCGAACGCGCACGCGTTCGCGACGACGACGAGCGCGAGGCCGTACCGGCCGCCGATGGGTGCACCCAACGCGCGCGCTGCCAGCGAGACGAGCGGGAAGAATCGCAGTCCCCCGCCGGCGAGGTCGTATCCGTGCTCGGCGATCGACTGGTAGAACCCGGCGTCCCAGGCGAGAAGGCCCTGGCCGAGCGCGACGGGGCGAAGCCCGTCGCCGGAGTGCGGGTACGACCAGCGAGCGAGGAGGTAGCCCACGGCCACCGCGACCCGTGCGACGACCCAGGGCACGAGCGCGAGCCGGCAGTCGGCGCCGATGCTGATCCGACCGCTCGTTCCATCGGCAACCGCGCCGCTGGGTTGGGGCGTCGCTCCGGGCTCGCTCACGGTCCGTAGCGCACGAGGGCAGTGGGCTCGAAGATCTCTTCGTCGCCCGCGACGAGCGCGGTCGCGTCGGGGCGGGCGCGCGCGAGCTCGGCGGCGATCCGTTCACAACTGGTCCCGAACGTGAGGTAGCCCGGCTGGTACGCGAAGTAGATCGCATGGTCGGGACCAGCCCGGGTGAGGAGATCGCGTGCGAACGCTTCGGGGTCGGCGGCGGTGTTGCGCTGTTCGTAGTCGACCCAGTCGACGATGTCGGCCCGGCGGAAGCCGGGAAACACCCCGACCTCGACATCGGCGCGGAGATGGCGCGTCCCGCTGGGTCCGAGCTGATCCGGGCAGAACGCGAGCACGTCGCCCGGTTCGGCCGACTCGTCGACCGCGGCCACGATCTCGCCGCCTTGGGTACGGTGCTCACCGACCTGACGCAACGCTCCGACGAGGCTCGACCCGACGATCACCACGAGGAGCCCGTATCGCAGCGATCGAGCGCCGAGCGTGCCGATGCCGTAGGCGACGCACACGACGAAGAGCGGGAACACGATCGCGGCGTAGCGATCCTGGAAGGCGCTGCCGGCGGCGAACGACACCGTCATGCCCAACGCGAGCGTTGCCGCCCACGCGAACCACTCCCACCGGGCACCCGGACGCGTGCGCAGGTCCAGGTCGACTCGCCAACGCGAGCGGGCCACACCGAACAGTGCCAGCAGCACGAGCACACCGAACCCGAGCTCGACGACCACGGCGTCGGCGTGCTCACCGCCGGCGAACCCGTTGAGGGCCGTGTCGAGCGCGGACGCCGGGAACGACGGCCGCGACCAGGGAGTCCCCGTGTGTGTGGTCTGGTATACGAACGTCGGGACCCAGGGCACGAAGGCGAGGCATCCGATCGCCACGGCCGCGAGCGCCCGGGACGGTGCCGTGGCCGGTTTCGCCTGTCGGCGGGCCACCACCACGGCTCCGAACAAGCCGGCACCGGTCACCGCCACCAGATACAGCGCCCAGTACTGGGTGTAGAGCAATGCGGCGGTGACAACGCCGAGCCCGATGAGACGGCCGAGCGTGGGCCGGGCGAGTACGGCCCGCATCGCGAGGTAACCGGCGAGCACGAGGGCCATCTCGAGCATGTACATCCGGGCCTCGTTCGAGTACCGGATGGCGTACGCCGACGTCGCCATCACCAGCACCGCCGTGGTCCCCAACCATCGCCGTCGAGCCGGGTCGGATCCCCCGAGACCGGCCGCGGCCGGCCAGCACAGCGCGACGGCCACGACCCCGATGACGCCGGACAGCGCGCGCGTCGCGACGTCGGAGCCGCCGAACACCCGCATCCAGAGATGCAGCAGCACGTAGTAGAGCGGCGGCGCGCCGTCATGGCGGAGCAACTTCACGAGATCCCCGAGCGGCCGGCGGGCGATGTTCACGGTGAGGGCTTCGTCGAGCCAGAGGTCCGATGTCGTCACGAAACGCAGGACGAGGCCGGCGGCCACCGCCACGATGGTGAGCGCGAGGACGATACGGCCCGCCCGGCCGGCGAACGGTCCGGAAGGCTCGACTCCCTGATGGCCGGGGTCGACGGACCCGGCGGGCGCCTCGGGTGTCGGCACACCATCGGCGGGCGTGACGCGAACGCTCACTCGGTCCTCACCACGGGGCCGGAGTGTACGCGGGCGAGCGGCCGTGAGCCGGACTCGTCCGCCCGAGCGACGGCCTCGTCGTCGATCGTCCGGCGGGGTCCGTGCTGCGCGCGACCGCGCTCACCCGCCGGGGTTCACTCGAACGGCGTCACGGCCGGCACGACTTCTTCCATGAATCGACGCAGGCTCTCGTCCGATGGGTAGTCGCGGAACCACAAGATGAACTCTGCACAGCCCGCGTCGACGAAACCTTGGACCTTCTCCGCCACGCGCTCGGGGGTACCGACGAAGTTGTCACGGACGTATTCATCGTGGGCTGTCCGGCCCCAGAGCTGGCCGCCACCCGGCGAGTCGAGCCAGGCTGCCAGCGCACGCTCGGTGTCGAACAGCCGGCAGTCCGGGCCGTGGGTCCGTGTGATGGTGTCGAAGTCGCGCCCGACCCGTTCGCAGTGCTCCGCCAGCACCTGGGACTTGTGGACGAACGCGTCCAGGCCGACCTGCCAGTTCGTCGCATCGGCGTGGCGCGCCGCGATCCCGAGCGTGACCTGCTCACCGCCGCCACCGACCAAGATCCGCGGCAGCGATTGGAGCGGCTTCGGGTCGCAGTACGCGCCGTCGAGCTCGACCGAGGCGCCCGAGAAGGAGACAGTCTTCTCCGTCCAGAGCCGCTTCACCACGGTGAGCGTCTCGTCGAGGCGACGGAGCCGCTCGCGCGGGGTAGGAAACGGGTATCCGTAGGCCTGGTACTCCCGCTCGTACCAGCCGGCACCGAGTCCGAGGATCAGCCGACCACCCGAGAAGACGTCGATGCACGCGGCTTGCTTGGCGAGCAGTCCGGCGTTTCGGTACGCCGAGCACGTCACGAGCTGGCCGAGCCCCACCCGCTCGGTGATCGGTGCGAGCGCGGCGAGGGTCGTGAAGGCCTCGAACGTGTGGGTCGGCTCGCGCCGAGGCACGGTCTCGACGTGGTCGTAGACCCAGATGTGGTCGTAGACCCAGATGTGGTCGTAGCCGAGCTGTTCGGCTCGCTGCGCGAGCTCCCGGGTGCGGGTCCAAGCGTCGGCTGCGCCCCAGCCCGTGTACTCGAGCTTCCAGCCCTGCGGGACGAACGCGCCCCAGCGAAGCCCGCTCACGACGGCGTCGGGACGTCGGCGAACTGCCAGTACTGCACCTCGACCATCATCGGGAGCAGGAACCCCACGTAGATGTTCGTGATCGAGAGCACCCCATGGTCCTCGACCGCCTTGTCGATGATGTCCACTCGCTCGTCGCGCGCCCGCCACGCCTTCGCTCGGGCCAACACGTCATCGAGCTCCGGTTCCGTCGCGACCGACAGACCGAAATGATCCATGCGCCGGCAGGTCATGGGCGGGTCATCGGCGACGAGGAACACGAACTGCTGGACGTCATGCACGCTGAAGACGAGCTTGGCGCCATCCACGGTCTCGGTCGGCAGCTCGACCCAGCCGAACACATCGCCGTAGAAGGCGCAGAGCTCGGCCCGCCCGTCCGGTTCGAGCTGACGTGACGGCAAGCTCATGGCGACGTGGTTGAAGCGAGGTTTGCGGGCGGAATCAGCCATCCGGAGATCCTCCTGGGCGCGGGGCGATCATGACCTTGGCGGGAATCTCGCCCGCGCCGAGGGACTCGATAGCACCGAGGAGCCCGTCGAGCCCCACGTCGCCCGGTTCGACCAGCGCGTCAGCGGGGAACTCGGGATCAGCAAGCAAGTCGAGTGCGGCATCGAAGCCGTGCTGGTCGTAGCAGAACGCACCGGTGATGACGAGCTCGTTCAACAAGATGCGGTTGGGGTCGAACCGGGGCGGTCGCATACCGGCACCCACGAGCACGAGTGTTCCCATCCTGCGGAGCTGTGCCAGCGCAGCCTCCATCGCGTGCGCGTTGCCCGAGCACTCGAGCGCGACATCGAACGGGTGGTCGACGGGCAGATTGGGTGAGGTGGGCGCGGCGAGCGCGGCCGGTTCCAGCGCGACGGCACCGAGCCGTTCGCAGAGCTCGCGGCGGGCGGCCACGGGTTCGCTCACGACGACATCGTTCACGCCTCGGGCGAGAAGAGCAGCGACGGTGAGCGAGCCGATCGGTCCCGCGCCCGTGACGAGCGCGCGCCGGCCCGGCCGGATGCCCGACCGCGTGATGCCGTGCAGCGCGACCGCGAGGGGCTCGGCGAGCGCGGCCTGACGGAGCGAGACGCCGTCGGGCACTCGGAGCAGACGGTCCTCCGACACGCGTATGTACTCGGCGAAAGCCCCTTGGTCGTCGCCGGGACCCTCACCGACCGCGCCCCGACCCGCGCAGAGCGAGGGACGGCCCATCCGGCAGGCGTCGCAGTCCCCACACTTCGGGCTCGGCCCACCCACGACCTCGTCGCCGAGGCGCCAACGCGTGACGGAGTCACCGACTGCGACCACGCGACCGGAATACTCATGACCCTCGACGGACCCGGGCTTGCCCCAGCCCTCGAGGACGAAGTGCAGATCAGAGCCGCAGATCCCGCAGTGGCTCACCTCGAGGAGCACATCGTCGGGACCGAGCTGCGGAACGGGTCGATCCTGGATCTCGATCCGCCCGGTCCCCAAGTACACCGCGACCCGCATCGTCTGGTCCACCGCGGCAGCGTGGCCGGACGCTGAC
>DASRPD010000079.1:0-59253 GCA_035646535.1 Acidimicrobiia bacterium
GGGCCGGCCCCGCCAGTTCATCGAGATGAAGCTGAACAGACGATGTTCGATCTTGTTCCACTTCGACGTGCCGGGCGGGTAGTGACACACCGTGATCTCCAAGCCGGTCTCGGCCGCGAGTTGGGCGAGGTGCCACTTCCACGCGCGGACCCGGTAGCCGTTGGAGCCTCCGGCATCAGCGGTGATCATCAGGCGGGTCGTGTCAGGGAACCGCTCCTTGCCGAGTGTGTTCCACCAGGACCGGATCGAGTTCACCGCGAACTCGGCGGTGTCTGCGGTGTCACCGACGTTGACCCAACCTTGATTGTTCGCGATGTCGTAGACCCCGTACGGGATCGCCTTCGCGAACTCGCCGAGTGCCCGGTCCGCGAAGTCGTGCACGTTGGTGCGGGTCGGCTCACCACCAGGGTGCCACTCGGTGCCACCGTTGGCGTAGTTGCCGATCAGTTCCTTCTTCTTCGTGTCCACGCTGATGACCGGGTCACCCGACGCGAGCCGCTCACCCGCGAGTGCGTTGAGATGGTTGAACTGGCCGTCACGATCCGGGTGGGCGCTGCCCTCGTTCTGTTTCGCGGGGGCCTGCAACGAGTAGCCCATGTCGTGCAACAAGCGGCGCACCAACTCGGCCGAGACCCGGAACCCCCGGGCCTGGAGATCACGTGCGAGTTGATACGTCGACTTGAGCGTCCACCGCAACGCCGACATCGGCGTCCCACGCGTGTCGGGATGCACCAACTCGTCGAGCGCCTCGAGCAGACCAGGCTGCTTGTCGATCGCCGGCCGGTCGCCACCACCCGTCACACGTTGACGATCGGAGGGCTCCACCCCAGCCCGAACCTCGGCGACGGCCTTCGCGATCGTCGACGAACTCATCAACGATGCCTCCACCACACGAGCCTGACCCCCACGCCCCAACGCCTCGGCCATCGCACCCCCGACCACGCGCCGTTGCCGCTCATTCAGATGCGGCACCACCACCTCGAAGAACCCCGCCAGACCCTCGCCCGTCAGCTCCACACACGCAGACTACCCCTCGCGGGTTATCCTGTGGTGGACCCTGAGCCGGGAATTCCCGGTATCTCGTCGCCCGCGCCGCCGCCGTTGCGTTCGACGGCTGATGTCGCGGCCGGCGCCGCCGCGGAGCTGAGCATCTCCGCGAGCCCGCCGACCGCGCCGAACAGGCCGGCCATCTCCGCCGGCAGGAAGATCTTGGTTGCCTGTCCGTCGGCGATCGCACCGAGCGCTTCGAGATACTTGATCGAGATGAGATCCGGCGTGGGCCCGCCGTCATGGATCGCGGAGTAGACCGCGCGGGTCGCGCCGGCCTCACCCTCGGCCACGGTGAGCCGGCGGTAGCGGTCGGCGTCGGCCAGCCGTTCGACCGCGCCGGCCTCACCCTCGGCCCGCAGGATCATCGATTGTCTCTGGCCCTCGGCTCCGAGGATTACCGCCTGCTTCTCGCCCTCGGCTCGGGTGATGTCGGCTTCGCGCACGCCCGTCGCTTCGGTCACGACCGCGCGACGCTCGCGCTCGGCCTTCATCTGGTGGTGCATCGAGTCGACGACGTCAGGCGGCGGGTCGATGCGTTGGATCTCCACCCGCACCACCCGTACGCCCCACTTGTCGGTGGCGTCGTCGAGGATCTCGCGCAGCTTGATGTTGATCGTGTCGCGCGACGTGAGCGCCTCGTCGAGCTGCATGTCACCGATGACGTTGCGCAGGTTCGTCTGCGCCAGCTTCGTGACCGCGAGCTGGAAGTTCGCGATGTTGTAGAGGAGCCTCCGCGCGTCCGTCGCTTCGTGGTACACGACCGCGTCGACGGCCACGACAACGTTGTCGGCGGTGATGACCTCTTGCGGGGGCACGTCGACCACCTGCTCGCGCATATCGACGACCAGGAGACGATCGACGAACGGCACGATGATCCGCAGACCGGGATCGACCGTGTGCTTGTAGCGGCCGAGGCGCTCGACCGCGCCGCGCTGGTACGGACGGACGATGCGGATGCTCTTCGCCGCGACGAGCAGGACGAGCAACGCGACAACGGCGAGAACAATGACGACGGCCATCTGTGGCTCCTTGGTGCCGGTCAGGCCGGCGGGTGCGAAATGGGGGTCGACGTTCGCTCGACGACCATGCGAGTGCCCTCGACCCGTACGACCCGCACGGTCGCGCCGGTCTCGATCGGGTGAGCGTCGTCGCTCTCGGCCCTCCACCTCTCGGCGTCGACCCGAACGATGCCGGCTTCGTGGAGCCCGGCCGCGATCGGCTCGACCACGACGGCGTCACGACCTTCCCAGCGGGTGGCGCCGACCGGTTGGCGCTCGCCAGTGCGGTCGAGTCGCCGACCGATCGGGACGAGCAGCGCGAGGGAACCCGCGCTGACGACGACGAACGCGAGCCACTGGAACGGGATATCGGCGCCGGCGAAGGCCAGGATCGCGGCGGCGACGGCCCCGACCGCGAACGAGAGCAGGAACAGCGTCCCCGGAGCGAGGAGCTCGCCGATCGCGAAGAACACGACGGCGCCGACCCAGATCCAACGCCAGGTCTCGGCCGAACCCAGATCCATGCTCGCGACTCCTTGTGGTCGATGTCGACGGTACCACCGCGATATCGAGTGTCGGGCGGGATTGGTTCGGGTCCGCCTGCTCCGGCAGGCGAGAATGCAGCGGTGAGCATCGTCCCGCCCCGACTGCGATCTCTGCTGGAAGGTGACTCCCCCGTACCTCGCGCCGCGTCACTGTTCGTGGACGCGGGCTACGAGTGCTACCTGGTCGGCGGGAGCGTTCGCGATGCTCTGCTCGAACAGTCCCACACCGACATCGACCTCGCGACCAACGCGCGTCCCGATGAGATCGAGCGGCTCGTGCGCGGCTGGGCCGATTCCGTGTGGCTCCAGGGTCAGCGGTTCGGAACGGTGGGCTGTGAGGTGGACGGCACGCGCCTCGAGATCACGACGTTCCGAACCGAGATCTACCGGCCGGAGAGTCGCAAGCCCGAGGTCAGGTTCGGTGACGACATCGAGACGGACCTGTCGCGTCGGGACTTCACCGTCAATGCGATGGCGCTCCGCCTGCCCGATCCTGAGCTCGTCGACCCGTTCGGCGGGATCGCGGACCTCGCGGCGCGCCGATTGCGCACGCCGCTCACGCCCGAGGTGTCGTTCGTCGACGACCCACTGCGGATGATGCGGGCGGCGCGGTTCATCGCCGGCTTCGGCCTGGAGCCCGAGCCCGAGCTCGTGGAGGCGGTGCACCGTCACGCCCACCGTCTCGAGATCGTGAGCGCCGAGCGCATCCGCGACGAGCTCTCCAAGCTGTTGGTCGTCGATGAACCGGCCGCCGGGCTGTGGTTCCTTTCGACCACCAAGCTGGCGGATGAGTTCCTGCCCGAGCTCAACGCGATGCAGCTCGAACAGGACCCGATCCACCAGCACAAGGATGTCCTCGCGCACACCATTGCGGTCGTCGGCAACACACGTCCCGAGCTGCTGGTACGGCTGGCGGCGTTGCTGCACGACATCGGCAAGCCGAAGACGCGGTCGATCGGTTCCGACGGCGTGAGCTTCCATCACCACGAGGTGGTCGGTGGCCGCATGGCGCGGGAACGACTCGCAGCGCTTCGGTACCCCCAGACGTTCGCCGACGACGTCGTGGCGCTCATCGACCTGCACCTGCGCATCCATACCTACGCGATGGGGTGGACCGACCGGGCCGTTCGTCGCTACGCCCGCGACGCCGGCCCCCTGCTCGACGATCTCAACCATCTGGTGCGCTGCGACTGCACGACCCGCAACCGCCGAAAGGCGGCCGCGCTCGATCGACGGATGGACGAGCTCGAGGCGCGTATCGCGACGCTTCGTTCCCAAGAGGAGCTGGACGCCATCCGACCGCCCCTCGACGGCCGCCAGGTCATGGTGCTGCTCGGCCTCGAACCGGGCCCCCAGGTCGGTCGGGCGCTGGACTTTCTGCTCGAGGCGCGCCTCGACGAGGGCCCGATCCCGACCGAGGAGGCCGAGGCCCGTCTGCTCGCCTGGGCGCGGGACGAGGGTCTCGCCGACTGATCGCCGGCCCGCTCAGGCGACCGTGACCCTCGCCTCCACGGAGACGTCGCAGGCCAGCGTGTTGGCGATGAAGCAGTGCTCGTGCGCCAGCCGAGTGAGCGTGTGCACCTGCGCCTCGTCGGTGCCCGGGGCCACGGTGACCTGCGGTCGAAGCCGGATCGCGGTGATGCGAATGGGCCGAGCGTCGTGCGGCATATCGGCCTCGGCGTCGTCCCGATAGGCGGTCACCACGACGCGTGCTCGCGCGGCAACGGCGAGGAAGGACAGAAGCTGACAGGACGCCGCTGCGGCCAGGAGCAACTGCTCCGGGTTGAGGTGGGCGGGGTCGCCCTTGAACGCCGGATCGGCGCTGAGCGCGAGGCCGGTCCCCGCCGGCGGGCACGAGAGGGCGTGGGTGCGGTCGTAGGTCTCGTATCCGTCCGCGGTGGTTCCGTGCCATTCGCACACCGCGCGGTATCGATGCACCGTGGCGTCCTCCGACACCGGCTTCAGGCCCCCTGCTTCTTCGCCTTCCAGATGACCACCGCGGGCAGGATTGGTCGGCCGTCGCCGGTTGCCTGCGGCTCGATCAACGCGTCGACCCGGAACCCGGCCCGATGCAGCGTGGTGAGCTCCTCGGCGAGCGTCCGGGGGTAGAGGGTGACCGGTTCGCCGCCGCGCTCCACGGTGATGGGGGAAGGGTCGAACAGCGATCGGCTGACGGTGACCGGCCCGCTCGGGTGCGGAACCGTCCCCGGGGCAGGGCGATCCTCGGCGGTGATGAGCGCGAGCGGATGCTCATGGGAGAACACGAACGCGGCGTTCGGGCGCAAGACGCGTTGGGTCTGGCGGAACAACCGGGCGAGGTCGTCCAACTCCCCGAGCGTGTCGATGCTGACCGCCACGTCGACCGAGTCCGCGCGCAAGAACGCGAGGTCGGCGAGATCGGCGTGGTGCCATTCGATCCGTACTTCGGCCCGTGCCGCCCGCCGGCGCGCCACTGCGAGCTGTTCCGCCGAGCCGTCGACCGCGATGACGGACGCGCCCTGGCGGGCGAGTGCGATCGCGGCTTGGCCCGTGCCGCAACCCAGGTCGAGGACCCGCCGGCCCTTCACGTCGCCCAGGAGTCGGAGCTCGGCTTCGGTCGGGAGCGCCGCGCCGTAGGAGACACTGTCGGTCGACGGGCCGCCGTCATCCTGCTCGCGACGGGCCACCCGGTCCCATGCTTCGGTGTTCTGCACCGTCCGAGCGTAGAGCGACGGGCGTGTGACCGCGGGTTTCACGGTCGCGCGGTTCACGCCGGCCGGTTCAGGTGCCGGCCGCGAACTCGTCGATCATCCGGTGGGCCTCGTCGTCGTGGTACTGCACGGGCGGAGACTTCATGAAGTACGCCGAGGGGCCGAGCAGCGGCCCGCCGATGCCGCGGTCCAAGGCAATGCGCGCGCACCGGAGCGCGTCGATGATCACCCCCGCCGAGTTCGGCGAGTCCCACACCTCGAGCTTCAGCTCGACGTTGAGTGGCACGTCACCGAAGTTTCGGCCTTCGAGGCGGATGTAGGCCCACTTGCGATCTTCGAGCCACGGCACGTGGTCCGACGGCCCGATGTGGACGTCGTCGGCTTCGATGCCGTTGTCGAGCTGACTCGTCACCGACTGCGTCTTCGAGATCTTCTTGGACTCGAGGCGCTCGCGTTCGAGCATGTTCTTGAAGTCCATGTTTCCGCCGACGTTGAGCTGGTAGGTCCGGTCCAGCACGAGCCCGCGATCCTCGAACAAGCGAGCGAGGATCCGGTGGACGATGGTGGCGCCGACCTGGCTCTTGATGTCGTCACCGACGATGGGTACGCCCGCTTCGGTGAACTTCGCGGCCCACGTCGGGTCGCTGGCGATGAACACCGGGATCGCGTTCACGAACGCGACGCCGGTGTCGAGGCATGCTTGGGCGTAGTGCTTCTGGGCCGCTTCGGAACCGACGGGCAGGTAGCTCACCAGGACCTCGGCGCCCGAGTCAGCCAGCGCCTGGGCCACGTCGACCGCGCCGACCGGGCTCTCCTCGATCGTCTGGCGGTAGTAGGTACCGAGGCCGTCGAACGTCGGTCCGCGCTGGACGGCCACGCCGAGCTCGTTGACCGGAGCGAAGCGGATCGTGTTGTTCTGGCTGGCGAAGATCGCCTTGCCGACATCGAGGCCCACCTTCGCGGCGTCGACGTCGAACGCGGCGACGAACTCGACGTCACGAACGTGGTAGCCGCCCAGCACGACGTGCATGAGACCCGGTACCGATTCCTCCGGGTCGGCCTCTCGGTAGTACTCGACCCCTTGGATCAGCGAGCTCGCGCAGTTGCCGATGCCCGCGATTGCAACCTTGATCTTCCCGCTCATGCGATGTGTTCCTTTCGGTTGTCATCGTCGGCGGCCGATTGCTCGGCCACGACGAGCTCTTCGACCCATTCGAGGTCACGTTCGATCGAGCGCGCCCGGTGCTGGGCGAGCGAGTGGGCGTAGCGGTCGCGCCCGGTCGTGGTCCGACCGGCCCGTAGGGCTGCCAGGCGGGTATCGAGCTCGGCGCGGCGCCGTTCGAGGACCGCGAGCCGGGCTTGGACCGGTACGTGGGCGAACAAGGAGAGCCGCAGTGCAAAGCCCCGCTCTTCATCAGATCCGGCGTCGTCGGTGAACAGCTCGAGGAACCGAACCTCACCTGCCTCGGTGATCCGGTAGGCCTTGCGGGTGCGTCGCCCCGAGCCGGCCAGACCGCGTAGGCGCCGCCGCGCCGCCGCGACGTCACCGGTCACCGAGCCCGTGCTCGGTCGGGCGGCCTTCGGCGAACCGCCCGCGGGCGGGACCTCGACGATCGCGCCACCTTGATCGAGGCGGCGCAGCGCCGGGTACAAGGACCCGTAGGACACGCCCCAGAGCACGCCGAGGCTCTCGCCGAGCCGCTTCTTGAGCTCATAGCCATGAAGGGGTTGATCCTTCAGGAGACCGAGGATGGCGAGCTCGAGCATGTCTGACCAGCATTTCCGGGAGGGGTCGGCGGCCCGTTTCGCCGCCGCGCCGATGATGCGACCGGGGACGTATCCGGCGCCGTGGCGTATCGAAGCACTATATCACGTCGATATATCGGCGTGGTATATCGAGTCGATATATCAATTCGACGATCGTGACCGGATCCAGGTCTCCGCAGGCGGGGCGAGCCACACGGAGCCAGCCCGTACACTCGCCCTGTGCCCCGTCACGTCGACTACGCGCTTGCTCGAAGAGCGGTGTTGGCCGATCTCCGCCGGGGCGTGGTCGCGCAACACGATGTGTGCGACGCGCATCCCGAGCTGCTCCGCGCGGCTCGTCATGTCGGCCAACCGGCAGAAGGCAACTGCCCGGTCTGCAGTGGTGCTCACGTGCGTCACGTCTCCTACGTCTACGGCGACGGGCTCAAACGGGCCAACGGCCGCTGCATCAGCTATCCGGGTGAGCTCGAGAAGCTGGGCGCGTCGGTCGACGAGTTCGCGTGCTACATCGTCGAGGTCTGCGTCGACTGCAGTTGGAACCACCTGGGTCGTCGCGAGCTGCTCGGCCGTCGGCACGCGAGCTGAGTCGGCGCCGTCGATGCAACCATCCTGCGGGAACTGTGCGACGCCCGACGACGCACTCGTCGAGGTGCGGCGCGTCTACATCACGCCGGAGACGTGGGACACGCCCGGTTCGCGACAGGTCCTCGAGGAGGTCGAGCGGTGGTGCATCTCGTGCGTCTCGCAGTATCCGCACGAGATGACCGGCGACACCACGGGCGATCCTCGGTAGGCCCGGTCCACTCCACCGTTTCTCCCACTCCACCCATGTCGGCCGTTCGGGCGTGATCGGCGCGGCTCACCGGTGTCGGAGACGGGCACCGGCCGGGAGCATCCGAGTCCGTCCCGGCGGGACGGGCGCCGAGCGGGCGCGGTAGCCTGATAGGTGCTGCCGGGAGCCGGTAGCCTGATAGGTGCTGCCGGGAGCCGTGGGTGCCCTGGACGGTGGAGGTACGGAGATGGCTGACCATGGGGTGACCGGTCACGCATCGGACACGTGCGGGGGCCAGGGTGCCGCGCGCCCGGCCCGCCGTGTCACGGTGCCGGGCATACGGGCTCGCAAGGGCGACGGAGAGCCACTCGTCATGGTGACCGCCTACGACGCACCGTCGGCGCGAGTCGCCAACGACGCCGGCGTCGACATGATCTTGGTCGGGGACTCCCTCGCCATGGTCGTGCTCGGCTACGACGACACGCTCTCGGTCACGATCGACGACATGGCGCACCACGTCGCCGCGGTGGCGCGGACGCAGCCAGCCCCGCTCGTCATCGGCGACCTGCCGTGGATGAGCTATCACGTGTCGCGTGCCGAGACGGTGACCAACGCGGCAGCGCTCGTGCGGGCCGGAGCCGGGGCGGTGAAGCTCGAAGGAGGGCGGAAACGCCTCGATGCGGTCCACGCGATCCTCGATGCCGAGATCCCGGTCATGGGCCATCTGGGCCTGACTCCCCAGTCCGTCCACGCACTGGGCGGCTTTCGAGTCCAGGGCAAGGCGCTCGACGGGGCGCGCGAGATCGTCGAGGACGCCGTGGCGCTTGCCGGAGCAGGGTGCTTCGCGATCGTCCTCGAGTGCGTGCCCGATGCTGTGGCCCGCATGGTGACCGACGCGCTGGACGTGCCGACCATCGGTATCGGCGCCGGCCGGCACTGCGACGGCCAAGTGCTCGTGTACCACGACATCCTCGGGCTCGAGGATCGAATCGCCCCTCGGTTCGTGCGGCGGTACGCGTCGCTCGGGGAGGAGGCGGTTGGCGCGGTCGCTCGTTTTGCCGAGGACGTGCGCCGGGGCCGGTTCCCGTCGAGTGACGAGACGTACCACATGACCGACCAGATGACCGAGGCGCTCGATCTGTACCCGAGCGTCGGGGACCAGGAGGACCAGCTCACACTGCCGGGTTGACCGGCGCCCGCCGAATCGCGGCCCTGCTTGACTGTCCCACCCGGCCGGTAGGTTCTGCGCCGATAGGTTTGCTAGCTTCGAGCACTTCACAACCGAACCTGCTCCGACCGCCAAGGGCCCGCCGACTCGGCGTCCCGACCGCGACGATCGGAGCCCGCCGGAGCGTCGGCGGTCCAAAGGAGGTAGAGGCCTTTGCGGCCCTACGAGGTCATGATCATCCTCGACGCAGACCTGGAAGAGGAGACCATCCGGTCTGCCGTCGATCGCTACCTCGAAGTCATCAAGGCCAAGGGCGCCGAGCCCGGCTTCATCGACTTCTGGGGCAAACGCCGGTTCGCCTACGAGGTGAACCACCGCTGGGAGGGCTACTACGTCGTCCTCCAGGCCAAGGCCGAGCCCGTCGCGATGGATGAGCTCCATCGGATGCTCTCCCTGGCAGACGAAGTCATTCGCCACAAGGTGCTGCGCATTCCGGAGGCGGTCTACGGGCCGCCGAAGACTGCGGGTACCCCGACGGCGGATGCGTAGGGAGGGAACCATGGCAGACAACACGATCACCGTCATCGGCAATATCACCCGAGACCCCGAGATCCGCTATACGCCGACCGGCCAGGCCAACGCCAACTTCGGCGTCGCGGTCAATCGCCGGTGGATGAACCGCCAGACCCAGGAGTGGGAGGAGCGCACCAGCTTCTTCAACGTCGTGTGCTGGCGGGAGATGGCCGAGAACGTCGGCGAGTCCCTGGCCAAGGGATCTCGGGTGGTGGTGACCGGACGCCTCGAGCAGCGCAGCTGGGAAACCGAGCAGGGCGAGCGGCGCAGTGTCGTCGAGATCGTGGCCGACGACATCGGTCCGTCTCTGCGCTGGGCGACCGCCAAGGTCGAGAAGATCGACCGGCGCGGCGGCAGTGACTTCGGTGGCGGGCCGACAAGTGGTTCCGGTGGCGGGCCGACGAGTGGCTCCGGTGGCGCGCCGGCCGGTGACGGCGGCGGCGGCTCCCAGTCCGGTGGCTCCCAGCCGGGCGGTTCCGGCGGTTCCGGTGGCGGGTACGACGAGTTCGGCGAAGAGCCGTTCTAAGAATCTGAGGACAGGACGAGATGGCACGCGAGAAGGATCGGCGAAAAGGAAAAGGCCCCCGCGATAACGATCGGCGCCGGGAACCCAAGAAGAAGACCTCGATCCTCATCACCGAGAACGTCCAGTGGGTTGACTACAAAGACGTGAACCTGCTCCGTCGGTTCATGTCCGAGCGGGCCAAGATTCGCGCCCGACGGGTCACCGGCAACACGACCCAGCAGCAACGCGCCGTCGCCCGCGCGATCCGCGTTGCCCGGGAGATGGCCTTGTTGCCGTACAGCATCCGCCAGGTCACCCAGCGCAACAAGGGAGGCCGACGTGACCGTGATCGCGGCGGCGCTGGTGGCAGGGATCGTGATCGGGGTCGTGAGTCGCGTGAGGACACGCTCACGCTCCCCAAGCCACCCGAGGCTCCCGAGGGCGTGACCGTGGGCGCGACTGACACCGGCCAGGCCGAGGCGCCGACAGCGTCGACCACCCCCGAGACGTCGACTGCACCCGAGACGTCGACTGCACCCGAGACCGGTAGTGGGGAGACATCGTGAAGGTCGTGCTCCGCGACGATGTCGACAGTCTCGGCGTGAAGGGTGACCTCGTCGACGTCGCCAACGGGTACGCCCGCAACTACCTCGTGCCGCGGGGGTTGGCCATCCGCGCGACCAAGGGGATCGTCCAGCAGGCCTCGGCGATGCGGCGAAACCGTGACGCGCGCGGGCAGCGTGAGCGCAACGCCGCCCAGGAGCTCGCGAATCGCCTGACGACGGCGCGGATCGAGGTCGGGGCGCGTGCCGGCGAGGCGGGCAAGCTCTTCGGTTCGGTCACCACAGCCGACATCGCCGACGCGCTGACGGCCCAGACCGGCGTCACCATCGACCGACGCATGCTCGTGCTCGACGAGCCCATCAAGGAGCTCGGTCCGCACGAGGTGCCGGCCAAGCTGCACACCGACGTCACCGTGACGGTCATGGTCGAGGTCGTCGCCGACGGGAAATCGCACCGCTAGGCATTGGAAATGCGGTGTGGCCCGTCGCCCCCGTCGCCGATCGCACCCACCGCTGTGCGTCCTGTCTGGCGAGTGTCCGCGCCCTGACTGTCCCACCCTCGCGGTTGAGTGGGGGTATGGGCGCTTACCGCGGGATCTATCCCCAGCCTTGTGGACGACGAGTCGGGTTCTCCACGGCCAATCCACAGGGTTCACCCACTCGTTATCCACAGGCCATGTCCGCGACGATGAACGTGCAGCCGGCGTGCGAGGGGTAGCAGTGGTGCAATCGATCGAGTCGGCGCGATCTCGCGCCCAGGGACCGGGGCCAGGACCCGGCCCGAGCTCCGCCGCAGGGCGTATCCCGCCGCACAACATCGAGGCCGAGGAGTCGCTGCTCGGGGCGATGCTCCTCTCGCGCGATGCGATCGTCAGCGCGATCGAGGTCAAGGTCGAGTCGTCCGACTTCTACAAGCCGGCCCACGGCCATATCTACGAGACGGTCGTCGAGCTCTACGGCCAGGGTGAGCCGGTTGACCCCGTCACGCTCTCCGAGGAGCTTCGCCGCAAGAACCTGCTCGACGCGCTCGGCGGCAAGGCGACGCTGCTGCAGCTCCAAGCGGCCACGCCCTCCTCGGCCAACGCGGGCCACTACGCGCAGATCGTGAGCGAGCTCGCGTTGTTGCGTCGACTCATCGCGGTCGCGGGCGAGATCTCCGAGGAGGCGTACTCAGCTCCCGAGGACGTCACCCAGACCTTGGACCATGCCGAGTCACTCGTGTTCGAGGTTGCGGACCGGCGCGTCGCGGACTCCGAGGTGAAGATCGCCGACTCGCTCCACGCGACCCTCGATCAGCTCGAACAGCTCTACGGTCGCGAAGAGACGATCACCGGCGTCCCGACCGGCTACACCGATCTCGACCAGCTCCTTCTCGGCCTCCAGCCTTCCAACCTCGTCGTGGTTGCGGCACGGCCGGGTATGGGCAAGACCGCGTTCGCGCTCGGTGCCGCCGCTCACGTGGCCGTCGTCGAGCAGCGGCCCACCTTGTTCTTCTCGATGGAGATGGGCCACCTCGAGCTGACCAAGCGCTTGCTCGCGGCCGAGGCGCGGGTCGACCTCCGCAAGCTCCAGACCGGGAATATCCCCGAGAACGAGTGGTCGGTGATCAGCCACGCGGTCGGGCGATTGGCTGCGGCCCCATTGTTCATCGATGACAACCCGCACTGCACGATCATGGAGATGCGGGCGAAGGCCCGGCGCATGCGCGCGCGCGAGGGTGACCTCGGGCTCGTCGTGATCGACTACATCCAGCTGATGAGCTCGTCGCGGCGGGTCGAGAACCGTCAGGTCGAGGTGGCCGACTTCTCCCGCGGCCTCAAGATCCTGGCGCGCGAGCTCGACTGTCCCGTGATGGCGCTATCGCAGCTCAACCGCCAGCTCGAATACCGCACCGACAAGCGCCCCATGCTGGCCGACCTTCGAGAAACCGGCTCGATCGAGCAGGACGCGGACGTTGTGATGTTCGTCTACCGCGACGAGGTCTACAACCCGGAGTCGGAACAACAGGGGATGGCCGAGATCATCGTGGCCAAGCACCGAAATGGGCCCAGCGGCGTCGAGCGCCTCGCGTTCTTCGGTTCGCGCACGAAGTTCGAGAACATGGCCCGCGACTAGCGATCGCCCCCGGGCGAGCTCAGCGGAACGTCCACCACGCGCTGATCCCGAGCGCGACCACGGTGACGGTCACCGTCGTGAGCATGAACGAGCGGGGTAGCTTGCCGGACGCGTCGGCCGGCAGCCGCCTCCGCACGACCGCGAGGGTGCGCTCCGCCCACGTGACGTCTCGAGCGAGCACGCCGAGACCGATGGCGAGCACCACGAAACCCGGGCCCGGCAGCACCAGCATGGCCAGACCTCCCACGCACAGCGCCGCACCGAAGCCCATACGCACGAGGCGGATCGCGATGTGGGCCTGCGCCCGCTCGAGGGGTTCCTCTCGCTCGCCGGTGGCCCGCTCGGCCGCGGCCGCGGCTTCGATCCATTGCTCCGCGAGGGTCGCGTCGTCCCCGGACGGCTCCGGCTCGGACGGTTTTGGCTCGGACGGCTCGGGTTCTGGGGGATCGGCTGCTTCCACGCCACCATGGTGACAGCATCAGGCGGAATGCGGGCAGGCGGCGGGAGGTTGTGCGCAGGGTGCTGGTGGAGATCTGGTCGGACGTCGTGTGTCCGTGGTGCTACATCGGGAAGCGGCGGTTCGAGCAGGCGCGGGACGAGTTCGACCACCGGGACGAGGTACACGTGCAGTGGCGCGCCTTCGAGCTCGATCCCCGGGCGCCCCGCGAGCGCACCGGGGAACCAGTCGGCCAGCTCGCCCGCAAATACGGAGTGACCCATGAACGTGCCGCGGCGATGTACGAGCAGATGACCGCCAACGCGGCCGGCGAAGGCCTCGAGTTCCACCTCGACCGCACCCGCGGCGGGAACACCTTCGACGCGCACCGTCTGCTGCACTTGGCTCGCGATCACAGCCTGCAGTCAGCGCTGAAGGAGCGCCTCCTCGCGGCGTACTTCACCGACGGCGAGCCCATTGGCGATCCGCGGACGCTGACGCGCCTCGCGGTCGAGGTCGGCCTCGACGCCGCGGCCGTGGAGGCGGTGTTGGCGGGCGACGACTACGCGGAGGCCGTGCGCCGTGACGAGCGCCTCGCTGAAGGTCTCGGTGCGGCCGGAGTCCCGTTCTTCGTGATGGGTCGAAAGGCCGCGGTGTCCGGAGCGCAATCCCCCGAGGTGATCCTCGAAGCGCTCGAGCTCGGCTGGGCGCGCCAGGGTGAGGAATCGCCAGACTGAGCGACGACCAGAGGAGACGGCCGGACTGAGAGACGGCCAGACCGTGGCGCGGCCCCTCACCCGTCGAGCAGTCTTCCCACCATCAGCTCGACCACTCGCCTCGTCGCGGTGACCGAGAGGCCCTCGCCACTGCGCAGTGCGTCCCACGTCGCCCACCCGGCGGCCACGTCGATGCCCGCGGTCACGGCACGTCGTGACGCACCGGCTGCCTGCAGCTCTTGGGCGAACAGCGCGACCGCTTGATGGTGGAGTGCCGCCGTCGCCTGCGCGAGGCCGGTGTTCAGCTCGGCCGACGTGCCGCCCATGAGCACCGTCGCCCGCCGTACCGGTGCGATCGCTTCGAACAGCTCCGCTCGCTGTCGAACCAGAGCGGCGACGCGCGCTCGGAGCGGTTCGCCGGCTGGGATCGGGTCGTACAGGTGCTGGTACCGGCCGCGCTGGCGTTCGACGATCGCGCCGTAGAGCGCCTCGACGTCGTCGAAGTGAGCGAACACGGTTCGCAGCGACACACCGGCGCGTTCGGCGATCTGAAGCGCCGTCGGCCGCGACACCCCGGATTCGAGCAGGGCCAAGAGGGCCTCGACGAGCGCGTCCCGATTGCGGGCGCCTCGCCGGACTCGGCCGTCTGCTGTCGAACCGGCGTCGACGGGAGGAACCGCGCCGGGGTGGTCTTGCCCCAAGGGGTCGGCATCCGCCCGCTTCGAGGAGGTAGTTGCACGGACCATGCGACTATCCTAGTGTGACCACCGTGGGAATCAGTCCGAACGCCGATCAGTTCGCCGAGCTCGCGGGACACCCTGACGACGGGCCGGTCGTCATGCTCAACCTCTTGAAGTTCAAGGCGGAAGCCGGCGGCGAGAGCGGAGCCGAGGCCTACAGCAAGTACGGCGATGTCGCGATGGCGATGGTCGCCGAGCGTGGCGGCAAGCTCCTCTGGGCGGGTGCCGCGGATCAGATCCTGATCGGCGACCCGGATGAGGACTGGGACACGGTGGCGCTGATCCAGTACCCGTCGCGCGCCGCGTTCATCGACATGGTCTCCCAGCCCGAGTACCTCGAGGCCCATGAGGATCGCGAGCGGGGGGTCGAGCGTACGATCATCGTCGCGTGTACCCCGCTACTCGCCGCGCTCGGGGACTGAGCGGCCAGTCGGATGGGCCGCAAGATCCTCTTCATCACCACCGATCAGCAGCGCTACGACTCGCTCGGCTGCAACGGCGGAGCAATCGCCCGCACCCCCGTGGCCGACGGGCTGGCCGCGGCCGGCATCAACTATCACCGGGCCTACAACCAGAACACCGTGTGCATGCCTGCCCGCGCGACGATGCTGACCGGCCAGTACGTGAGCACCCACGGCGTGTACGCCAACGGCGTGCCGCTGCCGGCAGACGCGCCGAGTGTCGCGGCCCATCTCCACGACGCCGGTGGGTACCGCACGGCGCTCGTGGGCAAGGCGCACTTCGAGCCCGCGTTCGATCCCGAGGGCCGCTGGCCCGAGAACCGCCTCGCCCGTGAAGGCTCCACCGGGCCCCACCGTGGCTTCGAGCACATCGAGCTGGCCATGCATTCGTCGCAGCCGCCGTGGTGGCACTACGAGCGCTGGTTGCGCGAGCACCATCCCGAGGAACGAGCCGGCTTCTACCAGCTGTTCATCGACGGCGCGATGAACGACCGACCGGGGGGCGAGACGGGCGCCCCGCAGACCGCGATCAATCCCGTGCCGCGCGAGCATTACCACACCGACTGGGTGGCCGATCGCACGATCCAATGGCTGGATTCGCTCGACCCGGACGAGGACTGGTTCTGCTGGATGAGTTTCCCCGACCCGCATCATCCGTGGGACCCGCCCGCAGCCGAGCGCAGTCGGGTCGACTGGCGTGACCTCGACCTGCCGGTCGGCCATCCGGGCTCGGTCGAGAGCTGCCGCGAGGTCCTCGCCCGTAAGCCCCGCCACTGGCTCGAGTACTTCGACGGTACCTTCGCGAACCTCGAGGGTGGCCCGACCACGTTCGTGCCCGCGCTGATGTCACACGACCAGGTGCGTGAGGTGAACGCGTTGGTCCACATCGAGAACGAGCTGATCGATGAGGCGTGCGGCCGCGTGCTGGCCCGTATCGACGAGCGCGGCTGGACGGCCGACACCGACGTGTTCTTCACCACCGATCACGGCGAGCTCCAGGGTGACTTCGGGCTGTTGTTCAAGGGCGCCTACCACTGCGACGCGCTCATGCGCCTCCCGATGATCTGGCGTCCGGCGCCCTCGACCGGGACGGCGCCGTCCGACGTCTCCGAACCGGTCGGCCAGCTCGACCTCGCGCCCACCTTCTGTGAGATCGCCGGCGTCCCGGCGCCGGATTGGGTGCAGGGCGAGGTGCTGCCCACGGCCCCGGGCTCCGGTCGAGAGCGTGTCCTCACCGAGTGGGACAGCCAGTTCGAACACATCGACATGCACCTGCGCTCCATCGTGGCCGACGATTGGGTGTGTACCGCCTACGAGGCCGGCGGCATGTACGAAGGTACCGAGGGTGAGCTGTACAGCCTGACCGACGATCCGCTCCAGCTCGAGAACCGCTGGGACGATCCCGCGTCCGCGAGCGTGCGCGCGGATCTCGTCGCGGACCTCTACGATCACCTGCCGCCGGCGCGAGTGCCGCGTCTGGCGGTGGAGGCGCCCGCTTGAACCTGGACGACGGTTCGGACCCCGATCCGAGGTTCTCCTTCGCCAACGAGCGAACGTTCCTCGCGTGGATCCGAACCGCGCTCGCACTCATCGCCGGTGGGTTGGCGATCACCCAGCTCCTGCCCTCGTTCGGCTTCACCGGCGGGCGGCGGTTCCTGGGCTTGCCACTCATGGCTGTCGGCGCGGTGATCGCGGCCATGGCCTACTCGCACTGGCGTCGGTCCGAATGGGCGATGCGCCACGACCGGCCGCTGCCTCCGACTCCCATGCTGCGGGTCCTGGCCTACACGGTCGCGGTCGTCGCGGTCGTCGCAGCGATCTTCGCGATCATCTCCGACTCGTGACCGGGCCCGAGGAGCGCGACGCCGGCCTCCAGCCCGAGCGGACCGTGCTCGCCTGGCAGCGAACGGCCTTGGCGTCGACGGCCATGGGCGCGGTGTTGGTGCGGGTCGTCGCCCGCGTGCTCTCGGCAGAGGCGGCGGTGGTCGCCGGCACGCTCGCCGCGCTCGCGGCCATCGCGGGCGGGTTCGTAGCCCTCGAGCGATCGCGGCGTCTGCGCAGCCACGGGCTCGCTTCGGGTGCGATGTCGCCCTTCGAGGCTCGGACGATCGTGGGCGCGATGCTCGTCATCGCGGCCGTCGCGTTCCTGGTCGGCACCTTCGCGGACGGGGGATTCGTCGTGCGTTGAGCCCGTCGCGGCGTTCAGAAAAGGCGGAGCGGGGCGTCGTTCCCCGCGCGCAGCTCGCTCGGGTCGACCTCGACGCAATCGATGCCGCGACTCTCGGCGTACACCCGGGCCTGGGGCTTGATGCGGGTGGCGGCGAACAGGCCCCGGGTCGGTGCCAGCCGGGCGTCGCGGTCGAGTCGCTCCTGGTACCGCAGCAGCTGATCGACCCCCGAGATCTCACCGATCCGCTTGATCTCGACCACGACCGCGGTGCCCGCTGCATCGCGGCACAACAGGTCGACCGGGCCGATGTCGGTCGGGTACTCGCGCCGCACGAGCGTGAGGCCCTCACCCAGGGCCCGCACCCGCGCCGCGATGAGCTGCTGCAGCTCGGCTTCGACGCCGTCCTTCTCCAGGCCGGGGTCGCCGCCGACCTCGAGCTCGACGTGGTGGTCATGGATGATCTCGACCAGCTCGATCCGCAGCAGCTCGCCTTTGGGGCTGTGGGCCACGATCTCGGTGTCGGTCTCGCGGATCGTGCACGGCGGGCTCATCCAATTCAGCGGCTTGTACGCGCGCGCGTCGGAGTGGACGGAGACGGAGCCGTCCTGTTTGAGGATCACCAACCGGCACGCCGGAGGGAGGCGGGCGGAGAGACGGCCCTCGTACTCGACCGAACACACGGCCACGACCAGTCGCACGGCCGCGTTGTATCACGCCAACCGGTCTCGCGGGCAAGCCACGCCGTATCGCCGGGGCAACTGCCCTCGGCCTAGCGTGTGGGCGTGGACTTCTACGACGACGTCCTGCGCGAGCTCATCGTCGCGTTTGGCGCGGCTTTGGTCGTGGCCAACGGCATGGCCCTATGGCGCCGTCGCGGCGATGCCGAGGAGCGGGCCCGGGCCGGTCAGCGCAGCAGGAAGGCCAAGGGAAGCTCGCGTGCCCACGGTGGACGCACGGCGACCGGCGAGCTGGTGCAAGCCCCGGTCGTGCGTTCGGTCACGTTCCTCGTGCTCGGCCTGGTGATGTTCGTGGCCGGGCTCGCGTCGATCTTCCGCTGAACGAGCGGCTCGTGTGCTGTCGCGGAACCGCGGAGGAACAACGACGGCGCGAACACACCGACCTACGGTGACGGAATGCGGTGGACGGTGCACGGGGAGCGGATCCTGTACGAGAGCGAGTGGGTGCGGTTGGCGCTCACCGATGTCGAGGTACCGGGTGGTGAGCGGTTCGAGCACCACGTCGTGCGGACGCCGAACCAGGCCGCCGGCACCGTCGTGGCTGATCCCGACCGGGGGGTCCTGCTCCTGTGGCGGCACCGGTTCATCACCGACACCTGGGGCTGGGAGATCCCGGCCGGGCTCATCGAACCCGGCGAGACCCCCGAGGAGGCGGCCGCGCGCGAGACCCTGGAGGAGACCGGCTGGCGACCCGGGCCGTTGCAGCCGCTCGTGCGCTACGAGCCGAACAGTGGCTTGTCGGATCAGGTCTTCCACCTCTTCATCGCGGAGGGCGCCGAGCACGTCGGCGAGCCATCCGATCCGGGTGAGGCAGAACGAGTCGCGTGGGTCGCGGTCGACGAGGTGCGCGTGATCATCGGGCGCGGCGAGATGGCCCACGGTCTCTCGCTCACCGCCGTGCTGTACGCGTTCACGTTCGGGGCGCTGGGTTGATGGAGCCGTTCGCCGTGGGCCGCTGGGCCGTTTTCCGACCGGTGCGTGGCTGGTCGTGAGACTCTGGTGAAGTATCTCTGGGTCGCGCTCGCGGGCGCCGCGGGCGCGGTGACCCGCTACGCCATCGCGGTGACCTTCGGTGCGCAGTTGTTCCCCTGGGCGACCCTGCTCGTCAATGTGACTGGATCCTTCTTGCTGGCGTTCGTCGTGACGTTTGCCACCGAGCGCCAGCTCTCCATCGAGGTCGCGACCGCGGTCACCGTCGGCTTCATCGGCGCGTACACGACCTTCTCGACCTTCGCGTGGGAGAACTTCGTGATGGGTCGCACCGAACGGGCCGGCACCGCGGCGGTGTACATCGCTGTCTCGATCGTCGGCGGCCTGCTCGCGGCATGGGGTGGCTACCAGCTCGCCCGCGCCGCCGCGTAGCGCCGGCGCCAAACCTGACTTCGGCGCGCGAGCGCCTGGCTGTGCGCTCAGCTTGCGAGCACGCCCTCCACCTCGAGACGTAACTCGACCGTGTCGCCGACGATCACGCCGCCGGTCTCCATCACGCCGTTGAACTCGACTCCGAACTCGGAGCGGCTGATCGAGCCTGTGGCGGTGAATCCGGCGCGGGTGCCCCCGAAGGCGTCGGGTCCGAACCCGCCGATCTCGAGGTGCAACGGAACCGACTTGGTGACCCCTTTGAGGGTCAGCTCGCCGTCGACGATGAGGTCGTGGCCGTCGCGGCGCACACTCGTCGACCGGTAGGTCATGGTGTCGTTCGCGTCGGTGCCGAAGAAGTCGGCGGAGCGCAGGTGGCCGTCGCGGTCCTCGTTGCCGGTGTCCACCGAGCTCAGCGCGATCGAGGCCTGGACCGAGGAGTCGAGCGGGTCCTCGCCGGTCACGATCTCGCCTTCGAAGCTGGTGAAGCGGCCGCGAACCTTGCTGACCATCATGTGGCGCACCGCGAACCCGATCTCGGAGTGAACGGGGTCGATCGTCCATCTCCCGGTGAGGTAGCCGGGAATCGTTGTCGTGGTCTGAGTCATGGGGTCGATCCTCCATCTCCCGGTGAGGTAGCCGGGAATCGTTGTCGTGGTCTGAGTCATGGGCGAGCGCAGTAGATGACGCATCAACCAACAACGAGGATGATGCGTCAACTATTCCGGTACTGTGCGGAGATGGACGACGGACCGTGGCTCGACGACGGTGAGCAGCGGGTCTGGCGGCGGTTCCTCTCCATGAACAGCCGACTGCGAAGCCGGCTCGGCGGCGCGCTCCAGCGTGAGGCCGGCATCTCGCTCGCCGACTACGAGGTCTTCGTTCACCTCTCCGAGGCGCCCGGGGGGCGGGCGCGAGCCTTCGAGCTTGCCGAGGCGACGCAATGGGAGAAGAGCCGCCTCTCGCACCACCTCACGCGCATGGTTGCGCGCGGGCTCGTGCGGCGCGAGCACTGTCCCTCGGACCGTCGTGGCTCCTACGTTGCCTTGACCGACGCGGGCTGGACCGCGATCCGGACCGCCGCACCGCTGCACGTCGGACACGTGCGCCGGTGGTTCATCGACAGCCTGGCGTCCGAGGACCTCGACACGCTGGCCGAGATCTCCGATCGAGTGCTCGCCGGCCTCGACGAGGACGACGATCTCGCGCCGGAGCGACCGACGCGCTCGGTCGAGCACTCATGACCGCCGACGTGTCGCGATGACGTCGCGGATCCGGTCATCCGGCTGAACCCGACTGAACGCGACCCCCGCGGCGCGCGCGGCCCGGCCGTCGACGTCCTCGTCGCCGACGAACAGCACGCGGCTCGTGTCGGTGAGACCCAGGCGCTCGATCGCCACGAGGATCGGCCGAGGGTCGGGCTTGGCCACACCGACATCGACCGAGGTCACGACGACCTCGAGCAGTCGATCGAGACCGCACGGACCGACCAGCGCGCGCACGTCGCGCTCGGTCATCACCGCGGTGTTGGTGACCGCACCGATCCGCACGTCGCGTGCCAGCTCGGTCAGATCGTCGATGACCCCCGCGAACAGCTCGACGGCGAGCTCACCGGTCGCGGTCCCCGGTGGTGCCTCGACCACGAGCGTGCCCCCGATGTCGAAGAGCACCGCGTCGAGGTCGTCGAGCGTGCGCGTCACGAGCCGAGGTGTGCGAGCGCAGCGGCCAGTCGTTCCATTCCTTCGGAGCCGGGGACGGCGATGCGCACGACACCGGGCATCCCGAAGCTCGTGCAGTCGCGCACGGCGATCGCGTGGCCGGCGAGCGCGGTGCGCAGTGTGGGGGCGTCGACGAGCACCCAGTTCGCGTCGGACGGTCGAGGCGTGAGGCCGTTGGCCCGGAGGAGGTCGATGAGGCCTCGGCGTAGCCCGGCGACCCGTCGGTGCCACGCGCTGAGGTCGACGGTCTCGAGCAGGTCGCCCAGCGCGGAGCAGGCCGGTCCTCCGACCGACCAGAGAGGCTGACGGGCGCGGACCATCTCGGCCCTGTCCTCGTCGGGCGCGATGACGTAGCCCAATCGCAGTCCCGGCAGCGCCAGGAGCTTGGTGAGTGAGCCGACCACCCAGCTGCCGCGCTCGGCGTCACCGCGCGTCCATTCGCCCGTGGCGAGGGGATAGAACGCCTCGTCCCACACCCCCGCGACCTCGTCGGGTGCGGCGAGCAGACCACTCGGGTTATGGGGATTCGAACGGAATCGCGCGCCGTCGAGGTCGACCGTGTCGAGGTGGCGCCGGTAGAGGGAGAACTCCGGCTCGTCGACCCAACCTCGACCCAGATGTCCGGCCACGAGTGCGATGGCCTCGGCGCCTCCGTTGGTGAGCACGACGCGTCCGCCGTCGACGCCGAGGCGGGTCGCCAGGCACCGGGTTGCGTCGGTGGGATCTGGGTAGTGGCGAACCGCGCCGAGGTGCCGGGCGATGACGGGAATGGGATCAGGAGCGACCGGATTCAGGCTCTGCGACAGGTCGAGAACACGCGCGGGGTCGACGCCGAGGAGCGCGGCGAGGCGGGGACCCTCGCCGCCGTGCGGCCCTGCCGGGAGCGATAACCCGCTCATGCCGCCCTCCTCGCCGGCCTTCGATCAGCGCGGCCACGCCGCGCCGCGAGACCCGTGATCCCGACGGCGCCTGCGGCCAACCCGGCCGCGAGGGCCAAGGTGGCGTCACGCGAGAGACGAACGGCGCGCCCGATGTCGCCGGCGTCTGGTGCGCGACCGGCACCGAGGCGCGCCCGTTGCTCGACGCGATTGCCGTAGCGGTTGGAGCCCCCGAGCTGCAGGTCGAGCGCGGCGGCGAAGGCGGCTTCGGCCACCCCTGCGTTGGGCGACGGGTGCCCGGCCGCGTCTCGCCGGACCGCGCGCCACACCGCGGCGGCGCGGCGCGGACGACACGCCATGACCGCCAGCGCGCTCACGCGGGCGGGCAGGTAGTTGGCGGCGTCGTCGAGGCGGGCTCCGGCCCGACCGAAGTTCTCGTAGCGGGCGTTGTGGTGGCCGACCATGGCGTCGAGGGTGTTGACGGCGCGGTAGGCGAGTGTGCCGGGCGCGCCCCCGAGCGCACCCCAGAGTGCGGGCGCGACGATCGCGTCGACGGTGTTCTCGGCGACTGATTCGACGACCGCCCGTGCGATCTCGGCTTCCCCGAGTCCGGTCGGGTCGCGGCCGACGAGCGCGGGCAACCCGGCGCGGGCGCCCTCGAGATCACCGACGGCGAGCGCGCCCTGTACGGCACGCGCCGCGTCGGCCAGCTCGCGTCCGGCCACGCTGAGGTACGTCGCCGTCGTGGTCCCGATGAAGGTGGTACCGCCAAGCGCGCCGAGGCCGGCTCCGAATGCGATGCCGGTGGCCGCGTACGTCGCGCCGCGACCACGCGAGTCCTGCCAGATTCTCCCTTCCAGTCGGGTCATCAGCGATCCGTACATCGCCACCGGATGGGGCTCGATGCTCGGCTCGCCGAGGAGCCGGTCGGTCAGGAGCCCGGCGGCAGCACCGGCGAGCGTCCGCGCCAGTCGCGTGGGTCGCGTGGGTCTCACCCGCACGGTTCCACCTGCACCGGCCGCACCTGCACCGGCCTCACACGCGCGCGGCGAGCGCCAGCAGGCCGGCGGTCTCGGCGGTCACCGCGGCCGCGCCGAGCACGTCGCCGGTGAACCCGCCAATGCGACGGTGCGCGAGCCACAGCACGGCGAGGGCACCCAGCGTCGCAGCGGCGAGGGCCGCGAGACCATGCCAGCCGCCGGCGAGGGCCGCGAGGACTCCGGCGAGCACCATGCCGCCGAGTCCCACCGGCCAGACGAGGCGGCGCGCGTCGGGCCCGACGAAGTCGGATGCGAGGCCGTCCGGGCGTGAGTAGGTCAGATCCAGCGCGGCCACGGCCATGAGGGTGCGGGACGCGCACCAGATGGCGGCCAGCGCGAGCGCGTCGGGTTGGATCGAGGCCAACGCGCCGACGCGCAACAGCAGCATCGCGGCCACGGCGGCGACGCCAAAGGCTCCGGTGCTCGGATCGGCCATGACCGCCAGCCGTCGCGCGCGTGAGTCGAGTGGGGGCAGGAGGCCATCGGCGCTGTCGGCCAGACCGTCCACGTGCAACAGACCGGTGATCGCAAGGTCGGCCGCGACAACGACCGCGGCCGCGAGCAGCGGCGGCCAGATCTCCGCCGACAACCACCACACGCCGCCGAGCGCGAGTCCGATCGCCGCTCCGACCGCGGGGAACCAGGCCACCGTCCGTCCGTTCGGGCGGGCGGGCCCACCGAGCACGGTGAGGAACGCGACCGCGGCTCTCACGTCGGTGTCTCGAGCCGCAGGCCTCGCCCGGCGACCACCAGCCAGACGTCGTCGGCCGCGGCCGCGACAGCCTGGTTGACGAGGCCGAGGACGTCGCGGAACCGGCGGCCGAGCTCGGTCGAGGGGTGGACGCCGAGGCCGACCTCGTCGGACACGACCACGGTGGGGGCGGCCCGTGAGCGCAGCGCCGCGACGAGCTCGTCGACGTCGGGAGCGAGGTGCTCGTGGGCGGCTACCCAGGTACCGAGCGAGTCGACGAGCGCGGGCCGCGCCGGCGCTTCGGTGAGTGCGCGGGCCAGTTCCGCTCCTGCTTCGACGGTCTTGTACGCCGAGCCACGCCGTTCGCGGTGGGCCGCGATGCGCAGGCCCATCTCGTCGTCGACGGCCGCGCCGGTCGCGATGTAGACGAGCGGGCCGCCAAGACGGCCGATGAGCTGCTCGGCGAAGGACGACTTGCCCGAGCGCGTCCCGCCGAGCACCAGCGTGATCGGGCCGGTCATCGCGCCGGTCGTCGCGCCGGTCGTCGCGCTGGTCGTCGCGCCATGTGGATCAGTCACCGGAGGAAGCGGTGTCTCTCGGCGCGCGAGCGAAGACCCGGACCCCGGAGTGCCTGATCCCGAGCCAGCCGAATACAACGCCGATCACGGCCCAGAGCGCGGCCTGACCGCCAAGACTCGCGAGGCGGAAGCGCCAGACGAGCTGCGCGCTCACATCGATGTCATCGGGGTTGGCGGGCATGACGACGAACGCGACGCCGATGGCGAGCACCCACGCCGCGACCACCGCGGGTAGCGCCACGTGCTCGGACCAGCCCCGGGCCTGGAAGACGCCCCACAGGCGCCGCGCCGCGATCGTCACCACGAGGGCGAGACCGAGCAGGCAGAGATAGGAGATCGTTCGCTGGTTCACCGTGTCGGGATCGCCGACCGCGGGTGGGTTCGGCGGGTACTTGAGGAACGGCACCAGCGCCAACGAGAGGAAGCCCAGGCCGGCCAGCCGGAGCGATCGCTTCCAGTCGGGCACGGGTCCGAGACGGTGGCGGACCGCGGCGAACACCACCCCGAAGATGAGACCGAGGAACACGCCGTACAGCAGCACGCCGATCGACCCACCGACCACTTGGGTCGTGCGGGTGAACATGGCGTCGTCGCCCCCGCCGCCGGAAGTGGCCTCCTCGAGCGAGATCGCCTCGCGGATGGAGCGCTCCCCCAAGGCCAGGAGCATGCCGACGGAGGCGAGCGCGCCGCAGACGCCGGCGAGCACGCCCCGCACGAGAAAGGGCTTCACGAGGTCTCCTTCACGTCCCCGGCCACTCGGACGGCCCGATCGACGGACTGTCCGACGAACGGGTCAGTGGCAGGGAACGCCGACGAAGTGGCGGGCGTCGTGGAAGAGCTCGTGAGACCCCTCGGCCAGCGATCCGAGCATCGCGTTGTCGAGGGTCATCAGGTAGATGCCGAGAACCGAGATCGCGACGAGCATCCACGCCCAGGCGGGGATGTGGATGCCGATGTCTTCGATCGGTTCGAGGGTCGCGATCTGGAGGTCAGCGCTCTGAGCCATGGGTTCCATCCTTCGTGGAGTGACGCCGCCGGTTGACGGTGCCGGTGCTCGCTCGTCGGCGGGAGATTTCCTGACTCCCGGATCCCAGCTCTCCCGGCCTTCCCAGGCGGCTGACCATCGGCCGGCCGTCCAGTGGCGTCGTCGGGTCTGCTCCCCGGTCACAGTGGCGAGGACCGCACCGGATTCGCACCGGTTTCCCTCGTCGTCGACATCGGGACCATACCAGCGCCCCGCGCCCGCGACACGAGTGCCCCAGTTGGTGCGATAGCCGTCGCAGAGCGACGGGTGTCGCACCAACGTGGTCCGACGGGACTTGCACCGGCGGCTGCGACTCCCCGAGGGTGGGGGCGTGCAGGGTGGCCTCCTCGTGTGCGGCACGGGTTCCGACGTCGGCAAGAGCCTGATCGTGACCGGTCTGTGTCGATTGCTGGCGCGACGAGGGGTCCGGGTAGCGCCCTTCAAGGCGCAGAACATGGCGCTCAACTCCTACGTCACCGCCGATGGCCACGAGATCGGACGGGCCCAGGCCGCCCAGGCCATGGCGGCGCGCGTCCCGCCCGAGGTGGCGATGAACCCCATCCTGTTGAAGCCGACTGGCGACCGGACGAGCCAGGTGATCGTGGCCGGGCGGGCGATCGGATACCTCGACGCGGCCGAGTATCACGAGCTCAAGCCGCAGCTCCTGGACAAGGTGCTCGCCGACCTGGCCGATCTGCGGGCCCGCTTCGACGTGGTGATCGCCGAAGGCGCGGGAAGCCCCGCCGAGATCAATCTGGCGGATCACGACATCGTGAACCTGCGCGTGGCCTACGAGGCCGGCCTGCCGGCGATCGTGGTCGGTGACATCGACCGGGGCGGGGTCTTCGCCTCGCTCTACGGCACGGTCGCGTTGTTGCCTGACCACTACCGGGCACTCGTGCGGGGCTTCATCATCAACAAGTTTCGGGGAGACCCCGCATTGCTGGGCGACGGTACCGCGCAGCTCGAGCAGCGTTGCGGGGTCCCCACGTTGGGCATCGTGCCGATGGTCGGTGACCTCGCGCTGGACGCCGAGGACTCGCTCGCCTTGGCCGGGCCCCGACCCGATTCGGGTCCGGCGCTCGCCGACGGCCTCGACGTCGCCGTGGTTCGTTTCCCGCGCATCTCGAACTTCACCGATCTCGACGCCCTCGCGCTCGAACCCGGCGTCACCGTGCGCTTCGTCACCGCGGTGTCCGGGCTCGGGACCCCCGACCTCGTGGTGCTACCCGGCACCAAGGCGACGGTCGATGACCTGGCGTGGCTTCGGGCCCGCGGCTTCGAAGATGCGCTCAGCCGGACCAGCGCGCTCGTGCTCGGTATCTGCGGTGGGTACCAGATGCTGGGGCGGGAGATCGTCGACGACGTCGAGTCCGGTGACGGTCGCGTCCGCGGTCTCGGACTGCTCGACGTCGCCACCGCGTTCGCGGCGGACAAGACGACGCGCCGGCGCGCGGGTACGGCGATAGGCGAGTCGGTCGGGGGCTATGAGATCCATCACGGCGTGACGGATCGGGGCGACGGTGCGGCCGGGTGGGTACACCTCGACGCGATTGGTGTCGGCGCCGGAGCGTCGACACCTCCCGAGGACGAGGGCGCAGTTGACCTCGAGGACGCGCGTGTGCTCGGCACCGGCCTGCACGGCCTGTTCGAGCACGACGCATTCCGTGCCCAGTTCCTGATGGAGGTCGGGCGCCGCGCCGACAAGGCGTTCGTGCCCGCGGGGGTGTCGTTCGCCGCGGCCCGCGAGGACCAGTTCGACCGCCTCGCCGATCTGGTCGCGACCCACGTGGACCTCGACCGCCTGTTCGCGATGATCGAGGGTTCCGTCAGCGGGTGAGCGCCCGGATCGAGCGTGTGAGGTCGCCGTCGTCGTCGAGGGTGGCGAGAGGGACGCACGCCGCGCCGAGCCACGCCGCGAGCTCGGCGGCCAGCCCGAGGCGGGGCATCGCGTCTTCGGCGTCGATGACCAACGCGGGCGCGCGCAGCTCGGCGAGGCGAAGCGCGGCAGCCTCGGCCGCGGCGAGCGGTTGATCGCCGCCCGCGGTCGCCCGGCCGTCGGTGACGAAGACGACGATCGGTTGGAGGGCTTTGGATCGGTCCGCCTGCTCGGCGAGATCCCGGACGGTGTCGAGCGCGTCGGCGAGCGGTGTCGTCCCCCCGACGGGGAGCTCGGCCAATCGGTTGCGGGCGACCTCGACCGAGCCGGTCGGGCGGAGCACCACTTCGGCGCGTTCACCCCGGAACGCGACCAGCGCGACCCGATCACGCTGTTGGTAGGCGTCGGTCAGCAGGCCGAGCACCGTGGCCTTCGTCGCCGCGATGCGCCGCTCGGCCCCCATGGAGCTCGACGTGTCCACGGCGAGGATCACGAGACTGGCGGTCGTTCCTTGTCGCACGGCGACGCGCAGGTCCTCGCGCCCGATGGGTGCCTCGGGATGTGCCGCCCGCTTCGCCGCGATCGCCACCGCGGTCGGGGCGATGGCAAGGGCAGTCACGTCCTCACCCGCGGGTACGGCGCGCACGAACCGGCCGCGTTCGTCCGGTGCGGGCGCGCGCCGTCCTGCAGTGCGCCGTCCGGCGGTGCGAGCAGTCTCGGCGCGGGCCTTGGGAATCGGTGGCGCGCCGCGCTCGACGCCGGGAGCGACGATGACGTCGGGTGTCTCGGGGGTGCCGGGTGTCTCGGGGGTGTCGGGTGTCTCGGGGGTGCCGGGTGTCTCGTTCGCCCGGCGCTCACCGTCGCCCCCGTCCGCGCCGGTCTCACCGGAAGGCTCGTCACCGTCGGCGCGGTCGGGCGCCGGCGGGTTGGCCGCCTGGTCGAAGGCCTCGTCGAGCTCGTCGGGAGTGATCCCGGGCTCGTCGAACGGGTTCCGCCGCCGCCGATGCGCGAGCACGAGGGGGGCCACCCGGCGCAGGTCGTCCGCGGTGGCTTCGACGCGGCCGTTCCACGCGGCGAGCGCGGCCGCGGCGCGGCTGAGCATGAGGTCGGCGCGGAGCCCTTCCGCGCCGACCTCGAGCGCAACGCGACAGGCGAGCTCGATCACCGCCGGGGGTGCCACCGCGCGGGGTTCGGCCGCGAGGCGTCGGCCCAGCTCGGCGTCCTCGTCGGCAAAGCCCGCCATGAGGCCGTCGGCCCGTTCGAGACCGAGTTGGCGGGTCACGGCCTCGACGCGGTGGGTGGCGTCGTCGGGTGCGGCGATGTCGACGGCGAGGCCGAAACGATCGAGGAGCTGCGGTCGCAGCTCACCCTCTTCGGGGTTCATCGAACCGACGAGCACGAACCGGGCCGGATAGGTGTGGGACACGCCGTCCCGCTCGATGCGACCGACGCCCGACACGGCAGTGTCCAGGAGCGCGTCGACGAGGTGGTCGGCGAGCAGGTTGACCTCGTCCACGTACAGCACCCCACCGTGGGCTGCCGCGAGCAGGCCGGGCCGCACGCGCGTCTCGCCCACGGTCAACAGGTGGGCGGCGTCGATCGAGCCGAGCACCCGGTCCTCGGTGGCGCCGAGGGGAAGCTCGACGAAGGGCGCCCGGCCGTTCAGCAGCCCAGTCAGCCCACGGGCGAGCGTGGTCTTGGCCGATCCTTTCTGCCCGCGCAACAGCACGCCACCCAGGCGCGGCTCGCTCGCCGCGAGCAGCAACGCGAGCTTGGCGTCGTCCTGGCCGACGACGGCGGAGAATGGCAGCAGCGGATTCATCGCACCTCCTCCCAAGCTTCGGCTTCGAGCACCGCGGAGCGCAAGACCTCGAGCGACTCGGCGCCGGCGGACCACATCGATCGCTCGGCCGCCTCGAGCAACCGCTCGGCGATCTGGCGCAGCGCCCACGGGTTCGACTCCTCGAAGAACTTCCGCACCTCCGGGTCGGCGACGTAGGCCGAAGTGACCCGCTCGTACATCCAGTCGTCGACGACGTGGGCGGTCGCGTCGTAGCCGAACAGGTAGTCGACCGTGGCCGCCATCTCGAACGCTCCCTTGTAGCCGTGCCGACGCATGGCGTCGATCCAGCGGGGGTTGACGACACGCGTGCGAACGACGCGGGCGGCCTCCTCGGCGAGCGAGCGCACGACCGGTCGGGACGGGTCGGCCGAATCGCCGAACCAGGCCTTCGGGTCACGTCCGGTGAGCGACCGGATCGTGGCGACCATCCCGCCGTGCTCTTGGAGGTAGTCGTCGCTGTCGAAGATGTCGTGCTCGCGGTTGTCCTGGTTCTTGACCGCGATCTCGATTGCCGCGAACCGTCGGCGCATGGCGTCCTCGCTCGGTACGCCGAAGCCGCTCCGGCCGTAGGAGTGGCCCGACCATGCGAGGTAGACCGCGGCGAGGTCGTCGTCGGAACGCCAGTTGCGGTGTTCGAGCACGTGCAGGAGGCCAACGCCGTACGCGCCCGGTTCCGGGCCGAAGACGCGCGGGTCGCTTCCACCGTGGGCGCGCACGTGGTTCGACTCCGCGGGCTCATCGAGCGAGGCGGCCAGCGTGACCGCGTCGTCGAGCAGGTGCACGAGGTTGGGGAACGCGTCGCGAAAGAAGCCCGAGATGCGCATCGTCACGTCGATGCGGGGTCGGTCGAGCTCGTCGAGTGGGATGACCTCGAGGCCGGTGACGCGACGCGACTCGACCTCCCACACCGGTCGGATGCCGAGGAGGGCGAGCGCCTCGGCAACATCGTCGCCCTGGGTGCGGGTCGCGGCGGTGCCCCACAGCACGAGGCCGACCGTGTCGGGATAGCGACCCTCCTCGTCGAGGTGACGCTCGACCAGCGCGTCGGCGAGACGCACGCCGACCTCCCAGCTCAGCTCGCTCGGCAGGGCCTTGGGATCGAGCGAGTAGAAGTTGCGCCCCGTGGGCAGGACGTGCGCGCCACCCCTCGTGAGCGATCCGCTGGGTCCGGCGGGCACGTACCGGCCGTCGAGGCCGGCCAGCAGGTTGGTGATCTCGTCGCCGGTCCGGGCAAGGCGCGGGACCAGCCAGTCGCATACCCACCGCAGCGTCGGCGGGTCGGTCTCGACCGCTCGCCAGCCGCGGGTCGCGGCGGCGGCGACGAGCGCGCGCGCTCGAGCCTCGATCGCATCAAGGCTGCGGGGATCGTCACCATCGATGCCGAGCTCCGCGGCCATCGTGGTCCGCAGCGACGGGATCTGGCCGTGGGGCAGGCGAGTGATCGCGAGCACGAGGTCGATGAGGCTCTCGCCCGCAGGCACCAGACCGAGCGTGTGGAGCCCCCCGCGTATCTGAGCGTCCTTCAGGGTGCACAGGTAGCCGTCGACGTTCGCGATCACGTCGTCGAAGTCGGCCTCACCGGGAGCGGTGTCGAGCGCCAGGTCACGGTCGATCGCCGCGTCGGTGATGACCTGCCAGATGCGCTCACGCAGGGCAGGAAGCTTGGTCGGATCGAGCGACTGCACCTGGGAGTACTCGTCGAAGAGCTGTTCGAGCCGGGCGGTCTCGTCGTAGGTGTCGGCCCGGGTCATCGGCGGGAGTAGGTGGTCGATGATCACCGCGTGTGCCCGCCGCTTGGCCTGGGTGCCCTCACCGGGGTCGTTGACGAGAAACGGGTAGAAGAGCGGTACGCCGCCGAGCGCCGCGTCGGGACCACACCCGGCCGACAGCGCGACCGCCTTGCCCGGCAGCCACTCGAGGGTGCCGTGCTTGCCCAGGTGGACGATCGCGTCGGCACCCCACTCCTCGTCGAGCCAGCGGTAGAACGCCAGGTAGTGGTGTGCCGGCGCCAGGTTCGGCGAGTGGTACACCGCGACGGAATCGTCGCCGTAGCCCCGCGGCGGCTGGATCGCGATCAGCACGTTGTCGAGCTCGACACCGCTGAACATCAACCGCCCGTCGTGGATGCGCTCGCGGCCCGGTGCTTCGCCCGAAGTGGCTTCGATCTCAGCGCGCGCGTCCGCCGGGAGGGTCGAGAACCAGCGCGCGTACTGCTCGCCGTCGAGCCCCCCGACGGCCCGGTCGAGCTGATCGGTGGTCAGCATCTCGGCCTCGTAGGTGAGGCCGTCGGCCAACTCGGCCATCAGCGCGTCCCCGCTCTCGGGGAGGTCACCGAGGTGATATCCGGCTCGGGCGAGCGCGTCGAGGATCACGAGCGCGGACGCCGGGGTGTCGAGGCCGACCGCGTTGCCGAGCCGGCTGCGCTTGGTCGGGTACGCCGACAACACGATCGCGATCCGGCGCTTCTCGGGCGGCGTGGCGGCCAGGCGCGCGTGGCGCAGCGCGATCTCGGCGACGCGGGCGGTGCGGTCAGCCACGGTGCGGTACGCCTTGACCACCGAGCCCAGCTCGTCGCCGTCGTCGACCACCTCGGCGAACGCGAACGCGGGCGCGATGATGCGACCGTCGAACTCCGGGATCGCGACGCCCGCGGTCACGTCGTAGGGGCCGAGGCCGACGTCGGAGGCTTCCCACTGGGCCCGTGACCAGCCGGACGATGGCGCCTGCACGATCGGTACGTCGAGGGCGGCCAGCGCGGCGGCGTCCCAGGCCTCGCCGTCGAGCCCGCCGGGCATGCCGGTGAGCCCGGCACCGGCGGCGACGCCCCCGGCTGCGAGCACGGTGGTGATCACGGCATCGACCGCACGGGCGCGCAGCAGCTCGGCGACCGGTGTCGCGGCATCGCCGCGCAGCGAGTAGCACCACAACGCCAGCGCGTCGGCCCCGCCGGCTTCGATGGCGTCGCACAGGTCGTCGACGAATTGGGTGTTTCCCGCCACGAGGTGGGCGCGGTAGAAGACGACGCCGATGACCGGCCGGTTCGAGTCGCGCGCGGCAGGCGATCGCCAGACGCCGTGCTCGGGTACCGCCTCGGGAGGTTCGAATCCGTACCCCTCGAGCAGCACCGTGTCGGCGACGAAGCGCAGCACCTGTTCGAGGTTCTTCGGGCCGCCGTGGACGAGGTACGCGAATGCCTCGGTGACCGTCGCGCTGGGCACGGTGGACAGCGCGGTCAGCTCACCGTCGGGAACCGCCTCTCCGGAGAACGCGAGGAGCGGGATGTCTCGCTCGACGCACCGGGCTCGCAGGATGTCGAAGCCGGCCTCCCAGCTCCGGCGGCCGCCCAGCAGGCGGACGAGCACGCAACGCACGCCGTCCAGGTCAGGGCCGAGCCGCGAGCCGGAGTCGGAGTCGGAGTCGGAGTCGAGGTTCCACGGGTTGGCCCCCCGAACGCGCTCGAACCCTCGGGGCAACCCCTCGACCGCGGCGCGCAGCGCCAGCAGCTCGGTGTCGGTCGACGTGATGAACAGGATCACGCGCGCCGCACAGCTGCGATGGGCTGGTCCATGGTGACGTCTCCCGCGTCGAGTGGTCTTGTACGGAGGTCTCCTGGCTCCCGGCTGCTCCCCAGGGTTGCTACATCCGTGACGCCGGGCGTCACCGAAGCATCAAACCTCGGGGTTGGACGCTCGCCCGGCCTTCCCGGGCATGGGCCCAGTGGCATGTTCGGGTTCGCTCCCCGGTGACAGTTGCGGGACAGCCCCGGATTCGCACCGGTGTTCCCTCCGTCGCCGGGCACCGTAGCCGCGTGCCTCCCGGTGCCGCCCACGGGCTCGGCGCCGTGCCGAACGAGCGGGCGGGAGCGACGGTTACGGTGCGCCGATGGTGCGTGTGCTGATCCTCGGCGGAACGACCGAGGCGTCCGACCTGGCGCGCCTCCTCGACGTTCGCCCCGATACCGACGTCGTCACCTCGTTCGCTGGTCGTACGGCCGCGCCGCGAGCCGTTGCCGGTCGCACGCGCGTGGGTGGGTTCGGTGGCGCCACCGGTCTGGCCGAATACCTGCGGGCCGAGGCCGTCGACGTGGTGCTCGACGCCACCCATCCATTTGCCCGACAGATGCGGTGGCACGCGGCCGACGCGACTGACGCCACCGGCATCGCTCGGCTCCGGGTCGAGCGGCCGCCGTGGCGAGCCGACAACAGCGCGGACTGGACGGTGGTTCCCGATCTCGACGCCGCGGCCCAGGCGGTGGCCGGCCCCGGCCGGGTGTTCCTCACCATCGGTCGCACCGAGCTCGGTGCCTTCGCCAGGTGTGACCGCACATGGTTTCTCGTCCGCTCGATCGAACCGCCCGACCCGCTGCCACTCCGGCGTGCGGTCGTGGTCCTCGGCCGGGGTCCGTTCACCGTGGAACGCGAACGGGCGCTCATGGCCGAGCATACGATCGATACCTTGGTCACCAAGAACAGCGGCGGGACCGCTGCCGCGGCGAAGCTCACCGCCGCCCATGCCCTCGGCGTCGCCGTCGTCATGGTGGAGCGACCCCCGAACCCGCCCGGTCCGCTCGTCGAGACTGCCGATGAAGCGCTCGGGTGGCTCACTCAGTCCGGATAGGACCGAGGCGTGTAGACCCACACGCCTCGGTCATCGCCGGGGACGTCCACGGTGCGCGTCTGCGAAGATCCGACGATCACGACGGTGCGCATGTCCACCTCGGCCTGAAGGCGCTGGTTCGCCAGATCGTCGAGCGTGACGACCCGCACCTGCTCGTCCGGGCGACCCACGTCACGACCGAGCACAACGGGGGTCGCGGGCGCGCGGTGCCGGCCGAGCACCGCGAGCGCGCGGTCGAGCTGATCGGGTCGATGACGCGAGCGCGGGTTGTACAGCGCGATGACGAAGTCGGCGCCGGCGGCGGCGTCGAGCCGGCGCTCGATGATCGAGAACGGCTTGAGGTTGTCCGACAGTGAGATCACGCAGAAGTCGTGACCGAGGGGCGCTCCGGCCCGGGCGGCGGCGGCCTGCGCCGCGCTGATTCCCGGATGGATGCTCACCTCGGCGGCTGCCCAGCGGTGTGGGTCGGGGTCCGTGTCGAGCTGTTCCATGATCGCAGCCGCCATTGCGAAGACGCCGGGGTCGCCCGACGAGACGAGCGCGACGTCGTGCCCGTCTGCCGCGAGGTCGAGGGCGAATCGGGCGCGATCGGCCTCCACGCGATTGTTCGACCGATGCAGGCTCTGGGCTCGTGTGGGCTCGACGATCGCCGCGGCGAGATCGAGGTAGGTGCCATAACCCACCCAGTCGGTCGCGGCCACGAGCAGCGTTCGGACGTCGGGAGTGCACGTGCCGACCGCACCGGGTCCGAGACCCACGATCGCGAGTCGACCCCGGCCGCCCCGGGGCTCCGACGTCATCGCGTCGGCGCGGCGCGGCTCGGGATGACGACCATCGAGAAGTACGGCGCGCCCGACCCGTCGGCGTCGGCCAGCGCGCACGTGCGCTCGTCGGCCATGGTCGCCCGCTCGACGTAGATGGCGTGCTCGAGCAAGCCGGCGCGCGTGACGGCGTCGCGGACCTTGGCCAGATTGCGTCCGACCTTCATCACCACGGCCGCGTCGGCGGCGCGCAGTCGCCGCTCGAGCTCGTCGACCGGCAAGACCCCCGAGAGGATGGACAGCATCTCGTCGCGACACGCCAGCGGCGATCCGATGACCGCCGCGCCCGCCACCGGCGACGGCACGCCCGGAACGACCTCGGTCCGGTACCGATCGGCGAGCCGGCTGTGCAGGTACATGTACGACCCGTAGAAGAACGGGTCGCCCTCGCAGACCACGGCGACGTCGAGCCCGGCGTCGAGACGTTCGGCGATCCGCTTGGCCGACTCGTCGTAGCAGTCGATGAGGAGCGTCTCGTACGACACGGTCGGGGGCAGCGTCTCGGTGGTCACCGGATATTCGAGGCGCAGCTCGTCGTGACGACCGTCGAGGTGAGCCTCGACGGTCCGGCGTGCGTTGCTCGGGCGTCCCCGCGCCGCGAAGTAGGCGACCACGGCAACCTCGTCGAGCAGGCGCGCCGCCTTGAGGGTGAGGAGCTCGGGGTCACCCGGACCGACGCCGACGCCGAACAACCGCCCGCAGCTCGTGGTGGGCGTGGCGGCGGTGTCGGGGGTCGTGTCCGGTGCAGCGGTCATCGTGGGCGTGTCACTCTCGCTCGGTGGCGAGGGCGTTCACCGCGGCGACGGCCAGAGCGCTGCCGCCGCGTCGCCCGTGGACGGTGATGAACGGAACGGAGAGGCGGGACGTGCTCAGGGCCCGTTTCGACTCGGCGGCGCCCACGAACCCGACGGGCACGCCGATGATGGCGGCCGGTCGCGCCGCGCCGTCCTCGAGCAGCTCGAGGAGTCGGAAGAGGGCCGTGGGGGCGTTGCCCACCGCGACGACCGATCCGTCGAGACGGTCGAGCCAGCGGTCTACCGCGGCGGCCGATCGTGTCGTGGCCGCGGTGCGCGCCACCTCGGCCACGCCGGGGTCGTTCAGGGTGCACACCACCGGGTTGTCCGCGGGAAGGCGCGAGCGGGTGATGCCGCGGGCGACCATCTGGGCGTCGCAGAGGATCGGCGCGCCGGCGAGCAGCGCCGTGCGGGCGCGCGCACCGACGCCGGGCGAGCTGTCGAGGTCCTCGACGAGGTCGACCATCCCGCACGCGTGGATCATGCGCACCGCGACCTTCTCGAGGTCGGCCGGCACCCGCGACAGGTCGGTTTCGGCGCGGATCGTGGCGAACGACTGCTCATAGATCGCGGCGCCGTCGCGCAGGTAGTCGAGCGTGGTCATGCCACCGTCCCGACGGTCGGTCGCGTGTCGAGGGGTCGGTCCGCCGGGACTCCGGTCCATCCCGTCTGGGCCAGACGGCGGACGGCCACATCGGCCTCGGCGGCGGACAGCTCGGCCAGGATGACCGAGCGCCACGGTGTGAGTCGGATCTCGGTGGCGCCGCCCGCGGCCGCGGCGTCGGCCAGCGCGTCGAAGTGGTCGGCCGAGACTGCGGTGTCCCGGCAGCGAAGACCCACCCATCGGCGGTCGGGTCCGCGACCGGGATGGACGCCGAGGGGCGCTCCGGCCGATGTCGGGTGCGGCGGGATGGCGCGTCGCGCGTCCACCGGTTGGATGGGTGCGGTGCGCGCGATCTCGCTGCGCGCTCGGCGACGCCCGAGCGCACGCACCACATCGGTCATGCGGCCCGCCGGGATCTCGTCGGGCGGCGCCGCGCACAGGCGCGCCGCGGCCGTGACGGCGAGAGCGACGGCGTCGGGTGTCGAGGCCAGCGCGAAGTCGACGTCAGCGGCATCGAGCGGGTCGCCGAGCGCCACCGCGAAGACGATCTCGTCGGGATCGGCGAGCCGAACCGCGCCGAGCGAGAGATCGAGGGCGATCGCTCGCAGGGTCGGGGTCCCGCCACCATCGATGAGCACACCGAACTTGTGCGCCAGCGCGGACGCGTCGGCGAGCGCGTCGAGGGCGCGCACCGCCGCGGCAACCGCGGGACGGACGTCGAGCACCTCGTCGTGGTCCGGGTCGCCAGTCGGCTCGCCGGGCGGTCCGTCGGTGAGTCCGGCCGTCGGTGACGCCAGCACGTTGCGGCGATCTTCGATCTCCGCGGTCGGCGCCGTCAGACCGACGGCGCTCAGGTACGCCCGCAGCTCCGCGGCCTCGGAGCGACCGATCCCGCGCAGCTGGAGGTTGGCTCGGCTCGTGATCTCGATCGTGCCGCTGCCGAACCGGCGCGCGGCTGCGGCCAGCGCACGGGCCTGGCCCACGCCGAGGATCCCGCCGGGAACCTTGACGCGCGCGAGGCCGCCGTCGGGCGCGTCGTAGATGCGGTAGGTGCTCGGACACCAACCCTGGGCGACCACGGCGGGAACCTAACACCGACGTAGGGCACGTTGCCCTATGTGGGGGGCGACGTCTCCGGCTCGAGACCGGAGCCCGGACCGGTGCCTCGGCTGGGATCATCCGCCGGGTGACGCCGGAGGAGGTAGGTGTCCATGATCCACCCGTGGCGAGCCCGGGCGGCGGCGCGCTCGGCGACGATCCGATCTGCGACCTCGGCGAGCTCGCCCCTGATGACGATCTCGTGGGAGGTGCCGAGATACGCGGCCCACAGGATCTCGACCCCGGTCGGATCGATGGAGCGGAACGCCAGTTGGCCGTCGAGCATGACGACCGCGTTCGGTGTCTCCGGACCGAAATCAGCGGCGAGCCGCCGTCCGGTGGTGACGAGCAGCGGCTCGCCGATGCCGTGCAGCGGGACGCGGTGGCTCGCGGCCAGGGCCCCGACACTGCTGATCCCGGGGATCACATCGCACGTGAAATCAGCGATGCCCGCGGCGCGGACCTCGTCGAGGACCCGCACCGTGCTGTCGTAGAGCGACGGGTCACCCCACACGAGGAAGGCGCCGATCCCGTCCTCGGCGACCTCCTCCGCGATGGCCGTTGCAAACCGCTCGGCCCGTTCCCGGTGCCAGTGCGCGACCGCCTCGCGGTAGTCGCTCGGGTCACGATCTCGTTCGGCGTCGGTGATGGGAACGACCCGATGCGGCCGGGTGGTGGCGTGACGGCGGAGCAGCTCGGCGCGTAGCTCAGCGAGCTCGGGCGCTGCGCCCTTGTCGATCACGAAGAAGACGTCGGCCCGAGCGATGGCCGCGACGGCCTGGAGGGTGAGGTGGTCGGGGTTCCCGGCGCCGATGCCGATGACGAGAATCTTCCGCATGGGGCCTAGGACGAGCGCGGGTCGGTTCGAGTGGTCACGGGTTGCTGAACCTACTTCCCGCTCGTGGCGGCTTCGCCGCCGGGCGGATCCGGCCACCGATGCGCGAAGAGCAGCGCATCCTCGTAGTTTGTCCGCTCCGGGCGCGGTCGGCGCCGGCAACAGGACGGAGCGCAGCCCATGGCTCAGCCATCACGGCTCTTGGTGAACACCGGTACCGGCAAGGGCAAGAGCTCCGCCGCGTTCGGCGTCATGGGCCGTGCGTGGGCGCGCGGCTGGACGGTGGCCGTGGTGCAGTTCATCAAGAGCGAGAAGTGGAAGGTGGGCGAGCGAAAGCTCGCCGACCACCTCGGGATCGAGTGGCACACCCTCGGTGACAGCTTCACCTGGGAGTCCACCGACATGGACGAGACCGTGGCGAGAGGTCGTCACGCCTGGGAGGTCGGCGCAGCCATCATCACCAGCGGTGACTACGACCTCGTCATCCTCGACGAGGCCACCTACGCGCTGAAGTACGGCTGGGTGCCGGTGTCCGACATGGTCGAGGTGCTCGCGAACCGTCCCCCACGCACGAACGTGATCGTCACCGGCCGCTACGCGCCCGATGAGCTGATCGCCATCGCCGATACCGCCACCGAGATGGTGAAGATCAAACACGCCATGGATGAAGGCATCGGCGCCCGCAAGGGAATCGAGTACTGAATGGCGGCCTCCCGTCGGTCACCGCGCTCGGGTGGGCGCGTGTGAACGAGCTCGGCCCGCGCCTCGTCGTCGCGGGGACGCACTCCGGTGTCGGCAAGACCACCGTGGCCACTGGGCTCATGGCCGCGTTTCGGGCTCGGGGCGTGCGGGTCGCGTCGGCCAAGGTCGGCCCCGACTACATCGACCCCGGCTACCACGCAGTGGCGACCGGCCGGCCGGGCCGCAACCTCGACGCGTGGATGAGCGGCGCCGACGCCGTGCCCGCGCTCGCCGGTCGCGCCGCTGCGGACGCCGATCTCTTGTTGATCGAAGGCGTGATGGGGCTGTTCGACGGCGCGGCCGATGCCACGCCCTCGTCGACTGCGGACGTGTCTCGCATCCTCGACGCGCCCGTCGTGCTCGTCGTCGACGCGTCCTCGATGAGCGCGTCGGTTGCCGCGCTGGCCCATGGCTTCGCGACGTTCGAGCCCGCGGTTCGACTCGCCGGTGTGATCCTCAATCGGGTCGGCTCGGCCGGCCACGAGGAGATGTTGCGCGCCGCACTCGAGCCCGTTGGTGTTCCGGTGCTCGGCGTGGTGCACCGCGACGAGGCGCTCGCCTGGCGCGATCGCCACCTCGGTCTCGTCCCCGTAGTGGAGCGACCGGCGGCGGTCGCGGCCGCTCTCGACCGTCTGGTCACGCGCATCGAGGCGGGTTGCGATCTGGACGCCATCGCCCGCGTCGCGTCGACTGCTCCCGTGATGCGGGTGGATGAGCCTCCCCGGCCCGCGGCGGTGGCCTCGGCGCGCGTCGCGGTCGCGGCCGGTGCGGCGTTCAGCTTCGGTTACCCCGACAACCTCGAGGCCCTCGAAGCGGCCGGCGCGGAGATCGTGGCCTTCGATCCCCTGGAGGCCGGCGCGCTCCCCGAGGGGTGCGATGGCCTGGTCGCCGGCGGTGGCTTCCCGGAGGTCTACGCCCCGGCGCTGGCGGCCAACACGCCACTGCTCGCCGACCTGTCGGCGCGGATCGAGCGCGGCCTCGTGGTGTGGGCCGAATGCGGCGGGCTCCTGTGGTTGGCCCGGCGGCTCGACGGTCGCGCCATGGCCGGTGTCATCGACGCCGACGCGACGATGACCGACCGGCTCACCCTCGGGTACCGGAGCGCGACCACCACCGCGCCGTCGCCGGTCGGCCCGGCCGGCACGACGCTGCGCGGCCACGAGTTCCACTACTCGACGGTCGATCCGTCCGGCGAGGCCCTGGACCTGGCGGGACGCTCGGGTCGGGCCCGGGCCGGCTTCGCCACGCCCGACCTGCTGGCCTCCTACCTGCACGTACACCTCGGGGCGTCACCCGGTCTGGCCGAGGCGTTCGTCCGCGCCGCCGCCCGTCCGTCTTTGACCGACGATGGCGTCTGACAGGCCGGTGCCCTACGCGTACCCTACGCAGCCATGCGCAAGAGCTCGGTGTACCTCCCCGACGAGATGAAGGCCGGGCTCGCGGCACTCTCGGCCCGCTGGGATCGCTCGGAGGCCGAGCTCATCCGGCTGGCCATCGACCGGCTGGTGGCCACGGCCGAGCACGACGCCGCCCCGGCACGCGCTGTCGAGGTGCCCACCGGCCCGTGCTTGCTCGGCGTCGGCATCGGGCCCAGCGATCCCGACCTCGTGACCGAGCGAGCTCTCGTCGCGATCCGATCGGCCGACCGGGTGTGCGCGGCGTCGACCGGAGCGGACGTCATCTCGCGCGCCGAAGCCGTGGTGCGCGCGGTCGCGCCCGAGGTCACCGTCGACCGCCTCGTCGTCGATATCGGTGACGAGGCGGATGCCCGCGCCCGTTCCATCGCCGACGGTGCCGACCAGCTCGTCGCGCACCTCGACCGGGGCCTGCTCGTCGCGCTCGTCGTGCTGGGCGACCCCAACGTCTATTCGGTCTTCTCTCGGCTCGCGTCGCTCGTGCGCGCGCAACGGCCCACCGTGCCGATCGCCTCGGTCCCGGGGATCATGGGATTTCAGGAGCTCGCGGCGCGCACGGGGACCGTGCTCGTCGAAGGCGACGAACAGCTCAGCATCCTGTCGCTCGACGACGAGGTCGGTCCGATCGAGCCACTGCTCGACGACGCGGACCGAACGGTCGTGATCTACAAGGGTGGCCGTCACGTGCCCGCGGTCGCTCGTCTGCTCGATGACCACGCCCGCGGTGACGGCGCGGTGCTCGGTGAGATGCTCGGCCTGCCCGGCGGGCGCAGCGTGGACGTCGCCTCCGTGGCCGACCGACCGGCGTCCTACCTCGCGACGGTCGTGATCCCGGCCCGTCGCGCATCCGAGGGCCAGGAGCCTTCGTCGTGATCTCCTTCGTCGGCGCGGGCCCCGGCGCGGCCGACCTCATGACGCTGCGCGGCACCCAACGCCTCGCCCAGGCGGACCTGGTGATCTGGGCGTCATCGCTCGTTCCCGAGGCGGTGCTCGCGCCGTGTCGGGCCGATGCCGACCTGGCCGACTCCGCGGGTATGACCCTCGAAGAGGTCACCGCCCTCTACGCCGCACATCCCGATGCCTCGATCGTTCGCCTCCACTCCGGCGACCCCACCGTCTACAGCGCCATCGCCGAACAGATCGACTGGTGCGTGGCCCACGAGCGCGACTTCGAGATCGTCCCCGGCGTGTCGTCGATGGCGGCCGCGGCCGCCGCCGCCGGGCGCGAGCTCACCGTCCCCGGCCTGGCTCAGAGCGTGGTCATGACCCGCCTCGCGCACCGCACGGAGTCGTCGGTGCCGGAACGTGAGGGCGTGAGCCGCTTCGCCCAGATCGGTCCGACCCTGGCCGTGTTCCTCTCGGCGGCGCGACCCCGGGAGCTGCGCGACGAGCTGCTGGCCATCGGTTCGGCCTACGACGTCGACACGCCCGTGGTGCTGGCCCACCGGGTGTCGTGGCCCGACGAACGGGTCGTCACGGGCACCGTCGGCACGCTGGTCGATGATGTCGCCGCCCTCGGCGCGACGACGACCGTGATGATCCTTGTCGGCGAGGCGCTGCGAGCCGCGCCGGTTCCCACCCGGAGCCACGTCTACTCGTCCGACTACACCCACAGCTTCCGCGAGGCCGACACCGCGTGAGCCAACGTCGCCGGATCGCGGTCGTCGGGCTGGTCGGGGGCACGCCCTACGGACCGGCCGCGCTCGACGCCATCGGCGCGGCGCAGGTCGTCGTCGGGTCACGTCGCCATCTCGATCGGGTCCACCTCGGCGCGGGCGTCACCGTCGTTCCGATCGCCGGCTCGTTCGACGGGCTGTTCGACCGCATCGCCGCCCACGACGACGCCGGCGAAGCCGTGTGCGTCCTCGCCTCCGGTGACCCCGGGTTCTTCGGCATCGTGCGGATGCTCGACGAGCGTTTCGGCGCCGACCGGCTCGCCGTCCATCCCGCGCCGTCGTCGGTCGCACTCGCCTTCGCGGCCATGGGCCGCACCTGGGACGACGCGGTCATCGCCTCTGCGCACGGTCGCCCGCTTCCTCCGGCGGTGCGCGCGGTGCTGCATGCCCCGAAGGCCGCCGTCCTCACCTCCCCCGACAATCCTCCCGAAGCCGTCGGCAAGGCCCTGCGTGCGGCCGGCGCAACGCCGCGTGACGTCGCGGTCGTCACTCGAATCGGCGAGGCCGACGAGTCGATCACCCGCACCGATCTCGACGGCCTGGCCGACGGCACCTTCGACCCGATGTCGGTGGTCGTGCTCCTCGGCGCCGAAACGGGTCCCGACATCCACGTCGACGGTCCCGCCGGCGGGCCGGGGTTCGCCTTCGGCCTGGCCGAGTCGAGCTTCGACCATCGCGACGGGATGATCACCAAGGCCGAGGTCCGCGCCGTCGTCCTGGCCAAGCTCGCGTTGGGCCGGACCGGCGTGCTCTGGGATATCGGTGCGGGGAGCGGATCAGTGGCGGTGGAATGCGCGCGTCTCTCACCGGGCCTCGAGGTCATCGCGATCGAGCGTGACCCCGACCAGGCGGCGCGCGTGCGCGAGAACGCCGCCGCGCACGGCGTGAGCGTCGAGGTCATCGAAGGCGCGGCCCCCGATGCGCTCGCCGGCCTTTCGGATCCCGATCGCGTGTTCGTCGGTGGTGGTGGGCTCACCGCGCTCGACGCGGCGCGAGACCGACTGCGCCCGGGTGGGGTGATCGTCGCGAACTACGCGCTGATCGATCGCGCGGCCGCCGCGTACGAGCGGCTCGGCCACCTCGTCCAGCTGAGCGTGGCGAGAGGCGCACCCGTCGGCGGACTCGGAGTGCGCCTCGAAGCCGAGAACCCGGTGTTCGTCTGTTGGGGTCCGGACGATGACTGAGGCCCGCCCGCGAGACGCGGGCTACGTCGTCGGCATCGGCGCGAGCGGGGCGGCCTCCGAAGCCGAGGTCGATGACCTGGTCCGCGGCGCGCTCGCCGAGGCCGACGTGTCGATGGCCGCGGTGCGCGCGGTGGCGACCGTGCAGGCTCGTGTCGACCACCCTGCGATCCGGGCACTCCCGTGGCCCACCGTCGGGTATCCGGTGGACACCCTGGCCGCGGTGGAGGTCTCTGAGCCGAGCGAGCTCGTCGCGCGAGCGACGGGTACCCCCAGCGTCGCCGAGGCGGCCGCGCTCGCGGCTGCCGGAGACGGCGCGCGACTCGTTGTTCCCAAGCGGCGGTCGCGTCACGCCACCGTCGCGGTGGCCCGTTCCGCCGCGTTCAACCCGGCGTTCGACGCGACCTTCGACCCGACATCCGACCCGCAATCCGAACCGATATTCGACGACCCAGAGGATGACCATGGCCCGAGCTGATGCCACCAACCTTCCCGGCCCGTTCGGGCAGGCCCGAGCGCGACTCGCCCCGCCGGACGAGGCCGCGCGCGCCGAGGCCGAGGCCCTGCACCTGCGGCTGACGAAGCCACCGGGGTCGCTCGGCCTGCTCGAGTCCATCGGGGCGCAGTTGTCAGCCATCGCCGGCGTCTCGCCCCCGCCGCTTCCCCGCCCCGCCGCGGTCGCGGTCTTCGCCGGTGATCACGGCGTGCACGCCGAGGGGGTCACGCCGTGGCCGCAAGACGTCACCGCCCAGATGGTGGCCAACTTCCTGGCCGGCGGCGCGGCGATCAATGTGCTCGCCCGCCAGCAGGGCGCGACCGTCGTGGTGGTGGACGTCGGTGTCGCCGCGCCCCTCGATCCTGCCGACGGCCTCTTGGACCGCAAGGTGCGCGCGGGTACCGCCAACCTCGCCGAGGGCCCCGCGATGACCCGCGACGAAGCGGTCGCGGCCCTCGATATCGGCGTCGACGTCGCCCGCGATCTCGTCGCCGCGGGACATCGCGCCCTTCTCACGGGTGACATGGGTATCGCCAACACCACGCCGTCCGCCGCGCTCATCTGTGCGATCACCGGCCGACCCGCGGCCGAGGTCACCGGCCGGGGCACCGGGATCGACGACGACACCCTCGATCGCAAGACCGCCATCGTCGAAGGTGCCGCCCGCCGAGTCGACGGGCGGGACCCGATCGACGTGCTCGCCGAGGTGGGCGGGCTCGAGATCGCCGCGCTGGCCGGCTACATCGTCGGCGCAGCCGCCGAACGCGTGCCGGTCATCGTCGACGGCGTCATCGCCGGAGCCGCGCTGCTCACCGCCGCGCAGCTCGCACCCGATGTGCTCGGCTACGTCATCTGCGGACATCGCTCGGTCGAGCCGGGGGCGACCGCCGTGCTCGACGCGCTCGGGTTGACCCCGGTGGTCGATCTCGACCTCCGCCTCGGGGAAGGCACCGGCGCGTGCCTCGCGCTGCCGATCGTCGAGGCCGCGGCGCGGATCCTCGGCGAGATGGCCACCTTCGACAGCGCCGGCGTCGCCCACAAGACGGATTGACCGACGGGTCACACGCCTATCTCGCTCGGTCGGCGGGTGCACGACCACGCTCGCCGGTGCCGGCGGGCGATCCCGGAACCCCTCCCGGCCGGCACCACGGTCTACGTTGCGCGCGAGCTCCGCGACATTCGCAGAGCCTGACCGCCGCCCGTCCGACGTCTTCGCGCTGGAGCCATGATGCCGTTGCCACGAGCGATCGCGACGTTCAACCGGAACGTCACGAACCGAGTGACGCGCCTGGTGGCGACTCGCCTCCCCGGATTCGGGATCGTCACCCACCAGGGACGGCGTTCCGGACGGACCTATGAGACGCCGGTCAACGTGTTCCGAACGGCCCACGGCTTCAACCTCGCGCTGACCTTCGGCCGGGGCGACTGGGTCAAGAACGTGGTGTACGCGGCCGGCGGTCAGGTGACCACGCGGGGCAAGACGTATCGCTTCTCGAATCCTCGTATCGACACCGACGCCCGGCACCGAGGATTTCCGCTTCTCGTGCGCGTCGTCCTTGGGTTGATCCACGCCGATGACATCCTCCGCGTCGACGACTCGACGGAGTGAGCAGCGACGTCGTTGGCGCGTTCCTGATCGGTTCGCTCTCTTCGTGACGCTGTCGGAGGCGGACGGCACGCTTCGGTTGCCGATCGATCCGGAAGAGCCCGAGCCGTCGGGTATGGACCGCGCCGAGCTGTTCGACGAGCACGCGGGTGGTCTCGCCGGCAACCTCGATCTCGGGCGGTCAGCCCTCGGCGAGGAGCGCGGTCGCCTCCCGCGCGAAGGTGGCGTCCGGTTCGTCGGCCAGGAGGTCGACGATCGCCTGCGCGTGGCGGCGGACGTCGTCGATGCGCCCCTCGTGGCGGGCGAGCTTGGCCAGCTCGAACTCCACCGTCGGGCGGAAGCCCTCGAAGCCGTACTCGTCGAAGGTCACGATCAACGCATCGAGCTCGCCCCGCCCCCGCTTGGCGGCGCCCCGGACGTGGCGCAGCACGAAGGCGGGATTGCGCAGCGCCGAGCCCGCCGAACCGGAGACCTCACCCGTGGCCATCCGCGCGTGCAAGGTCGCCAGGGAGAGGTCGATGAACGCTTCCATCGACCGGGTGCCGTCCTGCACCGCCTCCGCCCGGTACGCGACCAGGTCGCGCGCGCCGCGGCTGCGTTGCCCGTCCGACATGGCCACCAGTGCCGCGAACATGTCGTGGTAGGCCCAGAATGATCTCATGCCGAGCTCGCCGGCCTCGGGCCGGTTCTCGGCGATCGTCCGTCGCGCCCGCGCGGGGTCACCGAACGCGGCATCGATCCCGGCGGACCAAACGTGCGCCAAGTGCCGGTAGACGGGGTCGACGTCCGCGGCGTTTCCCCTGCTCACCGCCGACCGCGAGCAGATCGCGGGCCAGGTCCCGGGCTTCGCGGGTCCGCCCGCGGACCACGGCGGTGGTCGCAGCGCCACCGAGACCCTTGATGTGGGCATATCTCCGGTGGTGCAGATCCGGCACCGCCGGCAGCAACGCCTGCAGGCGTTCCCAGAGCGCGGGCACTTCCCTCGTCCGGCCCGCGGGGTAGAGCGACCAGGGCAGCCACGCGAGCGCGTAGGCCTCGGCGGTGACGTCGCCGCTGCGTTCAGCGAGCGCGGCGGCTTCCTCCAGGAGGCGAATCGATTCGCGAATGCCGCCGAGCACGTTGATGACGAGGTGGCCGGACCAGGCGAGCCAGCGCGCGTGGAGGCCGTCGTCACCGACACGCTCGGGCAGCTCCGCGTGCGCGGTCACGAGCTGATGCAGATCGCCGAACCGTCCTTGGTAGTAGTGGACCTGAGCCCAGTCGAGGATGAGCTCGAGGAGCAACCGGTCCCGCCGCGCGGGGTCCACGGGTCCGGTGCCCGACCCGGTCTCTGCGATGAGCAACGCGTACGCGTTGCGGTAGTGACTGTCGGCCTCGGCCAGTGCGTAGCGGTCGAGGGCCTTGCGCCCCGAACGTTGCAGGTAGGTCACCGCTTCCTCGACGTGGCCGCTGCGTTCGTAGTGGTAGGCGAGCGTCTCGGCGAACTCACCGGTCCGATCCGCGAGGGCCGACTCGATGGCGCGCGCCACCCGCTCGTGGAGCGCCTCGCGGTCACGACGCGGGAGGCCCTCGTAGGCGACCTCCTGGGTGAGGGCGTGCTTGAACGCGTACTCCAACTCGGGGTCGATGGCCGTCCCGCGGATCAGGTCGGCGCCGACCAGATCCAGCAGGCTCGCATCGAGACCGTCGGGGCGGTCGGTCACCTGATGCACCAACCGGTGCAGGAAATCGCGCCCGACCACCGACACCTCGCGCAGGACCCGGCGGCGATCGGCGCTCAGACCGTCGATACGCGCGGCGATGACCCCCCGGATCGTGCTGGGGACCCCGACCTCGTCCAAGGACTGGCGGAGACACCAGCCCGTGTCGTCACGGACTAGTTCGCCCGCTTCTCGCGCACGGGCAGGTCTCGACAGCAACAGTCGGGATCACCGCACACAGAAACGCGAACGCCGCGCTCGACGAGGCATCCACAGTCGGCGCAACGAATCTCCATCGAGGGAGGGTACCCATCCGCGACGGGCCACTAGCTCGCCCGCTTCCTCCCACTCCCCCATGGAGGGGGCAACGAGCCGCCGCCGATACCCTCGCGGGTTGTGGCAGACGACGAAGCCGCCGCGGTTCGGACCCAACTTGTCCGGACGGCCGTCGAGGTGCTCGAAGGCACCGCGCGTCACGCCGAGACGACCATCTCGACGCACGACGGCACCCCGTCCGCTGGATCGGCCGCCCAGCGCGAGATCTCCGCGGATGACGACGGGACCCTCGACGCACCCTGGATGCCTCGTCCGGGCTACGACGCCCATGGCACCGCCACCCTGATGATCCTCACCGCCGCCGACCATCTACGCGGCCATGCAAGAGTGCTTCTTCCGGAGCCTCCGACGATCTGGGCTCCCCGCACGATCGCACGCGCCTCACTCGAGAACACGGCGAGAGCCGCCTGGCTCCTCGACCCCGCCATCACCTACCGCGATCGCGTCATCCGCTACGTGAACGACTCGCTCTACTCGCTCTGGGAAGCACGGCGAGCAGGATTCTCGCTGACCGGAGGACGCGACCCGGCCGAGCGAGTCGAGGAGATCGTCGCGTGGGCGAACCTCCGTGCGATTCCCGTCTCTCGGCCCAAGGACCCACTGAGGAGCCCCGTTGGTCTGGGCGATGGTCGAAGAAACGCGACCCGCGTGCTCGACGACCTCCTCGATGAGTTCGGCAAGGCCGCCTACCGAGAGTTCTCGGCCCTTGCCCATGCGACGTTGTCGGGACTCATGAACATGGTGGAGCCGGCAGGCGACGGAGACGACGACCGAGGCGAGATCGCGGTGAAGCCGGAGGTAGTCATCACGGTCGCGGCGACTGCGTTCATGGTGTTCATGGCTGGCTTCGAACGTCTGCTCGCGCAGTACGGCTGGTCCCCCGACCTCTCGGCGAGTTGGAAGCTGTCATGCATCCGTCGGATGCGGCCGTTTCTCCCGAGGAGCGAATGAGCGGGGGGACGGACCGCGAGACCGGACGGAGGACGCGCCCCACTGCGCCGGTGAGCCGCGTGCTCGGTCCCGGCCGTGAGGGAGGCCCGCGGTTCTCCTCTCGACGCGGGGAAGCCGCGGGGAGAGTTACCTGTTGGGGCCGCGATGCGGTCAGTCGGTTCGCGAGAGGAGCTTCGCCTTCTCCGCCTCGAACTCGGCGTCGGAGAGGAGACCTTCGTCGCGTAGGGCCGCAAGCTCCCGGAGCTGAGTCGGAAGGTCCTTCGTTGGCGCGGCCTGGACCGTCTGAGGAGCATGACGCTCGACGATCCGGCGTTCGACGTAGTCGCGCACGGCCTCGAACTCGGCGGCATGGAACGTCGTGAACACCACCGTGTTCTCGTCCTTCGCCGCGGCGGCGACGCCCCGCTTCTTGACCTCGTTTCCACCGGGGATCGTGAACTGGATGTAGCCGTTCCGACCGCCCGGCTTCTTGAACTGCACCGCGGTGATGCTCCCGATCGGGATCCGCTTCTCACCCCGCGCCATGCCGCCCCCCATCGCGGCGAGAGCGCCCTTGCGGGCGATGGTGACGAAGTTCTCGTCCAGGATGAGTTGACCTCCGAGGCCCTTCGCGGTGAATGGAAGTGCGAACGGTGCGCTTCCTCCCGCGGTTGGATCCCACGCACCGGCCGCCGATTCGGGTTCCGTCTCACCGGGCGCGTCGTCCTCGGCTAGAGCCTCGACGCCTGGACCGGCGACTATCGGGTCGGTGCTCGCCTCTCCCGCGTCGGCGACGTGCTCGGTCCACTCCGCGCCGTCCCAGTAGCGGTGCTCATGGCGTTCGGTCGGGTCGGGATGCCATCCGGGATCGGTCGTCGTCATGGCCCCCATGATTGCGCGACGCACACGGCGTGTCAGGGAGGAGCGTCCCTCCGGGCTTCGCCCGCCGAGCAGCGGACCAGGCGGGCGAACCGGGGGCCGGAGACCGGCGGGCCTTCTCGCGGCGGAGCTCCCGCCGCTCAAGGCCCGACATCCCACCCCAGATGCCGGGCAGATCATCGGCCGGGAACGTCAAGGCCTACGCGAGACACTCGGCCCGGACAAGGCAGCGGGAGCAGACATCCCGCGCCGGAGACGTCGGCGCACCCCGCCGTGGGAACCAGGCGTCGGGCGGCAACACCGGATGGTCAACACATGCACCATCGGCCGCCCAGACGGTCGCCGCGAGGTCGAGCATCCCGCCGACCACCTCGTCACTCGAGCGAGACGACAAGCGCGCGGAGGCCCGGTCGGCGTACACCGCCCAGGATCTTGGCGCGGACGCGACTCAGCGGGGATCGTCCGACGGCTCCGACCGAAACGGAGTCGGCGGCGGCAGCGGCACGAGCCGCGCACCGACCGTCCAATGGAGCCGCGCACGCGACACCGGCGACAGACCGAAGCCTGCCTCCGACAACCTGATCTCCCCGGCGAGCGACGCCGACGGCCCAGTTCTCGCGGGTGGCGGCACCGTTGGCCGAGGCCGGCGCGGCGGGGGCGTGGCTGGCGGGACGGCGGCTGGTTGCGATCGATGGCACATGTCTTGATGTGGCCGACACCGCCGAGAACGACGGGTGGTTCGGTCGGCCGGGGGTGAACAAGGGCGAGCGGGCCGCGTTCCCGCAAGCCCGGGTGGTGGCGGTCGCGGCGTGCGGCACCCACGCCGTGTTCGACGCCGCTGTCGGTGCGTACACGACAGCGGAGAACACGTTGGCCCGCGAGGTGATCGATCGGCTCGAGCCAGGGATGTTGTTGTTGGCCGACCGCGGGTTCTGCGGGTTTCCCCTGTGGAACCGGGCCGTCGCGACCGGCGCCGACCTGTTGTGGCGGGCCATGGGAAACATGAAGCCCCGCTACATCGAGACGCTGTCGGACGGGTCATGGCTGGCCGAGCTGCGACCGGCGGGCAATGCCGGACGCAAGGCCGAACCGTTGAGCATCCGGGTGATCGACTACGAGATCGACGACGGCCGACCCAACGACAACACCTACCGGTTGTTCACCACGATCCTCGATCCCGACGAGGCCTCTGCGGTTGACCTCGCAGTCGCGTACGCGCAGCGATGGGAGATCGAAGCCGTGTTCGACGAGCTCAAGGTCCACCAGCGAGGGCCGCGCACCGTGCTGCGATCGAAGTCACCCGACCTGGTGTTCCAAGAGATCTGGGGACACCTCTGTTGCCACTTCGCCATCCGGACCCTCATGTGGGAAGCCGCCGACCACGCCCAAGTCGACCCTGACCGGGTCAGCTTCGTCGCAGCTCTCCGCATCGCTCGCCGCTCCATCTCCGCGGCGCGCGATTTTCCCCCTCAGGACGCTGACCGCGGCTGGCGTCACGCCATCGTGCTGCTCTGTCGACGACTCAACCCGGCCCGCGGCATCGCAGCAACCCGCGGCTCGTCAAACGCAAGTACGTCAAATGGCACGTCAAACGCTCCCACCACCGGGACTGGCCCCAACCCACGGGGCCACCCTGCGCGAACATCATCCGGATCTGACTGAACGGTATTGGGCCTCATGGGGGTCGACATCCCTCCGGCGACGGGAAGCAGGACGCCAGTCAGATACGCGCCCGCGGGCGAGGCCAGGTACACCGCCGCGCCGGCAAGGTCGTCGGCTGAGCCGTTCCGTCCCAAGGGGTTGGCTTCTCCGAGCTTCTCGACCACGTCCTCCTTGCCGGAAAACCAGGGGGTGAGGACGACTCCGGGGACGATCGCGTTGACGGTGATCCGTTTGGGAGCGAGCTCCTTCGCGAGTCGTCGCGTCAGGTGGTGCAGAGCGGCCTTGCAACTCTGATAGGTGAACAGCGGCGGTTGCATGACCATGGTGCCGGCGACGGAGCCGATGTTGATGACGCGAGCAGGGTCGGTGTCCGACGCGGACGCCTCGAGCTCGCGGAGCAGTCCTCTGGTCAGCGTGAACGGCGCCTTGACGTGGGTTGCGTAGAGCTCATCCCATTCAGAATCGGGATACTCCTCGAGCGGAATCGCCTTCGCTCGGGTGCCCGCGCTATTGACCAGCACATGCAGATGGCTCTCGCGCTCGGCCAGATCTGCGGCCAGCGCCGAGCAGCCCGCGGCCGTCGAGATGTCTGCGGTCAGCGCTCTGCAGTCACCGATGGCTGAAAGCTCGACCCTTGCAGCATCGCAGTTGCTGTGAACGAGAGGCGACGTACACGCGCGCTCCAGCGTGAAGCAGCCCACGAGCGATCATCTTTCCGATGCCGCTCGACCCTCCCGTGACGAGCGCCACCTTGCCGCTCATCGAGAACAGCTGCGTTTCGCCCCCGAGGTTGTCGTGCATGTCATGTGGGTTTGTGTCGTCGCTCATCACTCCATTGTCCACGCACGGTCAGGAAGGCGGCCAACCTCTGGCGCTCCTGCGGTCCAATGGAGCCGGCACGCTGTGTGGGTGCGGTGCGGGACCCGAACGTGTCCGGCGGACCGGAGGCAAGGACGGGTCCGTGGGCGGGATCTCCCAGGGAAAAGGCGACGCACAGCACCGCGCGGACGCGGCTCGAACGCTCAGACCGGCGGACAGGTCTCAGCACTCGGTACTGCGGGCCATGCGCCGTCGTAGGCGGCGCTCCACCACCAGCACGTGACTCAGGATCGCGACGGTCCCTCTGATGACCAGCGATGACACGATGGAGCGGGTGACGAGAATCGAACTCGCGTTCTCAGCTTGGGAAGTGATTCCGGGGGATTGGCCGACCTGCTAGTTCACGCGAATGGGCAGGTCAGCAGGGTTGCGCCGTGTCGTCCCGTCCCCGCCTGTCACTCCAAATCCCATCTCGTAAGGTCACGCTGGGGTCACGCCGCACCGCGGCTGGTATCAGCTCCGGTGGCCGAGACCGTGGCTAGGACTTGGATTACAACGACGAGATTCCAAGTTTCAGCTACGAGACTTGGAGATGGGGCCCTACAATCCAAGTCATGTCGTCCTTGTGGGACTCGCCGATCGGAAGCGTCGTTCCCATCTCGGGGCACGACGCGCGGTTCGGCGAGCCGTATGAGGCGGAGGCCTTCGTTCCCGCCGATCTGCCCGACCACGTCGACTTGCCGGGCTCCGTCTGGATGGTTGTGAGCGAGGCCATGACCGAGCTCGGCCGTCTCGATGCGGCGGCCAGCCTCATCCCCAACCCGCAGCTTGTGACGCGCGTCGCCACACGCCGCGAGGCGATCGGCACCTCGGCACTCGAGGGCACCTATGCGGACCTCACCGAGCTGTTCGCCGCTGAGGTCCTCCCGCTCGAGGAGCAGGAATCCGACGTCGCGCCCAACGTGCGCGAGGTGATGAACTACGCCCGCGCGGCCGATGCCGCGTATGGGTGGATCGGTGAGCGTCCCATCACGCTAGGCATGCTCGCCTCGTTGCAGGCCGAGATCGTCCGGGGAACCGACAGCGACGGTCCCGAGGCTGGCTCCATCCGCCAGAGCCAGGTGTTCATCGGCACCAAGAACCGACCGGTGAGCGAGGCCCGCTTCATCCCTCCTCCCCCGGGCGACCGACTCCGAGCTCTATGCGAACGATGGGTGGATTGGTTGAGCGTTCCCCGACCGGTCGAGCAGATCCAGCTGATCGCCCGCGTCGCGATGGCCCACTACCAGTTCGAGACGCTTCACCCGTTCACCGACGGCAACGGTCGGGTTGGTCGCCTCGTTGCCATCCTCCAGATGATGCGCGAGGGCGCGCTCCGCGCTCCCGTGCTGTCCGTCTCCCCATGGCTCAAGGACCGGGCCGACGAATACCGCGACCACCTGCTGGCGGTGAGCACGACCGGTGACTGGGCCCCGTGGATCGATTTCTTCGCGCAGGCGGTTCGCTCCGAGGCAGGCTCCGGCCACGCGCGGATCATGCGGCTGCTCGTGCTCCGTGACGAGGTCGGTGATGCGGTGCGCACCGCCTACCCACGCGCCCGACTCGCGGTCGAGATCGCGGACGACCTGATCGCGTACCCGATCCTCTCGGTCTCCGACGCGCAACGCCGCTACGGGCGATCGAACCAGGCCAACCGCAATGCCGTGTCGTCTCTCGTCGAGCTCGGGATCCTCGAGCCCTATGGCGACGCCCGCTATGACCGTCTCTACTGGAACCGTCGCGTGTTCCAGGTCATCGACAGTTGAACACGTCACCCGACCCTCGCTCGCGCTCACCCGGGGGATCGTTCGCCGGGATCGTGGCGATGTCTCTCGATCGTGATGGCGTGATGTCCGTGGTGCTCGCCGACGGCCGAGCGGTGACCGCGGATCAGCGAGCGGCACAGTTCGCCCCAACGAGCATGGTCGAACGGTCCATCTACCTCCCGCACAGTGCCCATCTTCATCTTCGTACCACTCGGGGTGACGATGTCCTGCTGGAGCTGCCGCTGGGCGGGGATCAGGCGGTGGCGTCCAGCGTGTGGTGTAAACGACGGGGAGGGCGGTGGCTCCGTGATCATTCTACGCCGCGGCTGTGACAGCCTCGTTGGTGTCCTCCTCGGGCTGGGTGTCGGCGGGTTGGTTGAGGTCTCGTCGCAGGTTCTGTAGGAGGCGGATCGAGGCGGGTGTGTGGGTGACGCCGCGCCATCCGCGGCTCGCGCGGTCGAGCACGGCCCACACGAGCGACACGCAACTCGCTTCGCCGGGGAGACGGCCGATGACTTTCACCCGTCGTCGGCTCTCGCCGAAGGTGCATTCGATGAAGTTGGAGTGCCGGATGCGCTTCCAGTGCTCGCGAGGGAACCGTCGGTGCGCGCTGAGCGACCCGAAATCGGTTTGCAGGCACTCGACGGCACCCGGGTAGGTCTTGGCCCACTTGTCGGCAAACCCGCGGGCACGCCGTGTCGCTTCGGCGACGGCACGGTCGCCGGGTTCGGCGTCGATGTCGTCGAAGATCGACCAGTAGCCGGCCTTGACGACGTCCCAGTCGTGCTTGGACACCTTGGCGAGGATGTTTCCCGAAGCCGATGGATCAGACACGACTGGCGCAGGCTGGTCTCAGAGCCCGCCTCGATCGCGGCCAACAGTCCCGGCGCGCGGTCCGAGATCACCAGCACCGGCGGCCGCAAGCCCCGGGCTTCGAGATCGGCGAGGAAGTCGCCCCACGCATCGGTGGACTCCGACCTCGCCGCGGCCAGGCCCACGAACACGGGCCTGCCGTCGGTGTCGATGCCCCACGCGGCGAGCACCGGCTCGGCCGGGCTGTTGGGATGCATCCGGAAGTGGCTTCCGTCGAGGTACAGGTAGTCGATGCGAAGCCCGGACAGGTCCCGCGTGCGCCACGCATCGAACTCGGTGCGGATCTGTTGACAGATCACCGACACCGTCGACTTCGACAACGCGGCCTCCGGGCCCAACACCTCGGCGAGCGCGGCTGCGATGTCACGGTCCGACAAGCCCCGAACCCATCCCGAGATCACCAGCGCCTCCAGGGCGTTCGTGCGGGTCACCCCCGAACCGAACAGCCGCGACGCGAACTTCTCGTCGGTGCCGCGCAGCTTCGGGCGTCGCAACTCGACGGCCCCCATCGTCGACTTGATCGCCGCCGGCGGTTGCCAGCCGTTACGCGACCCCGCCGGGTGCTCGTCGGTGCGCTTCTCGTAGCGGGCCCGACCCAAGAACTCATCGACCTCGGCCTCCACCGCGACCTGCAACATCAGGCGCACCGTCAGCTTGGCGACGTCCTCGAGATTCTCGGCAAGGGACCGGCCGCTCGCGAACAACTCGTCGATCTGTGCGCGGACGCGCTCGGTAGGCGATACTCGTTTCGACATCGGGTGTAGTCCTTCCTTCGTAGGGTTTGCCTTCTTCGAAGGAACCTACGCCCGTTGTCATTTACACCAGCGCCTGGACGCCACCCTTCGCGCGCCCGCGCGATGGACGCGCGATGGAACCGGACACGAACGAGGCCGAGCTCGACGACATGGTGCCTGACCTGGGCCTTCGAGGAGAGCGGGTGACGAGAATCGAACTCGCGTTCTCAGCTTGGGAATTTCACCGGACGGGCTCCGACGAACGCTGGCGAACGGATTTCGCAGGTCAATGCCCATCTCCGAATAGCGCCGGGCGTCAGCGGGCGTCCACGGCCGCGGGATCACCGCGGGATGGACTCCACATCGCAGTGGTATTGAGCGGCACCCGCGACAGCGGACCGACCCGGTTGGCCGACCCCCGCCTGATTGTTCAACCAGTCGTTTGCTTACGGGTGACAGCTCGCCGTGCTGTCAGGCCCGTAGGCGGCCACGCAAGACGCCCCGCCGTTCGCGGTGGCAGGAGCGGTGGCCTCATCACGGCACGCGAGTGCGACCCGCTACACTCGTCAGCGAAGGGGAGTAGCCCGCAACGCGACGATCGACACACTGGAGCGCCAGCTCCCGGTCGTCGGGCCTGCATCGCAGGTGGGCGAGACCTTCGACCTGGACGGCAGCGCCGCCTGGTCGGAGGCGCTGTTCCCCTGGCCTCCTCCCAGCGGCAAGACGAGGGAGGCCCACTTGACCGATCACCACCGCGACGCTCTTGTCCAGCGCGGACGGCGACTCCAGTACGCGACCATCGCCTGGAACGCCATGGAAGTCTTCGTCACGATCGGACTCGGCATCGCCGCCGGTTCACTCGCCCTGATCGCATTCGGCCTCGACTCCATGGTCGAAGTGTTCGCTTCGCTCGTCGTCATCTGGCACCTAGTCGACTCCCGAGCGAACCACCGATCCAACCGCGCGCTGCGCCTCGTGGGAATCGCGTTCGCCGTACTCGCTGGCTACCTTCTCATCGCCAGCGCCTACAACCTCTGGCAGGGTCACGCGGCCGGGTCATCCCCTATCGGTATCGCCTACCTGGCCATTACCGCCGTCGTCATGTTCGTGCTCGCCGCGCTCAAGCGCACGACCGCCGAGGCCGTCGACAGCGCCCCACTGCGCGCCGAAGCCCGCATGACCTTCCTCGACGGGTGCCTCGCCGCCGGCATCCTGCTCGCCCTCGTCCTCAACGCCGTCGCGGGACTCTGGTGGGCTGACCCTGCGGCGGCTGCGCTCGTCGCGGTCTTCTGTGCGCGAGAAGCAATAGAACTGGCGTGAAGCCAACGGTCACCAGGAGGCCGAGGACGCGGTCTCGGCTGACGGGAAGACGGTGGTCAACTGTTCCTGCGATCGTGTTCGCCGTGTTCCTGGTCATCTCCGGTGGCGAGTTGTCCTGACAAGACCATGTTCGCAAGTCGCGTGGTCTCATCGCGGGGAGTAGGCGCAGAACGCTCCCTCTCATACGCGCCAGAACTGCCGATATGCCTGCGCGGCGAGATGCTCGAGCCGAACAGAGGGCGCGCCCAGAGCGCGCTGCTCAAGCCAAGAAGTTCCGTCACCAGCCGAGGTCGATGCCGTCGTCGTGTTCGGGCAGGTCTTGGCCGGGGGTATCCGGGCTGTGCCGGTCGAGCGTCGCGGGTAGGGCGATCCTTGCGGTGGCGAGGCCCAGGAGTTGTTGGGTCGCGAGTTGTTGGCGTTCGCTGCGCTGCTGGGCGGCGCGGATGCCGTCGATCGGGTCGTCGTCGTCGAGAGCGCCGTGGTGGTCGATGTCGAGTTCGTCTTGGGGGTGAGGTAGAGGCGGTTCTCGTAGCGGCCGCGGGAGAGGGCGGTGTAGCCGGCCTCGGCATAGAGATCGCCCGAGCCGAGGACGTACGCGCGGTCACAGGTAAGGGTCCTTGTGCTTTGTGGACTGTCATGGCGTAGGCGTGGTCGACGTGACCGGCTTCGAAGTACGCGTCCGGCACCTGTCGGGGTCGGTCTTCGCCGTCGAACTGGACGTGAAACCCGTCGAGCTCGGAGCTGGTGATGGTGCCACGTTGGCCGTTGATGAGCCCGTGGCGGTAGTCGTTCTGCAGGGTCATAATCCGATCCCCTACCGCGTACGGCCGGTCGAGGACATGGATGGGCCAGTCGTCAACGACGCGTTCGGCGACGAGGACAGCGCGGGCGGTGTCGTTGAGTGCGGTGACGTCACTGCGGTGGAGGGCGAGCATGATCGCGTCTTCACCCCGACGGGTCGCGGTCCACCAGTCCGCGACGATCTGTTCGAGCGCGGCCTTCCGGTCGGGGGTCTCGATGATGTGGCCGTGTTCCGCGAGCCGTTCGATCGCCTCATCGACCTGGCCGGCATGTAGCTCGGCGAGGGCCTGGCGTTCGACCGGGTCTTGTTGGCGGCGGTTCTCGACGAGCTCGACCGCGCCGAGCCGCTCGGCGAGGCCGGTGAACACACCGCCGGCTTCGATCTCGGGGAGTTGGCACGGGTCACCGACCAACACGACCTTCGCCCGCGCGTAGTCGGCGTGGTCGAGGAGCCGTGCGAGTTTGCGGGTGCCGATCATCGCGGCCTCGTCGACTTATGACGACATCGGCATAAGTCGACGAAGCCGGCATGACCGCCACCGACGACCTCGCCCGCCTCGTTGCGCTCGTCGAACGGCACGGGTGGCGACTCGCCGCGGTCGGCGACCCGCAGCAGCTCCCTGCGGTCGGACGGGGTGGGGTGTTTGCCCACTGGTGCGACACGCTCCCACACCACGCGCTCGAGCAGCCCCGCCGGTTCGCACAACCCTGGGAAGCCGCCGCGAGTCTCGCGCTGCGCGCCGGCCAGGCAAACGCCGTCGACGCCTACGCGGAACACGGGCGCCTCACCACCGCTCATCCACTCGTCGCGGCCTCGCACGTTGCCCGCGAGCATCAACGTCACGTCGCGGCCGGGTGTTCGGTCGCGATCAGCACGACGAACGCGGAGGCTGCCCGGGCGATCAACACCGAGATCCAATACCGTCGAGGTCGGCGCGGCGGCGCGGTCCGGTTGCACGACGGGTCCGTGGCCCGTGTCGGCGACCAGATCGCGACTCGCCGTAACGACCCGGCACTGCGCACCACCACTGGAGCGAAGGTCCGCAACCGGCAAACCTGGACCGTGGCCGCCGTCCACGGCGATGGCGGTCTCACCGTCTCGCACCCGACGCGCGGCCGCGTCGATCTTCCCGCCGGGTATATCGCCGCGCATGTCGAGCTCGGCTGGGCTGTCACCGGTTACGGCACCCAAGGCGACACCGTCGACATCGGCATCGCTGTGCTCGACAACCAGACGAGCCGCAACCACGCGTACGTGGCGATGACCCGCGGCCGGAAGGCAAACCACGCCGTCCTTCTCGACCCCACCGGCGCGCAAGACCCCGCCGAGCAGCTCGCGCAGATCATCGCCCGACCCGCCAACGGCGAATCCGCCCTGACCACGCGAGCCCGTCTGCACCGGGTTGCGGGCTTCGAACCACCCGACCATCGGGACCGCGGCGAACCCGAACCGCCGAGCGCGGCGTCGCTCGCCCCCGAACTCCAAGCCAGGATCGACGAGCTCCAACGACGCCTCGACCGTCTCCAGCACCGCGCACCTCAGCGCGGCGGGTCGACGATCGCCCGGTAATGGTCACGGCGGTACCCTGCAGCCCTGCGTCGCCCGGCCGCGTCATGACGGGCCTCTCCACCGGCAGCACCACGGGCTGCCTTATCGCATCGGAGCAGGCCATGACGCGCCAACGACGCGCCAGCGGTGGCGTCGATCGTCTCCCCTCGGGTCGGTACCGGGTCCGAGTCGTTACCGTCGACGGCCGACGGATCAGCCTCGGCAGCTACCCCACCAAGCGCGCCGCCGAGGTCGCGTACGCCCGATCGGTCTCGAATCAGGCCGACGGCAGGCGGGCCGTGGCCTCGCCGGCGAGCACACCGGTCCTGGCCGACTACGCGCCGCGGTGGGTCGACGCACGATTGACCAGTCGCGGAGACCCCCTGCGGCCGCGCGTTCACGACCTCTACGAGTGCCAACTCCGGTTGCACATCCTCCCGGTGCTGGGAGCGACGCGACTCGCCAGGATCACCACCGCTTGCGTTCGTGTCTGGTACTCGGACCTGCGCGGTCCCGAAGGCCCCGGTGCCAGCACAGCGGCAAAGTGCTACCGCCTGCTCCGCTCCATCCTTGCGACTGCCGTCGAGGACGGCCTGATCCCGGCCAACCCGTGCACGATCAAGGGTGCGGGCGTCGAACGCGCCGACGAGCGCCCGATCCCCACCGTCGCAGAGGCTCGTCTGCTCGCCGACGTCATCGATCCGCGCATGCGATGCCTCGTGCTCCTGGCCGCGTTCGTCGGGCTCCGCAAAGGCGAACTCCTCGGGCTTCGCCGCCGAGACGTCGATCTCGAACACCGCACGATCACCGTCGCGCAGCAGCGCCAAGTCGACCGCCGCGGCCACGACCTCGTCGGCGCGCCGAAGACCGACGCCGGGCGCCGCACCGTCGCCCTTCCAGCGACCCTCGTCAACGATCTCGCGCTCCACCTCGACAAGTACGCGC
>DASRPD010000080.1:0-45088 GCA_035646535.1 Acidimicrobiia bacterium
GGTCCAGCGGGGGAGGGTGACGTCGTCGACGGAGGCGAACACGACTTCGACCGGTGCACCGATGGTGATCGTCGCCGGGTCGATCTCGTTGATGGGGCCATCGGCTGACGTGACGAGATTCCCTACGAAGCGGATGGCCGGATCGTCGTCCAGGGCGACCACGATGACGTTGTAGGGAGCGAGCTGCGCGTAGGCCGGAAGGAGCGGCGGGTGCGCGACCACGAACGACCAGATGGTGGCCCGTCCCGACGTGGGTACCCACTTGACCGAGAGCGATCGACAATGCGGACACATCGGCCGCGGCGGCATCCGCCACCGCTTGCACTCACCGCAGGCCTGCACGAGCAGCTCTCCGCGTGCCGTCCCGGACCAGAACGCCGCGGCGGTGGGGTCATCGAGGTCGGGGAGGAGAAACCCGCTGTTCATCACGCCTCCCCGGTCAGCAGGAGCGCGCTCGTCGGCACGCCCTCACCGCTCGTCACCAGCGACACGTCCGCGTCGGCAACCTGGCTCGTCGATGTCCCACGGATCTGGCGGACACCTTCGAGCACGAGGTTGAAGCCGTGTACGTAGGCTTCGCTCATTCCGCCCCCCGCCGTATTGGTCGGTAGGCGCCCGTTCGGCCACTCCAGATTGCCGTCGTCGGTGAACGGACCACCCTCACCGCGCGCACAGAAGCCGTAGCCCTCGAGGGACAACGGGATGAGGGGGCTGAAGGCGTCGTAGAGCTGGGCAACCTTCACGTCCTCTGCGGTGATGTCCGCGTTGGCCCAGAGACGACGAGCACACGTCCACGCCGGTCCCCGCAACGGGTCATCGGTGAAGAAGTTCGTCATGGTCTGATGCTGCGGCGGGATGCCCTGAGCAAAGGCGTGCACGTACACCGCTGGGGTCTTGGCGTCGCGCGCCCGCGCGGCCGAGGTGACGACGACCGCGAGCGCGCCGTCGGTCTCGAGGCAGTTGTCGAAGAGGCACAGCGGCTCGGAGATCCAGCGGGCATCGAGGTACTGCTCGCGGGTGAGGGCCTCGTCGTACATCATCGCCGCGGGATTGCGCCTCGCGTGGTGTCTGAAGGCTAGCGCCACGTTGGCGAGGTGATCGCGGGTCGCGCCGTACTCGTGGAGGTACCGGCGCGTGAGCATCGCGATCTCGTCGACCGGGCGGAGCAGGCCGAACGGGCGGGTCCACTGCTGGGTATCGGCCAATCGGCCACCGACCTGGGTCCACGGCCGACTCGCCTTGTCGGCGCGCTTGCGTGCCCGCCATGCCACCGCCACCGTGCATTGACCGGTCGCGACCGCCATCGCGGCCTGGCCGACCACACCGCACGCGGCCCCGCCGCCGTAGCCGACCTGGGAGAACCAGGTGATGTCACCCAGGCCGACGTTGCGGGCGATCTCGACCTCGCGTCCGGGTTCCATGGTGAACGAGGCGAGCCCATCGACCTCGTCGGGCGTGATCCCGGCATCGTCGAGGGCAGCCGACACGGCCTGAGCCGCGAGCGACACCTCCGTGTCGGGGAGGCCCTTGCCGAAGGCGGTCTGGCCGATCCCGGTGATCGCGGTCCGGCCGGCGAGCGCGCTGGCCACGCGCTACCAGCCCTGCCACTCGGGCTCGCGGCGTTCCCGGAATGCCGCGACGCCCTCGGTCGAGTCGAACGTGCCGCCGTTCGTCTCGACGAGGAGCGCCTCGGTTTCGAGGTGTTGGGCGCGGGGCACGTCGAACGCCAGGTTCAGCAGCTGCTTGGACCAGCCGATTGCCTTGGTCGGCCCGTTGGCCAGGCGCTGGGCCCATTCGTCGGTCGCGGCCGCGAGGTCCGCGCCGGCCACGACCTTGTTGACGATCCCGAGCCGTTCGGCGTCGGCGGCGGACAGGTCGTCGCCGAAGAACATGAGCTCTTTTGCCTTGTGCATACCGACGAGGCGGGGGAGGAGGTAGGTGACGCCGCCGTCGGGGACGAGGCCGCGGCGAACGAACACCTGGATGATGCGCGCGCTATCGGCCGCGATCACCAGGTCGGCCGCGAGGGTGAGCATCGACCCGCCACCGGCGGCGGTGCCGTTCAGTGCGACGATCACCGGCTTCTGACAATCGAGGATCGTCTCCATCAGGCGTTCGAAGCCGCGCCGCATCATGTCGGCAGCCACGCCGACCGGTCGGTCGGGGGCACCCTCGGGGCGCTCCACCATCGGGTGCGCAACGGTGAGGTCCGCGCCCGTGCAGAAATGCCGTTCACCGACCGCGGTGAGGACGACGCAGCGCACGGCGAGGTTGGTGTGCGCTGCGAGGAAATGGGTCATCAGGCGATCGCGCACGTACCAGGGGATCGAGTTTCCCTTGGCCGCACGGTTGATCGTGAGGCGCAGTACGCCGTCGGTCAGATCCGAGACGAGCTCTTCGTCGGCGAGCTGGTCGAAGTCGGCGGTCGTCATGGGAGGTCTCCTGGGATCCGGGTCGGTTGGTGCGGTGGTCGGTCGCTTCGCGGGCTCGGGTGGGCTCGTCGTCGCTGGGTGGTACCCGCTGCGTCACTCACCGGCTCACCTACCCTGCCCGGACGATGAGCGCGTCGAGGGCCACGGCGCCGCGAGGCTTCACCACGAGCGGGTTGACGTCCAGCTCGGCCACGTCATCGCTGAGATCGAGGGCGAGGCGCTGGGTCTTCATGATGACGTCGACGAGCGCGTCGAGATCGGCGGGCTTGGCTCCCCGGACACCTTCGAGCAGCGGGAAGCCCTGGAGCTCGCGCAACATCCGTTCCGCTTCGCCGGCGTCGAAGGGCGGCACGCGGAACGTCACGTCACGCAGTACCTCGACGAACACGCCGCCGAGTCCCACCATCACGACCGGACCGAACAGCGGATCGTGCGACACCCCGACGACCACCTCGACGCCACCGCTCACCATCTCGCAGACCAGCACGCCCTCGACATCGGCGTTGCGGTCGGCGCGGCGTGCCCGCCCCAACAGCTCGGCGTAGGTGGCGCGCACCGCGGCGGGTGAGTCGACGCCGACCTCGACGAGACCGAGGTCGCTCTTGTGGGTGAGATCGGCCGAGCTGACCTTCATGACGACCGGGAGGCCGAGCTTCTTCGCGGCCGCGACCGCCTGGGCGGCCGACGTGCACAACACGTCACGGCTCGGCTTGATCCCGTAGGCCCTGAGCAGCTCCTTGGACGCGTGCTCCGACAGGGCATGACCCGGTGCGGTGCGCGCGAGGATCCGGCGCGCCTTGGCCGCGGCTTTCGACGGCTCGCGGGGGGCATCATCGAACGGAGACCGGTAGCGCCGGATGAACGTCCAGTAGTCGACGTAGGCGCGCATCGCCTGGACGCAGTTCGAGAACGTGCGGAAGGTGGGCAGGCCACCGTCGAGCAGCCGTTGGTAGTAGGTGTTGTCGGTGCCGGACGGCGCGCCCCAGATGACGAAGATGGGCTTGTCGGTCGTGCGCGCCGCGGCGACGAGGTCGAGGGTGAACTGCTCGCTGAACGTCACGACCGCGCCCGTGATCGGCACGACGAGGATGTCGACGTTCGGGTCGGCGAGGATCGCGTCGATGATCTTGGCGCCGCGCTCATCCGCGACGGGCGGTCCGCCGGAGTCGACCGGGTTGCTGACCCGCAGGTACTCCGGGATCAGGCCCTCATGGAGGACTCGCTGGGTCTGCCTGGTCAGCGGGGGGATTCGCAGACCGGCGGCCGAGACCACGTCGGCCATGTGCGCGCCCGTGCCCCCCGAGATCGCGTAGACACACACACCCGGTCCGGCTTTCTTCCATCTCGGCACCGATTCGGGTCGGGTGCGGGCCAACGCGGCCGACACCTCGAGCAGCTCGTCGAGCCCGTCGACGCGGGTGACGCCGAACTGGCGGAACACCGCGGAGGTGATCGCGTCGGATCCGGTGAGATGTCCGGTGTGGCTCTGCGCCATCGAGCGTCCCGCGTCGGTGCGGCCGACCTTCACGACCACGATGGGCTTGTGGAGGCTCGCGGCGTGGTCGGCCGCGAGCATGAGCGTGCGGCCGTCCTTGAAGCCTTCGATGTAGCTCGCGATCACGCCGACCTCGGGTTGGTCGGCGAAGTGGCGGCAGAAGTCGGCGAACTCGAGATCGACCTCGTTGCCGGTCGGGGCCCAATGCGTGAGCCGGATGCCGATCTCCTGGCCCTGGAACACGGGCCGGCCCTGGTGGCCCGACTGGGTGACGAGCGCGATGGACGGACCGGCGAGGTCATCGCGAAAGCTCTCGAAGGCGTTGAGATTCGTGTTCGGGCCGAGCAGATGCACGTCACCGGATTGGACGAGCTGAGCGAGCCGGCGTTCGAGCTTCTCGCCTTCCTTGCCGGTCTCGGAGAACCCGGCGGTGAAGATCACCGCGAACTTCGCGCCGCGCGCGAGCACCTCCTCGAAGGTGTCGACCGCCCGGCCGGTCAGGATGATCGCCAGGTCGATGTCGCCCGGGATGTCGGACACGGAGCGGTACACGTGGTGGCCGAGCACCGTGTCGTACTTGGGGTGCACCGGGTAGAAGGTCGCGCCGTGGTCGCGGGCCCACGCCTCGAACTTGGTCGTCATGGCCGTGTTGGCCTTCCGGCCCGCCTCCGAGGCTCCGATCACGGCGATGGTCTTCGGGCGCAGGAAGGTGTCGAGGTCGATGTCGCGCAGGGCGAGGGCCTGGCCGGAGACGTCGGTCGGGATCGAGGTGGTCATGCAGACTCCGGTTCCAATGCAGGGTTGGGGCTCTGAGTGCGCGACCGGGACGGTCGAGGGTCCTGACACGGGCGTCAGGTTTTCTACCACCGAGTAGGGTGCGCGCGCATCCGAGCGGGAGGTTGCCCATGAAGATCGTCGTCGATTTTGACAAGTGCGCGAGCAACGCCGTGTGCATGGGGATCGCACCCGAGATCTTCGAAGTGCGCGACGACAACTTCTTGTACATCCTCGCCGAGGAACCCCCCGAGTCCCTGCGACCCAAGGTCGCCGAAGCCGTGCGGATGTGTCCTACCCAGGCCATCTCGATCGACGGCTGACGGGGCTGGGCTCGGCGCGTTGGATCGCATCTGTGTCGTCGGGGCGTCGCTGGCCGGGTTGCGCGCCACCGAGGCGTTGCGCGCCTCGGGCTACCGCGGCCATCTGACGCTCGTCGGGGCGGAGCCCCACCTGCCGTATGACCGTCCGCCGCTGTCCAAGGAGCTGTTGGCGGGAAAGTGGGAACAGGACCGGACGGTCTTGCGGCAAGCACCGTACGACGAGCTCGACCTGGAGCTACGGCTCGGCACGCCCGCGACCGCGCTCGACGTCGAGGGCCGTGCCGTCGAGCTTGCCGATGGAGTGCGGCTGGCATTCGACGGCATGGTGATTGCGACCGGCGCGACACCGCGCGTGCTCCCCGAGCTCGTCGGTGTCGACGGTGTGTTCACGCTGCGCACCCTCGACGACTGCTTGGCGCTGCGCGTGCGGCTCGATGCCGACGCTCGTGTCGTCGTCATCGGCGCGGGGTTCATCGGCGCCGAGGTCGCGGCCACCTGCCGCACACGCGGACTGTCGGTGACTGTGCTCGAAGCTCTTCCCCAGCCCATGGTGCGAGGGCTGGGGCCACGTATCGGTTCCCGGCTCGCGCAGTTGCACCGCGACGAGGGTGTCGACCTTCGCCTCGGGGTGACGTTCGAGCGGGTCGAGGGTGATGGGCGCGTCGAGAGCGTGCACCTGGCGGATGGAGAGGTGATCGACGCCGACGTCGTGCTCGTCGCGATCGGTGTCGTGCCCGAGACCCGTTGGCTCGAAGGCTCAGCGCTCGCGCTCGCCGATGGCGTCGTATGCGACGAGACGCTGCAAGCCGCGCCCGGCATCGTCGCGGCCGGTGACCTGTGCCGCTGGCCGAACGTGCAGTTCGACGGCGAGGTGATGCGTCTCGAGCACTGGACGAACGCTGCGGAGCAGGGTGTCTACGCGGCGCACCGCCTCCTCGCCCACGCGGCCGGCGAGACCGTCGAGCCGTTCGCGCCGGTGCCGTTCGTCTGGTCCGACCAGTACGACGTCAAGATCCAGTGCGCGGGACGGTTCGGACCCGAAGACGATCTGGAGATCGTCCACGGCGAGCTCTCCGACCGCCAGTTCGTGGCGCTGTTCGGACGCAATGACCGGTTGGTGGGCGCACTCGCGTTCAGCCGGCCTCGCCAGCTCATGCGGTACCGCCGCATGGTCGGCGAGCGCGCGAGCTTCGCGGACGCGCTCGCTCACGCCGCCGGCTGAGCGTGGCTCGCCGTCCGCGGCTCCTCACCAAGGAGCTGGTGCTCGTCATCCTCGCGGGCAGCGCGTACTTCCTCTCGCTCGGGGTGCTGCTGCCGGTCGTGCCGCTCTACGTCGGGCGTTCGCTCGGCGGCGGCAGCCTCGCAGTCGGCTTCGAGGTCGGTGTCTTCTCGCTCGGGGCGGTGCTCTTGCGTCCTCTGGCCGGACGGCTGGGCGATCGCTGGGGTCGACGGCTCCTCATCGTCGGCGGTGCCACGATCGTCTCCATCTCAGCGCTGGCCTATCTGGCCGCGGGCGATTTCGTGAGCCTGGCGGTGGTTCGGATGCTCGGTGGGGTCGGCGAGGCCGCGTTCTTCGTCGGCGCCGGCACCCTCGTCACCGACCTCGCCCCGGCCGAGCGCCGCGGCGAGGCCATCAGCTACTGGTCGGTCGCGGTGTACGGCGGGCTCGCATTCGGTCCCGCGCTCGGCGAAGCCGTCCTCGGGCGGACCCGATTCGACTCGGTGTGGCTCCTCGCCGCCGGGCTGGCAGCCGTCGGCGCGGTGATCGGGCTCGCCACCCGCGACGTCGCGCGGCTTCGACCGGCAGACGGAGCCAAGCGACCGCCGCTCATCCAACGATCGGCGCTCGGTCCCGGACTCGTGCTCTTCCTCGGCCTCGTCGGCCTCGCCGGCTTCGTCGCGTTCGTTCCGTTGTACGTGTCGGATATCGGGATCTCGGACTCGAGCGGGATCTTCTTGCTCTACGGGGCGATGATCCTCGCGATCAGGATCATCGGGGCGCGCCTGCCCGACACCCTCGGTCCCCGGCGCGCCGGCACCGGTGCGACCGGTTTCGGCGCGCTCGGCATGGCGATCATCGCCGCATGGGCCTCGCCGGTGGGCCTCGTCGTCGGCACGATCGTCTTCGCGTGTGGGATATCGCTGCTGTACCCGGCCGTCCTGACGCTCGCGCTCACCGACATCGCCGAGGAGGAGCGGGCGTCGGTGGTCGGCACCGTGAGCAGCTTCTTCGACCTGTCCCAGGGCTTCGGTGCGGTCATCCTCGGTGCCGTCGCGGCCCTCGCCGGCTACCGGGGCGCGTTCGCAGCCGGGGCCCTGTTCTCGCTTGCCGGACTCATCGTGCTTCGCAGCGGCATCGACCCCCGCACCCGCCGGACCGGCCCATCCGACGCGGCGGCGGCCGAGATCGCACGCGAGAACCTCGAGCCCGACCCGCCGTAGCGGCCGCGGCGGGCCATCGCGGCGGGCCATCGCGACGGGCCATCGCGGCGGGCCACCGCCGCAGGCCGATCTGGCGTGCCGTTACGATCCGGTGGTGGCGTCGCTGCTGGTCACGAACGACTTCCCCCCCAAGATCGGCGGGATCCAGTCGTACCTCTACGAGCTGTGGCGGCGACTGCCCGACGCGACCGTGCTGACGACGAGCTATGACGGCGCCGAGGACTTCGATGCGGCTCAGCCGTTCCGGGTCGAGCGCGTGCGCGAGCGAGTGCTCATGCCCAAGCCTGGGCTCGCCGGGCGCATCGACGACCTCGCGCGCGAGGTTGGCGCGTCCGTCGTGTTCGTGGACCCGATGCTGCCGCTCGGGTTGGTCGGGCGGTCGCTCCGGGCCGCGCCGTACTTCGTGGTCGCGCACGGCGCGGAGATCACCCTGCCGGGCCACCTCCCCGGATCGAACCTGCTCGCCCGGTCGGTGCTGCGTGGCGCGGCCGGTGTCATCGCCGGCGGTCGCTACCCGGCTCGCGAAGCCGTCCGCGCCGCCGGCCGCGACGTGGCCGGGCTCGTCATCCCTCCGGGTGTCGACGTCGATCGGTTTCGACCCGTCGAACCCGACGCCGTGGCCGAGCTCCGTCGTCATTTCGGCTTCGATCCCGCCCGCCCGCTGATCCTCGGTGCGAGTCGGCTCGTGCCGCGCAAGGGTTTCGACGTGATCATCGACGCGGTGGCGGGTCTCGACCGGTCGGTCCAGCTGGCGATCTCGGGAGCCGGACGCGACCGGGCTCGCCTCGTTGCGCGTGTCGGCCGCCGTGGTCTCGGCGATCGGGTGCGGTTCCTCGGTCGGACGCCCGACGCAGGTCTCGCCGGGCTGTACGGCTGCGCGGATGTGTTCGCGATGGCGTGTCGCGACCGCTGGTTCGGTCTGGAGGCCGAGGGCTTCGGCATCGTGTTCTTGGAGGCTGGCGCGTGCGGTGTCCCCTCGGTCGCGGGTCGCAGCGGCGGCTCCCACGAAGCCGTGATCGACGGTGAGACCGGCATCGTCGTCGATCCCCGTTCGGTGACCGAGGTGCGCCACGCGCTGGACCGCCTGCTGACAGACGACGGGCTCCGTCGGCGCCAGGGCGCGACTGCCCGGGTTCGAGCCGCCGCCGAGTTCTCCTACGACCACCTCGCCGCCCGGCTGGCGCCGATAGCCGATGGCAACTTCGACACTCTCGGGTCGTTTTGCGCCCGGGACCCGTCGGCGGGGCCGGAGGATCGGTAGCCTCGCGTCTCGCATGCCGGAGCAGGGTCGAGCGATCATCGCGAGCGCCTGGGTCGCCAACGGACTGTTCGCGGCCACCGCGGTGCCTGTCGCGTTCGGAGTCGACGCCTTCGCCGTGGCCGCGCTCGTCGTCGCCGCGGCGCTGTTCCTCGTTGCGCTCGGGGTGTGGATCTACGCGTTGGCACTCGGACTCGTTCGCAGCGCCCGAGGTGACAACGTGGCCGTCGCCAACTTGTTCCTGCTCCAGGGTTCGGTGCCGTCGGTGGTCCGCCGGCAGCTGTTCTCGGCGCTCGCGGTGTCGGTCCTCATCGGGCTCGCGACCGCCGCGCGCGCCCCTGCCGGGCTGATGGTCCCTATGCTCCCTCTCGGTCTGGCCGGCATGTGGGCCGCCCGCTACGGGACGTTCCCGCAGCGGGGGGTGGCCCCGAACGGGCCGGCGCGTTCGAACGCGGCGCATCGCGCCGCGGGAAGGAGAGACCGTGGCCGAGCAAGCACATGAGCAGATCCGGGTCGAGGCATCGCCCGGGCGCTGCTACGAGGTCGCGATCGATTTCGAGCGGTACCCGGATTGGGCCAAGGACGTGAAGCAGGCGACGGTGGTGGCCCGTGACGGCGAGGGTCGTGGTGACAAGGTCGAATACCGCGTCGCCGGGCTCGGCAAGAGCATCCACTACACGTTGCAGTATGACTTCGGCGACGCGCCGGCCAGCTTCTCTTGGCGGCTCCTCGAGGGTGACATGCTGCGCAAGCTCGACGGGACCTACCGTTTCGAAGCCGACGGCGACGCCACGCTCGTCTCCTATGACCTCGTCATCGATCTCTCGGCGCCGTTGCCCGGCCTCATCAAGCGCAGGGCTACAGGCAAGATCATGGGCACGGCGCTTCGCGAGCTGAAGAAGGAGATCGAGCGAAGGGCAGCGACGTGACCCGTGTCCTGCTGTTCACGGGAAAGGGTGGGGTCGGCAAGACGACAGTCGCGGCGGCAACGGCCGCCCGCGTCGCCGCCGGTGGCGCCCGGACGGTCGTGTGTTCCACCGATCCCGCGCACTCGCTCGGTGACGCGTACGGCTTGGAGCTGAGTGACGACGTCCAGCTCATCGCGCCCCGCCTCGCGGCCGTCCAGCTCGATGCGCGACGGCGCCTCGAAGAGACGTGGGACGCGGTGCGCGACTACCTGGTTGCTCTGTTCGACTGGGCCGGCGCGGCACCGGTCGAGGCCGAGGAGCTCGCGGTCGTCCCGGGTCTGGACGAGGTGTTCGCGCTCGCCGACATCAAGCAATTCGCCGACTCTGGTGACTACGACGTCGTCGTCGTCGATTGCGCCCCCACCGCGGAGACGCTGCGGATGCTCTCGCTCCCCGACGTGCTCGGTTGGTACATGGACCGGGTCTTTCCGACCCAGCGCCGAGTAACGCGCACCGTGCGGCCGTTGCTGGCGCGGGTCCTGAGCATGCCGATCGCGTCGGAAGGTGTGTTCTCGGCCGTCCATGATTTCGCTCAGCGGCTCGACGGTGTGCGCGATCTGCTCACCGACGCCGATCAGACGAGTGCCCGGATCGTCGTCAATGCCGAGCGCATGGTGGTAGCCGAAGCCCGACGGATGTTCACCTATCTCCACCTCTTCGGGTACCACGTCGACGCCGTCATCGCGAATCGCCTCTTGCCTGCAGCGGTCTCTGACCCGTGGTTCGACGAGTGGCGCGCGGTGCAGGCCGGTCACCTCGAGACGATCGACGCCGCCTTTGCACCGGTGCCGGTGCTCACCGCCGAGCTCGCTCCGGGCGAGCTGATCGGCCTGGATCGTCTCGCCGGCCTTGCGGTGGAGCTGTACGGCGACATCGACCCCGCGGCCCGGCTCGCGAGTGTCGACCCACTGCGCATCGAGTCGGTGGGTGACACGCTCGTGTTGTCGATGCCGCTACCGGGGGCGACCCGGGGGGAGCTCGAGCTGGGCCGTCACGATGACGAGCTGCTGCTCGCAGTCGGCTCACACCGACGCGCGGTCAGCCTGCCCGACAGCCTGGCGCGGCGCGAGGTGGGGGGCGCCCGATTCGAGGGCGACCGATTGGAAGTGGCGTTCGTGAACGGCGCGGGAGGTCGGTTGTGACGTCGCAGGATCCAGACGAGGGCCGACACAACCCGCTGTTCGCGGTTGACCCCGAGGCCGCGCCCCGGATCGGCGACACAGCCTCCGTCGACGAATTGGGCGACGCCGGCCGCGAGCGCGCAGAGTCCGAACATTCTGACCCCCTCGCGGGTGCGGCCGGCTCCGCCGTCGGCCCCTTGCTCGGGGCGCTCGAGGAGGCGGGCCCCGAGGCGGCCGAGCACCTCGTGAATGCAGCCCACGAGCTCACCCTCGCCGTCAAGGTGGTTGTCGATGCTCTCGAACGAGGGCTGGCGGAACAGCGTGAGGCCCTCACGGGTGAAGTCCCGAGCGCACGGCCGCCGGCCGGCACGCGCGCGCCCGGTCGGGCGCGAAGCGGCGTGCGTCGGATCGACGTGGAATGAGCGGGTGACCCGACCGACGATCGGGCTTGACATCGGTGGCACGAACCTGCGCGCCGCGGTCGTCGATCGGGATGGTGTCGTGCTCACACACCGTCGAGAGGTCTCGGCCGGTGCATGGGAGCCGATGCGCGGCCACATTCTCGAGGTCATCGCGGCGCTGCGGGCCGAACATGACGTCGCCGCGGTCGGGATCGGCGCGGCCGGCCTCGTCGATCGAGACGGTGTGATTCGCTACGCGCCCAACGTGCCGGGATTCCTGAACACCCCGGTGCGGTCCGAGATCGAGGAGGCGATCGGTCTCCCGACCATCGTCGAGAACGACGCCAACGCGGCCGCCTGGGGTGAGCTCACACACGGCGCGGCTCGCGGTGCCGACGACGCACTGATCATCACGCTCGGCACCGGTGTCGGTGGCGGCATCGTGTCCGGCGGGCGGCTGCTGCGCGGTGCGAACAGCTTTGGCGGTGAGATCGGCCACTTCACGGTGGACGTCGACGGGCCGATGTGCGCGTGTGGCGAGCCGGGCCACTGGGAAGCGCTTGCCTCGGGGACCGCGCTCGGCCGTATGGCGCGAGACGCCGCCGCAGCCGGAACGGCTCCTGCGGTGCTCGCCGCGGCCGGCGGCCGCGTCGATGCGGTCACGGGAATCCACGTGTCCGACGCGGCGCGCCATGGCGCACCCGACGCGCTCGCGCTCGTGACGCGCTACGCCGAGTACGTCGCCCTCGGGCTCATCGGACTCGCGAACATCTTGGACCCCGAGATCGTGGTCGTGTCCGGCGGGCTCATCGCGGAAGGTGAGATGCTCCTCGGACCGGTCCGGAGCTCCTTCGCGGATCGGATCGAAGGCACGGCATATCGGCCGACGCCGCCAATCGTCGTCGCGGAGCTGGGCGACACCGCCGGTACCGTCGGCGCGGCGATGATCGCCCGGAGCCTGGTGCAAGGATCGGGCGCGTGACCCGTGTCGGGATCACCCTGCCGTCGTTCCGCGAGGACCCCGACATCCCGATCGCGGTGGCGGTCGCGGCCGACGCCGCCGGGTTGGACGGCGTGTTCGCGTACGACCACCTGTTTCGCGTCGCTCGCGACGGCACGCGCCGACCGGCACTGGAATGCACGACGCTGCTCGCCGCGACCGCGGTCGAGACCGAGCGAGTGGAGCTCGGCACCCTCGCGCTGCGCGCCTCGCTGCGACCCGCGGCGACCCTGGCGGTGGCGCTCGACACCCTTCAGCGCATCGCCGGGCCGCGCCTCGTCGCCACCATCGGCGCAGGAGACGGCGAGAGCCGGCAGGAAAACGAGTCCTACGGCCTCGGGTTCGGGACGCTGACCGGGCGTGTCGAGCGGCTCGGCGCGACGACCGCCGCGCTCGCCGGCCGCGGGTATCCGGTGTGGGTAGGCGGCAGCGCACGTCATGTCGGTGCCGTCGCGGCCCGGGCCGACGGCTGGAACCGCTGGGGTGTCGACCCGGCGACGTTCGCGACCGAGCTCGCGTCGGTGCGTGGTCTCGCGGTCGAGGCTCATCGCGCACCCGAGGCGATCACGCCATCATGGGGTGGGCTCGTCGTGCTCGCCGCAACCGACAGGCAGGCCGAGGAGAAAGCGGGCCGACTGGATGCCGGGCCCGACGTGCTCGTCGGGGGCGTGGATCGGCTCGTCGCGGGCCTGGGTGCCTACGTCGACGCGGGGGCCGACTGGGTCATCGTCGGTCCGCTCGACTCGTCGGATCCGGAGAACGCGACGCGCCTCGGCGAGGTCGTCAGCCGGCTGGCCGACCGCTCACCGCGGGATGGTGACTCGGGAGCAGGAGCCGCGCCGCCACGTTGAGGTCATGGCGCACTCCGGCGCGGTCGAGCTTGCCCGCGACCCAGGCGATCATCACCGAGAACCACACGTGCCCCAGCGTACGCAGCACCTCGTCGAGGTCGTCCGACGAGCCGGGTCCCGTTGCCGCCAATTGCTCGGTCCCGGCTCTCCCCACGTCCGATCGAGCCGCGTCCGATCGACCCACGTCCGATCGACCCACGTCCGGTCCTATCGCGTCGGCGAGCATGGACCGCTGACGGGATTCGACCGCGCTCACTGCCGTCGCGGCCTCCGGGTCGGTCGACGAGAGGGCAGTGACCATCGCGGCAGCGAGGCGAGGCTCGCGCGCGAGCGCCGACATCGCCCGGTCCAACACGTTGGCCACTCGCTCCGCGGGCGTGTCGCCGCGCGGCGGTCGGCGGTGCAGCGTCGACGCCAGCGTGTCGGCCTGGTCGGCGAGCACGGCCACGAGGAGCTGGTCCTTTGAGGAGTAGTGGCGGTACAGGGTGCCGAGCGCGACCTGGGCGTGACGTGCCACCGCGCGCATGTGCACCGCCTCGTACCCGCCCGCGGCGGCGAGCGCGGCGGCGGCGCCGAGGAGCCGTTCGCGTCGGGCCGCGGTCTCGGCGGCCCGACCCGCGCCGTCTCCGTCGGTCGTCGCTCGGGCATCGGGCCGGCTGTGTCCCACGGTGGACATGGAGCGCCACGGTATCCGGCGCGGCGGACCGCCGGCTAGAACCGGTATCAGCTATCATGCCTGCACCCCGGCGATGCTCACCACGCCCGCCGGCGACGAGGGGAGCCGCCGCCATGCACACCCGGGTCTGTGACGAGATGGGAATCGAGTTCCCGATCTTCGCCTTCAGCCATTGCCGCGATGTCGTCGCCGCGGTCAGCCGCGCCGGGGGAGTCGGCGTTCTCGGTGCGCTGTACTTCACCCCCGACGAGCTCGAGATCGAGCTCGACTGGATCGACGAGCACGTCGACGGCAAGCCCTACGGCATCGATCTCGTCATGCCGGCGACGCTGCTCGACGCCGCCCGGGGCGCCGACGCCGACGCGGGTGACCTCGAAGCCGACCTCGAGCAGATGATCCCGGCCGGCCACCGCGACTTCGTCGAGAAGGTGCTGGCCGACCACGGCGTACCGCCCCTCCCCGATGACGCGGAGCGCACCCACCACCTCCTGGGCTGGACCGACACCACGGGCCGAGCCCAGCTGGACGTCGCGCTCGAGCACCCGGCCAAGCTGTTGGTCAACGCACTCGGCCCTCCCCCCGCCGACGTCGTCGACAAGGCTCACGATCACGGGATGAAGGTCGCGGCGCTGGCGAGCGCGGCGCGCCACGCCTTGAAGCACGAGGCGAACGGCGTCGACTACATCGTCGCCCAGGGCACCGAGGCGGGGGGCCACACCGGCGAGATCTCCTCGATGGTGCTCTGGCCGGAGGTGATCGACGCCGTCGGTCCTGACACTGCCGTGCTCGCGGCGGGGGGGATCGGCCGCGGGAGTCAGGTCGCGGCCGCGCTCGCGATGGGTGCGCAGGGCGTGTGGACGGGCTCGCTGTGGCTGACTGTCGCCGAGGCCGACACCCGGCCGATGGCGCTGGAGAAGATGCTCGCCGCGGGATCGGCCGACACGGTGCGCTCCCGGGTGCTCACCGGTAAGCCGGCCCGTCAGCTCCGTACCGACTGGACCGAGGCGTTCGAGGCAGAGGACTCGCCCGGCTATCTGCCGATGCCGCTGCAGTTCATGTTGGTGAGCGACGCGATGTCGCGGATCGAACGGGCGCAGAACCAGGAGCTGTCGGGCTTCCCCGTCGGCCAGATCGTGGGCACCATGAACCAAGTTCGCTCGACGCGTGACGTCATGTTCGATCTCGTCAGCGAGTGCGCCGACGCCACCGAACGTCTCCGCGGAGCGATGGCGATCGACTAGCCGCCGCAGCGCCGGCACCCCCGTTCCGGTCACGTTTCGCGTTGCCAGCCAACCGAGCTGCTGACCGGAACGTGGGGGCTAGCCGGCCTGGCGGCCGAAGTACTGCTCGGCCAGCTCGGGGCTGGGCTGGATGAAGAGACCTTCGGCTTCGGCGCACACCGTCTCTCCGTGGCGCAGCTCGGCGCGCGAGACGATCCGGCGGCCCTGAACCTTCTCCACCCAGGCCTCGAACACGACGTCGACGAACAGTGGCGTCGGTCGCCGGAAGCGCACGCTGAGCGTCGCGGTCATCCCCGGGTTGCCGTTCACGATGTTGACGATGCCCAGCACCTCGTCGAACGCGAGCGCCACCATCCCACCGTGCACGTATCCCGGAGGTCCCTCGTAGGCCGCGCCGAACCGACCCTGAGCGCGGACGCGGCCGTCGACGACCTCCCAGTCGATCCGCGGTGCCAGCGGACTCGCAGAGCCGACCACGGGACTCCGGGGCAGGTAGTCATCATGGGACCGCGGGACGTAGCCGGCCCCGCCCTCGCGCCGGGTCCCGAGGCTCGCGCTGAGGCGGTCGATCACGTCAGCCGCGGCTGACAACGCGTCCGGGGTGGTCTCCGAGTTGCTCATCAGCGCGTCGATCAGCTCGCGCATCGACGCGGCCACGCGGGTGCGTTCGGCGCCGGCGAACGCGGGGGAGTCGGGTGTACCGGGTGCTGCTTCCGACACCGGTCAGCGACCCTGGAACACGGGCGGACGCTTCTCCGCGAACGCGCGCGGACCCTCCTGGGCGTCCTCCGATGCGAACACCTCCCAGCCAATGGTGTCCTGGTGCGCCATGGCCTGCGCGTCGGACATGGCTTCGGTCTCACGCCACGTACGCAGGATCGCCTGGGTCGACAGCGGGCCGCACGCCGCGATCTGGCCCGCGACGGCGCGGGCCACGGTGAGCGCCTGGCCCTCGGGGGCGAGGCGCGAGACGAGCCCGATCTCGAGTGCCTCGTGCGCGGTCACGGGCCGGGCCGACAACAGGATGTCCATCGCCCGCGCGTAGGGGATCTGGCGGGGGAGTCGCACTGCTGAACCACCGAGCGGAAACAGTCCCCGGCGGGCTTCCCAGACTCCAAAGATCGCGGTCTCCGCCGCGACACGCACATCGGTGCCCTGGAGCATCTCGGTGCCGCCGGCGACCGCGTAGCCCTCCACCGCGGCGACGAGAGGCTTGGAGAGCCGGTAGTCGCGCAGCAGCGCCTTCCAGTGGAGGTTCGGCGACTCGGCCATCCGAGTGCGAACGTGCTCGCTGTCGGAGGGCTTGCCCATCGCCTTGAGGTCGGCACCCGAGCTGAAGGCGCCGCCGGCTCCGGTGAGGATGGCGCACCGGACCTCGGAGGTCTGGTCCACGTACTCGAAGCCATCGGCGAGACCGACGAGCATGTCGGGGCTGAGCGCGTTGCGGGCCTCGGGCCGGTTCATCGTCAGGATCACGACGTGGCCGTCACGCTCGACGGTGCAGTGCTTCGTGCTCATGGGGAGCAACTCGAGCTCGGGCATGGCGGCAGAGGTTCCTCTCGGCTGGGGACGGGGACGGGCTCGGGGCCTCGAGCCCCCGCGCCGGCGCCACGGGCATCCGGGACCGGCGCGTGGGTCCGATTCTACGTACGGCGCCGAGGCTGCGCCCACCGCTACAGTGCCCCGGTCGTCGCAGAAGCCGAGTCCCGGTACGCCGCGCCGCGCTCGGCGCGGCTCTGGTTCTTCGTCGCGATCGCGGTTGCGCTCGTGCCGCTGGTCGTGCTGGCGGTTGTGAGCATCGTCCAGTCGTCCGAGTACCACCTGACCTCGGATCAGGCGATCCTCGGGATCCACACGAACGACGTCGGTCGGCGCGCCGTGCTCTTCGGGCCGTACTCACGCCTCGGGTGGCACCACCCGGGCCCCGCGCTCTTCTACGTGCTCGCGCTCCCGTACCGGCTGTTCGGCGCGGACGGGACTGCATTGCAGCTCGGGGCGCTCATCGTCAACGGGGCGGCACTCGTCGGTGTCGCAGTCGTGGCCCGGCGCCGAGCCGGAGTGCGGTTTGCGCTGCTGACGCTCCTCTGCGCGGTCATCCTCATGCACGCGCTCGGCCCGGCACTGCTCCGCGACGTGTGGAACCCCTCGATCACCGTCGTGCCGTATCTCTTGGTCGTCCTGCTCGCGTGGGCCATCGCGGACGGTGATCGTTGGGCCATCCCGTGGGCGGTCGGCGTCGCGTCGTTCGTCGTGCAGACCCACATCGGGTACGCGCTCGTGACGGTGACGCCGGTCGTGATCGGCGCGTTCGCCCTCGTCTGGCGCACGGCGCGTGTCGACGGCACGCTCCGCGCGTTGCGCTCGCTCGCTCCCGTCGGGCTGGTAACTCTGGTGACGGCGCTCGTGTTGTGGTCGGCGCCCCTGGTCGAGCAGTTGAGCGGCGACCCGGGCAACCTGGGTCTGGTGCTGCAGTACACGCGGGCGGGCAACGACGCGCGTGCGTCCTTCGGCGTTGCCGGTCACGCCGTCGCGAGGGTCTTGGGTGCGGGCGTGCCGTGGCTCACCGGTGATACGGCACGCAGTCCTTACACGGGTGAGCTCGTCCTCGTGGGCCGAGTCCCCGTACCGCTCGGGGCCCTTGCGCTCCTCGGAGGCGGCGTCCTGGCGTGGCGCCGGGGCGATCGGACCAGTCTGCGGTTGGTCGCGATCGTCGGTGCCACGCTGGTGGCCTCGGTGCTGTCGGTGGCAGGGATCCGCGGCGTGTTGTACGTGTACCTCGTTCACTGGCTCTGGGTGCTCGGGGCACTGTGTTGGCTGGCGGCGATCTGGGCCGTCGCGCGCGCACTTCCGCAGCCACCACGCACGGTCCTGCGCCGCCTCGCGCTCCCGGCCTCATAATCGCGCTCGCCGTCGTGAGCCTGATGACGGCCGTCGACGCGGCCGGGGTGCACGTTCCCGGCGGTCAGCAGAACGACCTCGTCGCTTCGTTCAGCCGGGCGACGCTCCGCGCGCTGCCACCGGAGAGGGGGCCCGTGCTCGTGGAAGCCTTTGGCGGCTTCCGGGCCCAAGGGGTCGGGGCGGGCGTCGCGTTCGAACTGGAACGCCACGGCGTGCCGGTGGTGGTGCTACCGATCGCCGCGCTGGCGTTCGGGCCGGGGCGCGAGGAGGAGCCCGGTGAGCCGTTGCGGGCGAGGGTTCTCGTGACGACCGACGAGGGCTTCGCGAAGCTCGCGGATCGCGACACGTGGCAGCTCATCGCCCGCCAGCCTCACCCCGCGGCCGCCGACCCGCTCTCACGGCTCGGCATGTACCTGGCCACCGACTGAGCCGCGACCGGGGCGCCGAGCAGTCCACGCGTCTTGCGGCTCTCACTAGAACGTGTTCTACTCTCGTCCCGGGCTGGTAGGGAAGACCAGAAGACCAGGGACGACCAGGGGGAAACACATGGCCGGTGGCTTCTGGGAGCACGCGACCGAGGATCCGTCCTACCTCGCGGTCGTCGATCCCGACGGCGCCGAGCACGCCGCCGGTGAGATGGTGGCCCGGTCGAACCAGCTCGTCCACGGACTGCGTGGACTCGGGTTGGCGCCGGGCGATGCCATCGCGTCGGTCCTGCCCAATGGGGTCACGCCGATGGAGCTCCTGCTCGCGGCGACCCAGTCCGGCTGGTATATCACGCCGATCAACTACCACCTCACCGGTCCCGAGATCGCCTACATCGTCGACGACTGCGAGGCCAAGGCGTTCTTCTGCCACCCCCGCTTCGCCGACGCGGGTGTGGCCGCCATGGCCGAGCTCGACTTCCCGGCCGACGCGCGCTTCGCCGTCGGCGGTGACATCGCGGGGTTCCGCTCGATCGACGAGCTCCGAGCGGGTCAGCCGACCGATGCACCAGAGGACCGCCGGCCCGGGTTGGCGATGCACTACACGTCCGGTACGACCGGACAGCCCAAGGGGGTACGACGCGAGCTGCCCGACGGTGACCCCGACACCAGCGCCGAGATGAACTCGTTGTTCCTCATGCTGTTCGGCATCCCGCCCAAGGGGGGCAACGTCCACCTGGTGACCTCGCCGAACTACCACACCGCGGTCACGAGCTTCGGCGCCAACGCGCTCCACGCGGGTCACACCGTGGTGTTCATGGATCGCTGGGATGCCGAGGAGACCCTCGCCAAGATCGAGCGGTACGGGGTCACCCACACGCATATGGTGCCGACCCAGTTCCACCGCATGCTCGCCCTTGATGACGACGTGCGCGCGAAGTACGACGTGTCGTCGATGCGGTGGGCGGTGCACGCGGCCGCGCCGTGTCCGGTCGACGTGAAGCACAAGATGCTCGACTGGTGGGGCCCGGTCATCTACGAGTACTACGCCGCCACCGAAGGCGGGGGCACGCTGGCCACACCGGAGCAGTGGCTCGAGCACCCCGGCACCGTCGGAACTGCGTGGCCGATCTCGACGCTGCGCATCGTCGACGACGACGGCAACGAATGCCCGCTCGGCACGCCCGGCACCGTGTACATGAAGATGGACACGGTCGACTTCGAGTACAAGGGCGACCAGGACAAGACCGAGGAGAACCGCCTGGAGGGTTTCTTCACCGTCGGCGACATCGGCTATCTCACCGAGGACGGCTACCTGTTCCTCTGCGACCGCAAGAGCGACATGATCATCTCGGGCGGCGTGAACATCTACCCCGCAGAGATCGAAGGCGAGATCCTCACGCACCCGAAGGTCGCCGACGCCGCGGTGTTCGGCATTCCCGACGACGACTGGGGTGAGCAGATCAAAGCGGTCATCGAGCTCGCTCCGGGGGTCGAGGCGAGTGACGGGCTGGCCGACGAGCTCCTCGAGTACCTGCGCCCCCGGCTCGGGAAGTACAAGTGGCCGAAGTCGATCGACTTCTCCGATGCGCTCCCGCGCGAGCCCACCGGGAAGCTGCTGAAGCGCAAGCTGCGTGATCCGTACTGGGAAGGCCGCGAGCGTGCGATTTGAGCGCGTGAGCGACGCGACGACCCCATCTCGATCCGTTCGGAGAGAGGACCTCCTGTGACCGACATGCTGGTGGAATCCCATGTGCTCGAGTACCCCGGCGGCTACACGCGCTCGGTCGGTCCGATCGTCGGCCGGTTCCTCACCGGGCTGCGCGACGCCGAGATCGTCGGCGCCCGGGCGAGCGACGGTCGGGTGATCGTCCCTCCGCTCGAATACGACCCGACGACCGCCGAGCCGATCGGTGAGTTCGTCGACGTCGGCCCGGGCGGCGCCGTGACCGCGTGGACGTGGGTCGCCGAGCCCCGACCCACCAAGTCACCGCTCGACGACCCGTTCGCGTTCGCGCTCGTCCTGCTCGACGGGGCGGACACGCCGATGCTCCACGCCGTCGACGTCGACGGTCCGGACGCGATGTCGGTGGGGATGCGGGTCGGGCCACGCTGGCGGGCCGAACGAGTCGGTTCGATTCGCGACATCGCCGCGTTCGTACCCGAGGGCAGTGCCGGTCCGACGCCCGAGTCGCCGGCGCCGACGACCGAGGAGCGCGAGCCCGTGACCGGCATCGTCTCGCCGGTGCGACTCGAATACGAGATCAACGCGGGCGTCGCCCAGACCAAGTACCTACGGGGCCTCGCCGAAGGCAAGGTCATCGGCCAGCGGGCGAAGGACTCGGACCAGGTCTACGTGCCGCCGCGCGGCACGGACCCGACAACCGGCGTTCTGACCGAGATAGACGTGGAGGTGGCCGACTCCGGCACGGTCACGACCTTCTGCGTCGTGAACGTGCCCGGACTGTCGGAGCTCGCTCCCGAGATCCCGTACGTGTGCGCGCAGATCCTGCTGGACGGCGGCAACACGCCGTGGTTCGGGCTCGTCCAGGGCATCGAGGCGGACGACGTCCACATGGGCATGCGGGTCAAGGCGGTCTGGGCCGACGAGCTCGAGGCGAGCGCCGCAAGCATCAAATGGTTCGAGCCCACCGGCGAAGCCGACGCCCCCTACGAGAGCTATCGGGAGTACGCATGAGAGATGTGGCGGTGATCGCGTTTGCACAGAGCCTGGTCGGCCACGACCGAGAGCACAACGAGGTCGAGCTCATCAGCCCGGTCGTGCAGGCCGCGGTCAGCCAGTCGGGCATTGCCCGCCACGACATCGGCTTCACGGTCTCGGGTTCGTGCGACTACCTCTCCGGTGGACCGTTCACCTTCGTCCAGGGTCTCGACGCCGTGGGCGCCTGGCCACCGATCAAGGAGAGTCACGTCGAGATGGACGCGGCGTGGGCGCTGTATGAGGCCTGGGTCGCGATCCAAGTCGGAGACGTCGACTCCGCCCTGATCTACGGCTTCGGCAAGTCGTCGACGACCGACGTGCATGAGGTCTTCTCCCTCCAGAACGACCCGTACTACGTGGCCCCGCTGTGGCCCTCGACCATCGACATGGCCGCGCTCCAGGCGTGCGCCGCGCTTCACGCGGGGGTCACCACCGAGCGGGACATCGCCGAGTTCTCCGCCGCGTGTCACCGCGCGGCGCGCTCGAACCCGCACGCGATCGCGGCGGCGGATGTGAGCGCTGACGAGGTGCTCGCCGCTCCGATGACGCACCCGCCGCTTCGCGACGCCGACATCGCCCCGATCACCGACGGCGCGGTCGCGGTCGTGATCGCCGCCGCCGCCGTCGCCCGCAGCGTGTGCGATCGTCCCGCCTGGATTCGGGGCATCGAGCATCGGATCGAGCCGCAGGCGCTCGGCGTGCGTGACTTGACCGCGTCGGCTTCGACCCGGGCCGCGGCCGAGGCGGCCGGGGTCGGCGACGCGCCCGTCGAGGTGGCCGAGATCCACGCGCAGTTCGGCCACGAAGGTCCACTGCTCGCGCGGGCGCTCGGTCTCGGCGCCGACACGGTCGTGAATCCCTCGGGGGGTCCGCTCGGTGCGAACCCGCTCATGTCCGCGGGACTCATCCGGATCGGTGAGGTGGCCGAGCGGATCTGGGACGGCGGTGTCGGTCGCGGGGTCGCCCACGCCACCCAGGGGCCGTGTCTGCAGCAGAACCTCGTGTGTGTGCTGGAAGGGGAGGGAAGCTGATGGCACCCAAGCTCAGCGCGGTCATCGGCGTGGGCCAGACCCGACACGTGACCGCGCGTCACGACGTCTCGATGGCCGGCCTCGTGCGTGAAGCCGCACGTCAAGCCCTCGACGACGCGGGCATGGACTGGTCCGACATCGACGCGGTTGTCGTGGGCAAGGCTCCCGACACCTTCGAAGGCGTGATCATGCCCGAGCTGTACCTGGCCGACGCCCTGGGTGCGGCGGGTAAGCCGATGTTGCGCGTGCATACGGCCGGCAGCGTCGGCGGGTCGACCGCGATCGTCGCGGCGAAGCTGGTGATGGCGGGTATCCACGAGCGGGTCCTGGCCGTCGCGTTCGAGAAGCAGTCCGAGAGCAACGCGACGTGGGGCCTGACGGTGGCGATGCCGTTCCAGGCGCCGCTCGTGGCGGGCGCGGGTGGCTACTTCGCGCCGCTCATCCGGGCGTACATGGCCCGTTCCGGCGCGCCACGTCACATCGGCCATCTGGTCGCGGTGAAGGACCGGAGGGCCGCGCTGCGCAATCCGAACGCGCACCTCCACCTCGCCGACATCGACTTGAAGATGGTCGAGGAGTCGTTCTTGCTGTGGGACCCGCTCCGTTACCTCGACGTGTGCCCGAGCTCCGACGGTGCCATGGCGATGGTGATCGGTAGTGAGTCGGTGGCGGACGCCGCGCCCGGGCCGCCGGCGTGGATCCACGGCACCGCGATGCGCTCGGAGCCCACGATGTTCGCCGGCCGTGACCAGGTGAACCCACAGGCCGGGCGCGACTGCGCGGCCGACGTCTACGCCCAAGCCGGCATCACGAACCCGCGTCAGGACTTCGACTGCGCCGAGGTCTACGTGCCGTTCTCGTGGTACGAGCCGATGTGGCTGGAGAACCTCGGGTTTTGTCCGGAAGGCGATGGTTGGAAGCTCACCGAAGCCGGCGCCACTGCACCCGATGGCGACATCCCCTGGAACCCCTCCGGCGGTGTGCTGTCGTCGAATCCCATCGGAGCGTCGGGCATGATCCGTTTCGGCGAAGCCGCCCAGCAGGTGCGCGAGCGCGCCGGTGACTACCAGGTCAAGCTGCAGACCGGCCGTGCACTCGGCCAGGCGTACGGCGGCGGCTCGCAGTTCTTCTCGATGTGGGTCGTTGCCAACCACAAGCCGGACTGAGGCCACCGATGGGACGACTGGACGGCAAGGTTGCACTCGTCACCGGCGCGGCGAGCGGGCTGGGTGCCGCGACGGCCGAGCGCTTCGTGGCCGAAGGTGCGTCGGTGATGCTCGTCGATGTCGCGCTCGACGCGGCGCGGGTGGCCGCGGACGAGCTCGGTGCCGCCGCGGGCGCGCTCGCTCTGGATGTGACCGAGGAGGAGCAGTGGCCCGATGCCGTCGACGCGACGGTGGCCGCCTTCGGTTCGCTCACCGTGCTGGTCAATTGCGCAGGTATCACCGGGATGACACCGCTCGAGGGTCCGGTCGAGGACTTCCGACGGATGATGGATGTGAACTTCTTCGGTACGTTGCTTGCAATCCGCGCGGTGATCGCGCCGATGCGGTCGGCCGGTGGCGGCTCAATCGTCAACTTCTCGTCGATCAACGGCATCGCGGGCGCGGCCGCGACCGGCGCGTATGTGTCCAGCAAGTTCGCCGTCCGAGGCCTGACCAAGACGGCGGCGTTGGAGCTCGGCCCGTCGGGCATCCGTGTCAACTCGGTCCACCCGGGCGCGATCGAGACGCCCATGACGTCGGAAGCGAAGCTCGGGTTCGATCCGAAGCCGTACCTCGCTCGGCTCGCGACGCTGGGCCGGGTCGGACAACCCGACGAGATCGCGCAGATGACGACGTTCCTGGCGTCGGACGAGTCGAGCTTTTGCACCGGGGCCGAGTTCGTCATCGACGGCGGCGTGCTGGCGGGAATCCCCATGCCCTGATCGGGCACCGATCGCGACAGGAGCGCTTGCCCGCAAATTGGGAACGTGTTCTAATTTGGGGATGGAGTCGCGTTTCCCGTTCCCGATCCCGTACTCGTGGTACCAGGTCGCGTTCCCCGATGACCTCGAGCCCGGCGGCGTCACCGCCCTTGCATACTGGGGACGACAGCTCGTGCTCTGGCGCGACGAGGACGGTGAGTACCACCTGCAGGACGCGTACTGCCCCCACCTGGGTGCGCATCTCGGCGTCGGTGGCCGAGTGGACCGGGGCTGTATTCGTTGCCCCTTCCACGGTTGGCGTTTCGACGGCGCCGGTGCCTGTGTCGACATTCCCTACAGCGAACGGCTGAACCGAAAGGCGAAGCTGCGCACCTACGCGGTTGTCGTGCGCAACGACCTGGTCTTCGCGTGGTATCACCCCTTCGACGAGCCGCCCCGCTGGGAGGTGCCCGAGTTCCCCGAGGTCTCCGACCCGGCGTTCTCGGAGTACTACAAGTCGGACTACACGATCCGCACCATCCCTCAGGAGATGGCGGAGAACGCGGTCGACCCGGCGCATTTCCTCTACGTGCACGGGACCGACGAGGTGGCCGAGTGTGAGAGCTACGAGACCAAGGACCACACCGCCACCATGCTCTCGAAGCAGAACTACGTCACGCCGCGGGGTGTGACCGAGGGCCGCATCGACGTGTACAGCTTCGGACCCGGCGTCGCCAGGACCTGGTTCAGCGGAATCGTCGACGCGTTGTTGGTGGCGACGTCGACTCCCATTGACCGCGACACCACGCTGGTGCGATTCAACTTCACGGTTCGCAAGTTCGACGACGCGAAGATGACGTCGACGGTCGCCGAATCCTTCGTGGCCGAGATCGGCAAGCAGATCCAAGAGGATCAGCCCATCTGGGAGAACAAGGTGTTCCTGGCCGTACCCGCACTGGCCGACGCCGACGGTCCGATCGGCAAGTTCCGCAGGTGGTACTCGCAGTTCTACGCGGAACCGTACGACGTCACCGCGAGCTCCGCGGCGGCTACTCCCTGACGAGCGCCGGGACCTCGGCGAGCGAACGCACGCGCTCGACCTCGAGGTGTGGGTGGTCATCGTGAGGGTCGACCAGGATCGGCCGGATGCCGGCCGCGCGCGCACCTGCCACATCGGCACCGGGGGTGTCGCCGACGTGCACGGCCTCGGCCGGCGCGACCCCGAGCCGTTCGAGGGTGATCTCGAAGATCCGCGGGTCGGGCTTGGCGTAGCCGACGACCGATGAGTCGATCACCGCGTCGACCGTGACACCGGGACCGGGTCCGACCTGACAGATGGCGTTCGCTCGGAGCTGGGCTTCGACGGTGCCGGTCGCGTTCGACACGATGGCGAGCGTGTAGCCCGCGGCCGCGAGCTCGACCAGCGCGTCGCGCGAGCCGGGGATCACCCGAGTCCACATGTCGTCACCGAGGAACGTGTCGGCCAGCGTGTCGGTGGCCGCGTCGAGCTGCGCGCCGGTGGCACCCAGGGTTTCGGCGTACCGGCGGTGATACGCCGTCCAGACCTCCCGGTTGCCCTCCTCGAAGCTGGCCAACGCGGCGACGCCGGCATAGTGCGCGCGGTCGCACCGCTGCGCGTCGTGGCCGAGGTCGAGGTGGGCGAGCGCGGCCGCGACACGCGCGTGGTCGGGCAGGTGGAACACGCCACCGACGTCGAGGAGCACCGCTCGCACCGCAGCCATACGAGCGCGGAATCGTAGCGGGGCCGCGAGAGGTGGCTGGTACGGTGACCGAGTGGAGTTCCGCCGCATCAACGCGTTGCCGCCGTACATCTTCGCGACCATCGACGCCCTGAAGATGGACGCGCGCCGAGCCGGCGGCGATGTTGTCGATCTCGGCTTCGGCAACCCCGACATCCCGAGTCCCCAGGTCGCGGTGGACAAGCTCGCCGAAGCCGTGCGTAACCCCCGCAATCACCGGTACTCGGCGAGTCGCGGGATCCCGAAGCTCCGCCTGGCGATCTCTGATCTGTACCGCCGTCGGTTCGGGGTCGAGATCGACCCGGAGACGCAGGCCTGCTCGAGCATCGGTGCCAAGGAGGGGTTCTCGCACCTGATGTGGACTCTCCTCGGGCCCGGTGACAGCGCGCTCGTGCCGAGCCCGTCGTATCCGATCCACATCTGGGGCCCGATCCTCGCCGGGGCAGAGGTGCGACACGTACGGCTCGGCCCGGTCGGGTCCGATCCGACGACACCGCCGAGAGGTGAGCGCCCCACCGGCCACGATGCGGTGAGCGCGATGGGTGAGGAGTTCTTCGCCAACCTGCTCGAAGCGTGGGAGGACTGCTGGCCTCGTCCTCGTGTCATCGTCTTGTCGTTCCCGCACAATCCGACGACGACGTGCGTCGACCTCGCATTCATGGAACGCATGGTCGACTTCGCTCGCACCCACGACGTGCTCCTCGTGCACGACTTTGCCTACGCAGACGTGAGCTACGACGGCTACGAGCCGCCGTCGATCCTCCAGGTGCCCGGTGCGACCGACGTGGCGGTCGAGCTCTACACCCTCACGAAGTCCTTCTCGATGCCCGGCTGGCGCATGGGGTTCCTCCTCGGCAACGAGGAGTGCGTGGCCGCGTTGGCGCGGCTCAAGAGCTACCTTGACTACGGGACGTTCCAGCCGATCCAGATCGCCTCCATCGTGGCCATGAACGAGGCCCCCGACTACCCGCGTCATGTCAACGAGATCTACCGGGGGCGGCGGGACACGCTGCTCGACGGGTTGGGCCGAGCGGGCTGGGTGATCGAGCCACCGAAGGGCACCATGTTCGTCTGGGCGCCGGTTCCCGAGCCCTACCGGGAGATGGGGAGCCTCGAGTTCGCGAAGCTCCTCGTTCGCGACGCCAAGGTCGCGGTGTCGCCCGGGGTCGGCTTCGGGCCGGGCGGCGAGGGGTTCGTTCGCTTCGCGCTGGTGGAGAACGAGCAGCGCATCGCCCAGGCCGCCCGCGGCATCCGCAAGGCGCTGACCAAGCTCGGCTGACGGGTCCCCAGCATCTCAGCGCACAGGTGTCAGCGCACGGGTCGTCTCAGCGCATGAGGCCGTGCATACAGAACGCCACCGCGGCATCGGCGACCTCGTCGACCGGTGTGTGGCGCCCGAGCACGAATGTGCGGGCGAGCTGTTGGACGACACCGAGAATCGCGTAGGCGACGACCTCGGGGTCGAGGTCGGCGGCCTGACCGGAGCCGATGGCCTCCTTGAGATGACGCGCGACGTCGTCGACCGCGACCTCCTGACCGGCACGGAGCACGGGCGCGAAGCGCGCCTCGGTGGCGGCGAACTGCACGAGCGTCAACGAGTCGCGGTGATCGTGGCACCAGGCCATCGACGCGCGGATGCCGAGCTCGATGCGTTGCATCGGATCGGGCTCGTCGCCGATCGCACCGTGCTGGGTACGCCGAAGGTCGAGCTGTGATGCTTCCAGCAACTGTTCGAGGAGCTCTTCCTTGCCGGAGAAGTACCAGTAGAAGACGCCCTTGCCGACGCCGACGCTCGTCACGATGTCGGACACCGATGTGGGATGAAACCCATGTTCGGCGAACAGGCGCGTCGCCTCGGTCATGAGCTGGCGGCGACGATCCTTGCCGCGGGTTGTCAGCTTCCGGGACAAGCCGCGGACCCTATGAGCGCCGTGACCGGTAGGTCAAGAACCCGCCCAGACCCGGTGGCGTCCCGACCCGGGTGCCCGGCCGGCGTCAGTCGGGAACGGTTCATCGTTGGCGACGCCACGGCTGGGGAAGGGAGAGGGAGGCACGGGGCGGTGGGGTCATCTAGCGTCGGAGCGTGGGTTACTGGATCGTGAAGATCATCCTCACGCCGATTCTGTTGCTGCTGTACCGCGTGCGCATCGAGGGACGGGACAACATCCCCGCCCAGGGTGGCGTGATCCTCGCCGCGAACCACCGTTCGTTCATGGACTCGATCTTCCTGCCCCTCATCATCTCGCGCCGGATGACCTTCGTGGCCAAGGCCGAGTACTTCGACGATCCGAAGACCGCGTGGTTCTTCCGGGCGGTCGGCCAGATCCCCATCCGCCGAGGCGGCGGCAGCGCGAGTGAGCGGGCCCTGGCGTCGGCCACCGACGTGCTCGAAGGTGGCGGTGTGTTCGGTATCTACCCGGAAGGCACTCGGACGCGCGACGGCCTGTTGCATCGGGGTCACACCGGTGTCGCGCGTCTTGCGCTGCGGACCGGTGCGCCGCTCGTGCCGGTCGGGCTCATCGGGACGGACGACGTCCAGCCGACCGACGCGAAGCTGCCCCGCTGCTTCCGCACGATCACCGTCCGCTTCGGTGCCCCGCTGGACACGTCCCGAGGCGCCGGCCGCCACCATGACCACCTCGCGCTCCGTCAGCTCACCGACGAGCTGATGTACGAGGTCCACGCGCTGACGGGCTACGAGTACGTCGACACCTACGCCACGAAGGACGCGAGCGCCGAGCACCGTCCCGAGGTTCCCGACGCCCCGGTCCGGGTCGCGACGCTCGCGAGCTGAGCCGCCTCAGGTCACGACGTCACCCAGCTCCGGCTGCGTGCCACTGCTCGCGCCCAGTCGGCTCGCCGGGCGGCTACGTCGTCGTCGGGCAGTGTCGGGCTGAACGATGCGTCCTCGCGCCACGCGCCGGCCGCGTCGGCGGGCGAGCTCCAGAAGCCCTCCGCCAAGCCGGCGAGGTACGCGGCGCCGAGCGCGGCGGTCTCGGCGACGGCCGACCGGCGGACCGGGACGCCGAGCAGATCAGCTTGGAACGCGCAGAGCAGATCCATGACGCTCGCGCCCCCATCCACCCTGAGCTCGGCGACGCGTGCCCCGCTCGCGTCGGTCATGGCGTCGATCACGTCGGCGGTCTGGAACGCCATCGCCTCGACTGTGGCCCGTGCCAACTGCGCGCGCCCGCTGCCGCGGGTGAGACCCAGGATCGCGCCGCGCGCGTACGGGTCCCAAGAGGGAGACCCGAGCCCCGTGAACGCGGGTACGAAGTAGACGCCACCCGTGTCGGGTGTCGAGGCGGCGAGGGGACCCGTCTCGGCCGCATCGTCGATGATGCCGAGCCCGTCACGTAGCCATTGGATGGCCGCGCCGGTCACGAAGATCGCGCCCTCCATGGCGTAGGTGGTGACGCCGTCGAGCGTCCAGGCGACGCTGGTCAGCAGGCCGTCGGCCGGCTCGGGGATGCGATCCCCGAGGTTCATGAGGACGAACGAGCCCGTGCCGTAGGTGTTCTTGGCCATGCCGGGGGTGAAACACGCCTGGCCGAACAGCGCGGCCGGTTGGTCACCGACGATGCCGCTCACCGGTACGCGGAGCCCGTCGAGCGCCTCCGGGTCGGTCATGCCGAAGCGTCCCGAGCTCGCCCGCACTGCCGGTAGGGCTGTCTGGGGGATGTCGAACCGGGAGCACAGGTCGTCGGACCAGGCCAGGGTGTGCAGGTCGAAGAGCATCGTGCGGGACGCGTTGGAGGGGTCGGTGGCGTGGACGGCCGCGGGTCCGGGTCCGCCGGTCAGCTTCCACAGCAGCCACGAGTCCACCGTGCCGAGCATGAGGTCGTCGTCGCGTTCGACGTCACCGTGGGCGAACAGCCACTCCCATTTCGTCGCGGTGAAGTACGGGTCGAGGACGAGGCCGGTGTTGGTGCGGATCTCCGCCTCGACTCCGGCGTCGCGGAGCTCGTCGCAGCGCGGGGCCGTGCGACGGTCCTGCCACACGATCGCCCGGTGTCGCGGCCGGCCCGTGGAGCGGCTCCATGTCACCGCGGTCTCGCGCTGGTTGGTGATGCCGATCGCGGTGATCGGCACGCCATCCGCCTCGAGCGCCGCGGTGACCGTAACGATGACCGCGGCGGCCGCGTTCCATATCTCCTCCGCGTCGTGCTCGACCCAGCCGGGCCGCGGAAAGTACTGCGGGAACTCCCGGTACGCCCACCCGCGTGGGGTGCCCGCGGCATCGACGGCAAGGGCCCGTACGCCCGTCGTTCCCGCGTCGAGCGCGACGACGACCGGGTCAGTACGACTGCGCGTGCTCACGCCGACCCGACAACCGGCGAACCGTCGCCCGCCGGTGTGACGGGCCGCGAGTCGCGCATCGCGCGTACGAGCGTGCGTCCGACGGCGCGGTCACGCGGCCGGAACTCCAGGATCACCTCCCGCCCGGGTGCGGGTGCGACGCGAATCTGGGCCATCGGCATCCACGACCGGGACGCCACGAGCTCGAGCGTGTCGAAGCGACGCTGGAGCAACAGGTCGACGTCGAACAGCGGACGTCCCCGGCGGGGGGTGTCGAACACCAGCAGCCGATCGCTGGTGAGGGCGAGGAGATAGATCGCACGACCCGTGAAGAACAAGGGTACGCGTGGGCGGTGATCGGCCATCCACACGGCGCAACCGGTCACGAACTGCTCGCCGGGCTCCAACAGGGTCTGGCTGGCATCGCGTAGGGCAGTGCGCGTCCGCTTCCGTGCCATCGGAAACCAGGCTATCGGCGGGGGGATGCGCCAAGATGGAGCATCACGCAGCCGCGTATCCGGTGCCCGACCGTGGAGGGAGTTGCAGGAGTGAGGATTGGCGTACTGACGGGCGGCGGTGACTGCCCGGGACTCGACGCAGTCATCCGCGCGATCGTCCGGAAGGGTGAAGGAGTGCACGGCCACAACATCGTCGGGTTTCGCCACGGATGGCGCGGTGTCATCGAATGCGAGATGGTCGACCTGACGATCGCGAGCACGCGCGGGATCTTGCCGCGAGGCGGCACGATCCTGGGGACTTCGAGAACGAATCCCTACCACACCGACGACGGCGTGCCCCGTGCCCTGGACACGCTGGTGCGCGAACGGATTGACGCGCTGATCGTCATCGGTGGCGAGGACACGCTCGGTGTCGCCGCGAAGCTGGGTGCCGACGGAGCAAGCGTCGTCGGTGTGCCGAAGACCATCGACAACGATCTCTCGGCGACGGACTCCACCGTCGGGTTCGACACCGCGGTGCAGAACGCCACCGACGCGATCGACCGTCTGCACACCACGGCCGAGAGTCATGATCGGGTGATGGTGGTGGAGGTGATGGGACGACACGCCGGTTGGATCGCAACCCACGCCGGTCTCGCGGGCGGGGCCGACCTCATCCTCATCCCTGAAATCCCGTTCGACATCGACGAGGTGTGCGAGAGCCTCCGGCACCGCCACACCCGGGGCGCCGAGTCCTCGATCGTTGTCGTCGCGGAAGGCGCACAACCGGTCGAAGGGACGCTGAGTGTGCAATCGGCCGGCACTGATGAGTTCGGTCACGTCCGCCTCGGCGGTGTCGGCAATCTCGTCACCAGCGAGATCGAGCGGCGGACCGGCTTCGAGACGCGGGTGACGATCCTCGGCCACGTGTTGCGCGGCGGTACTCCGACGGCCCGGGACCGAGTGCTCGCGACTCGCTTCGGCATCGAGGCGATCGACGCGGCCCACGAGCGGGATTTCGGCACGATGGTGGCGCAGCGCGGCGCCGAGATCGTCCGCGTACCGATCGAAGACGGCGTGAGCGAGTTGAAGACCGTCGATCCAGAGCTGTTCGAGGTTGCCCGTGTGTTCTTCGGCTGAGCGGGCGGGCGGGTGAGCGCCGCGCTGGCTGCGCTGCTCGAGCTGGTTGACCTCGAGCGGCTCGAGGTCAACCTGTTCCGAGGGGTGAGCCCCGACGAAGACCGCCAGCGCGTCTTCGGCGGCCAGGTCGCGGGCCAGGCTCTCGTTGCCGCCGGTCGGACGGTGGAGTCCGATCGGCGGGTCCACTCGCTCCACGCGTACTTCCTGCGGCCGGGCGATCCGGCCGTGCCGATCATCTACGAGGTCGACCGGATTCGTGACGGCAGGAGCTTCACGACCCGCCGGGTCGTTGCCGTCCAGCACGGGCGAGCGATCTTCAACCTCCAGGCGTCCTTTCAGGTGGCCGAGGATGGTCCGACACACCAGATCCCGGCACCGGAGGTCGCCCGGCCCGATGACCTACCGACGTATGAGGAGCGCATCGCGCCGTTCCTCGATCGGTTCGGTCCCCAAACGGTCGAGTGGCTGACGCGAGAGCGTCCGATCGACACGCGCCCGACCGAGCTGCCCTCGTGGGTGGATCACGAGCCGCGTGATCCCCACCAAGAGGTGTGGATCCGAACGAATGGCTCGCTGCCCGATGACCCGTTGCTGCATGCCTGTGTGGTCGTCTACGCGTCGGATCTGACGATCCTGGACACGGCGATGCTCCCGCACGGCGTGAACTGGCAGGAAGGCCAGTTCATGGTGGCGAGCTTGGACCACGCGATGTGGTTCCATCAGGAGTTCCGGGCCGACGAGTGGCTGCTGTACCACCAGGTGAGTCCGATCGCACACGGCGCGCGAGGGTTCTCCCGGGGCGAGATCTTCCGCACGGACGGAACGCTTGCAGTCTCGGTCATGCAAGAGGGCCTCATCCGCCCCCAGCGCAGCCAATGAAGACATGTGGAGCGAGCACCGACCGCGAGACGAGATCCGGTCCGACGTGCGAGCGGAACGAAGCGTGATGAAGACATGTGGAGCGAGCACCGACCGCGAGACGAGATCCGGTCCGACGTGCGAGCGGAACGAAGAGTGATGAAGACATGTGGAGCGAGCACCGACCGCGAGACGAGATCCGGTCCGACGTGCGAGCGGAACGAAGAGTGATGAAGCCGGTTGATCTCCGATCGGACACGGTGACTCGCCCGACGGCCGCAATGCGTGCCGCGATGGCGGATGCCGAAGTGGGTGACGACACCTACGGTGAGGATCCGACGGTCAACCGGTTGGAGTCGCTGGCCGCTGGGCGCATGGGAAAGCCGGCGGCGTTGTACACGCCGTCGGGGACGATGGCGAACCAGCTCGCGTTGCGCGTGCTGGCTCGGCCCGGCACGGAGGTGTTGTGTCCGGCGCGGGCGCACGTGCTTCGCTACGAGGGTGCCGCGTCGGCGACGAATGCGGGCGTACAGCTCCGCGGACTCGAGGATCCGGGCGGGTTCGTCGATCCGACCGAGATCGCGGAGGCGATTGCGGGGTCTCGGGGAAACCTCGTTCCGGTGTCGTTGCTGGCGATCGAGAACACGCACATGCCTGCGGGGGGAGTGCCGTGGGACGTGGATCGGGTCCGCGCGGTGGCTGGTGTCGCCGAGGATGGCGGCCTCCCGGTGCATTGTGACGGCGCGCGGATATGGAACGCGGCGATCGCGCTCGGTGTGGCGCCGGCCGAGCTCGCGGCGCCGGTGACGACCGTGATGTTCTGCTTGTCGAAGGGTCTCGGTGCCCCGGTCGGGTCGCTGTTGTGTGGCCCGGCGGACGTGATCGCAGAGGCCCGTGCGCAGCGGCATCGCCTCGGCGGTGGGATGCGCCAGGCGGGGATCATCGCGGCGGCGGGCGTGGTTGCGCTGGAGACGATGGTGGAGCGGCTGGCCGACGACCACCGTCGGGCGGGCGAGCTCGCGGCCGCGTTGGCGGAACGATTTCCCGACAGTGTCGATCCTGAGCTCGTGGCGACGAACATCGTGTGTGCCCGGCGGGACGCGCTTCCGGACGACTTCGTGGCGGGCATGGCGAGCCACGGGATCCGGTGCGGGCGGATCGATCCGCGTACGGTCCGCCTGGTGACCCACCTCGATGTCGACGACGCCGGGGTGGCGCGCTCGATCGACGCGATGGACGCGCTCGTCGGCTGATCTCGGTCCCGTTCCGCGCCCACCGCGGGCCGACGGGGAGGGCCGGTACGGTAGGTGCTCGTGCCGATCCCTGATGACATGGTTCCCGACCGAGTGCTCGCGGTCTACGCGCACCCCGACGATCCGGAGATCTCGGCCGGTGGGACGCTCGGGCGCTGGGCCGCGGACGGAGCCGAGGTCTGGGCCCTCGTCACGACCCGAGGCGACAAGGGCAGTTCGGACCCGGCGGTGGATCCCGAAGAGCTCGCGGCTCGCCGTCGCGATGAGACGGCCGCGGCGGGCGCGGCGCTCGGCCTCGCAGGGTGTCGGCATCTCGACTACCCCGACGGCGAGCTCCCGGACGACGACGCCCTTCGGGGTCGCATCGTGACCGAGGTACGCGAGCTACGTCCCGACGTGCTGCTCTGTCCGGACCCGACGGCGGTGTTCTTCGGCGACGCGTACTTCAACCACCGAGATCATCGCCTCACCGGTTGGGCCGCCCTCGACGCGGTGGCACCCGCGGCCGGGAACCCGCACTACTTCCCGGAGCAACTGGGAGGCCCGGCCGGGCTGGCCGTGCACGACGTCCCGACGGTGCTCCTGTCGGGGACGCTCGAGCCGAACTGCTGGATCGATATCACCAATTCGCTGGACGCCAAGATCGAGGCACTGTTTTGCCATGCCAGCCAGCTCCTCGAGACGGGTGAGTGGTTCCGTGAGTACCTGAGGACGAACGCGGAGGACGCCGGGCGGGTTGTGGGTGTGCGCTACGCCGAGCCGTTTCGCAAGCTGTCGCTGGGGTGACGGTCGCCGTCGTGTCGGGGGACTCGCCACTGGAACCGAGCGCGGAGCACGGCCACGGCGACGATGGCCGCGCCGATCGCGCCGGCTACGACCCCGGCGATCGCCCCCCAGATCGCGGCGTCCCCGCAGTTCCCGGAACAGCCCGTGTCGACGATGCCCCAACCCGCGAGCGCGCCAAGGATGCTCACGACAACAACTCCCGAGACGGCCCCGATCGCGACTGCGCGTCCCGGAGTACCGGGCAGCTCGCCGACGCGCCGACGCGCCGGCGCGCCGGTTGGCATGGCCGGATCGGCGGGCCTTGGAGTGACCATCGACCTATCGTATGCATCGAGACGGGCCGGTAGCCTTGTCCACGCATGCGGACACTGGTCGTGTTGCCGACCTACAACGAGGCGGAGAACATCGACACGGTGCTGCGCCGTGTCCGCCACGTCGTTCCCGACGCTGACATCCTCGTGGTCGACGACGGCAGTCCGGATGGCACGGCGGACCTGGCCGAGAAGGTGGCCGCGCAGACGGGACGTATCGAGGTGTTGCGCCGCGCCGCGAAATCGGGTCTCGGCTCCGCGTACAGAGCCGGATTTCGTATCGGGCTCGCCCGCGGCTACGACGCGCTCGTCGAGATGGATTCCGACCTTTCCCATGACCCCGATGCCCTCCCGGATCTGCTCGCCGCGGCCGCGTCGGGTGCCGATCTCGTCATCGGCTCGCGCTACGTGGCGGGTGGTCGAATACCGAACTGGCCGTGGTACCGCCTGGCCATCTCGCGCGGCGGGAATCGCTTCGCGCGGAGCATGCTCGGGCTCGAGGTGCAGGACTCGACCGCGGGGTTTCGTGTCTACTCGCGCGACGCCCTGTCGGCCATCGCGCTCGATACGGTGAAGGCCGAGGGGTACGGCTTCCAGGTCGAGATGACCTACCGCGTGCACCAATGCCGGCTCGAGATCCGCGAGATCCCGATCGAGTTCCGCGATCGGGAGTTCGGCACGTCGAAGATGTCCTGGCGAATCGTGTTCGAGGCTCTCGTCTTGGTGACATGGTGGGCCGTCCGGGACCGTCTCGGCTCGTCGCGCGGCAACCGTCCGGCGGTGTCAGACTGACCGCGTGGGTCCCGTGAGGGAGTGGGTCGTCGCTTCGGCGATCGTAGAACGCGCAGACGAGCTGCTCCTGGTCCTGAACCGCCGCCAGGGTGGCGTGCTTGATTGGAGCACGCCCGGCGGCGTGATCGACCCGGAGGATCCGAGTGTTCTGGCCGGGCTGACCCGTGAGGTCGAGGAGGAGACCGGGCTGATCGTCGATGCCTGGGACGATCTGTTGTACGCCGTCGAAGCCGAGGCGCTCGACCTCGGGTGGCGAATGCGTTGCGAGGTCTACCGGGCGGTCCGCTTCCACGGCGACCTGCGCATCGACGATCCCGACGGGATCGTCATCGACGCGGCGTTCGTGCCGACGTCGGATTGCGCCGAACGCCTCGCCCAATGTTTGCAGTGGGTCCGTGAGCCGCTGATGGACTGGCTCTCGGAGCCATGGGCGCCGCCGGCGGCGCGCGGCTATCGGTATGGCGTCCGGGGCCGCAGCCTCAGCGAGATCGAGGTCGTGTCGGTCGACGTCCGGTGACGACTCGCCGCGACCCTTCTGTGCTGCACGTCGACCTCGACGCCTTCTACGCGTCGGTCGAGCAGCTCGCGGAGCCTCGGCTTCGGGGTCGACCGGTGATCGTGGGCGGGTTGGGGAACCGGGGAGTCGTGGCGGCCGCGAGCTACGAAGCGCGCGCGTTCGGCGTCCATTCGGCGATGCCGATGGGCCGCGCGCGGCGGGCGTGTCCGCAGGCCGCTTTCCTGTCGCCCAGGTTCGAGGCGTACTCGGCCGCCAGCCGTGCGGTCATGGAGATCTTGTCCTCGTTCACGAGCCTCGTGGAACCGATCGCGGCCGACGAGGCCTTCCTCGATGTCGGGGGGTCGCGCCGAGCGTTCGGCACCGGCCCGGAGATCGGCGCGGCGATCCGGGCCCGTGTGCTCGATGAGACCGGCCTGGTGGCGTCGGTCGGCGCGGCGAGGACGAAGCACCTGGCCAAGCTGGCGAGCGATTCGGCCAAGCCGGACGGGCTCCTGGTGATCGAGCCGGGCGCCGAGCTGGAGTTCTTGCACCCGCTGCCGGCCAGGCGGCTCTGGGGCGTCGGGCCGGCGACGCAGGCTCGGCTCGACCGACTGGGCATTCACACCGTTGGAGATCTCGCGGCCATGCCCGAGGAGGCGCTCATTGCCGCGCTCGGTGCCGCGCACGGGCGTCATCTCCACGCGCTCGCCCACAACCGCGACAGTCGCCCCGTGGAGCCGAGCCGCACGACGAAGTCGGTCGGGCACGAGGAGACGTTCGCGTCCGACCGCACCGACCGGGGATCTCTTCGCCGTGAGGTGGACCGTATGAGTGAGCGGGTCGCCCGCCGGCTCCGCGAGCACGGGCTCGCGGCCCGGACCGTCCAGCTCAAGGTGCGCTACGGCGATTTTCGGACGATCACCCGGTCCCACACGTGGTCCGAGCCATCCGACCTCGGTCGTGACGTACGCGCCGCGGCCCGCACACTGCTCGACTCGGTCGACGTGGCCTGCGGCGTGCGACTGATCGGCGTCGCCACCCAGCAGCTCACCGACGCGCGTGTGGTCCAGGTCTCTCTGCCGTTCGACGAGGTCGGGGCGTCCCCCACGCCGGAAGCTCACCGTGCGCTCGAGGATGCGATCGACGGCGTGCGCGCCAAGTTCGGCGACGATGCCGTCGGACCGGCCACCCTGCTCACGTCGGACGGGCTGGCGGTGGCTCGGCTCGGAAGTCCGTGGGGTCCCGGAGCGGATCCGGATCACGACCGATCGGACGCGGAACTCGGGTGAGGGGTCCGAGGCGATGACCCGGATCGCGCTCATCGGATGTGGCCACATCGGCACCGTGCATTCGGTCGCGCTGAAGAAGCTGCGCTCGATCGGTGAGATCGACGCCGTGGTGACCGCCACCTTCGATCTCGATCCATCCCGGGCCGAGGAGATGGCCGCCCACCACGGTGCTGTCGCCGCCTCGAGCGTCGAAGCTGCGTGTGACCTGGCGGATGTCGCGTGGATCTGTACGTGGACGTCGGGCCATCTCCCGGCGGTTCGCGCCGCGGTCGAGCGTTCCATGCCCGTCTTCTGTGAGAAGCCGTTGGCCCCGACGCTGGATGAGTGCGAGGAGATCGCCCGCCTGCTGCGGCGCGTCCCGCACCAGGTCGGCCTCGTTCTACGCCACGCTCCGGTGTTCGCCACGATCGCGGAGATGATTCACAGCGGTCGGTACGGGGCACCCATGGTGGCGTCGCTACGGGACGACCAGTACTTCCCGATCCAGGGGATGTACAACTCGACGTGGCGGGCAGACGTCGCCAGGGCGGGAGGCGGCACGCTCATCGAACACTCGGTCCATGACGTGGATGTCCTGGGGTGGCTCTTCGGCGACCCCGAGTCGGTGTCGGCCCGCGTCGTGTCGCATTTCGGTTACCCGGGCATCGAGGATGCTGTCACCGCCCAGCTGGCGTATCCCTCAGGGATGGTCGCGACGCTCATCAGCGTCTGGCACCAGGTGATGACGAGGCCCTCGACTCGTCGTCTCGAAGTGTTCTGCGAGGAGGCTCTTGTGTGGACCGAGGACGACCATCTCGGTCCGCTCCACGTGGAGACCTCGTCGGGAATCGCGGCTGTGGATCTCCCGCCACCGGATCTCACCGATCGGCTCGGTCTACCCGAGGTCTGGGCCAAGCCGCTGGCGGCCTACGCCGTGCCGGCCAAGGCGTTCCTGGATGCCCTGGCCAGCGACGGCGCCGCGGCGCGCGGCCACCCGGATGTCGAGGTGGCCCTGGCCGCCCACCGGGTCGTCGACGCTGCGTATCGGTCCGCCGCCGATGCCGGCCGCCCGGTCGCCCCTGCCGCGCGTTGAGTGCGGCGGGGCTGTGCGCGACAATGGCGGCATCGCCGGGCGGTCGCTGAACGCTAGGTTGCGGCGACGGCCCCCCGGATACGGACCGGTCAACGAACGACCAACGAGCGGAAGCCTGCGAGAAGACTCAATCCATGCCCCTTTCCGAGGACGAGCAGCGGATCCTGAGCGAGATCGAGGACAACCTCACCGCCACTGATCCCGCGCTCGCACAACAAGTCTCCGAGACGACGCTGTACCGCCACGCGGTGCGCATGATCCGCTGGGCCGCCTTGGGCTTCCTCGCCGGTCTCGTCCTGTTGGTGATAACCCTCCGAAACCCGTTCGTCGCGGTCATCGGATTCCTCATCATGCTGGCGTGTTCGCTCGTCATCGAGCGCAACGCGCGCAAGCTGGGCCGGGCCGGGTTGCAGAGCCTCACCAGCTCGGTGCGCGGCGGCTCGTTCAAGAAGCTCTTCGGCGATGGCGCGAAGTGGCGGGATCGCTGGCGTCGAGGCGACGACCAGCCCTAGAGCCGACCCTCCCGCGCCGCGCGGCAAGCTCACCCACTCAATCACTCACGCTGTGGGCCGAGTCGTCCGACCGGGTGCCGGGGAGAACGCTCGCCGGATCCGAACCAGGCGGGGGGTCCGGTCGGCGAGCGTGTCCTTCACGACGTCGAGATCCACCCACACCCGAGCGACGGTGGGCTCGTCGGGCGGCCGCCCGGCCCACAACGCCTCGGACGCCGCGTCGGCCATGCGCGCCAGGGTTGGGTAGACCGCGACCGCGACCGCGAGCCCGTGGTCGTCGTCGAGGCCGGCGACCACCTCGCGCGGGGTCTGCGCCGCCGAGACGGCCACGCCGGCCATCGCGAGCTGGTCGACCGCTTCGTACCACGCGCCGACCACCGCCGGCCGGGCCGGGCCATTGCGTCGGGCGGAGCGACGATGCCGGTCGCGTACGACCGTACCGAGCCCCCACGCGACGAGGCCGATGATCGCGGTCATGAGCGCCAAGACGCCGGCGAAGAGCGCGATCGACCCGACGCGGCTCGCCGCGCCCTTTGGCTCGGCCGGCGCCGTGGTCACGGACCCACTGCCGGCCGCGGGGGTCACGGTCGGCGGCGGCACCGGCGCGCGTGTCGTGGTCGGTGTTCCCGGTGCGGACGCGGCGGGTGCGGGGTCCACGACCGGTGTCGGATCCGTCGCGCCCGGTTGCGTCCCGGCCGGTGTCGGCTCGAAGGATGTCCAGCCGAGGCCCGCGAGCCAGACCTCGGGCCAGCTGTGAGCGTTGCGGCCCGTGACCCGGTACACCGCCTCCTCGGGTCCGAGCTCGCCCGGTGTGAACCCCACGACGATCCTGGTGGGAAGACCGATCGCGCGTGCCATCGCACCGAAGGTGCCCGCGAACTGTTGACAGAAGCCTCGCCGGCCGGCGAGGAACTCACCGATAGCGTCCGACCCGCTGGTCGGCGGGACCTCGAGGTCGTAGGTGAAGCTGCCGTCGGTGAAGAACTGTTCGAGCGCTTCGGCCTGCTCGTACGGTGTCGCCGCGCCGACGGTGATCTCGCGCGCGGTCCGTCGGACCACGGATGGGAGGTCGTCGGGGAGCGCGGTATACCGCTGGAGGACGACGGGAAGCTCTCGGGCGGTTCCGGCGATCTCCGCCGCGGTCGGTGTCGCGGGCGGCACGCGTGACTCCACCCGGTAGTCGAGGCCCACGACGTCGTCGTCGGCGTGGACGAGTGTGCGTGATTCCGGAACGACTCGGGTGTCGTCGAGGCTGATGGCCACCGGTTCGTACGCGGCGGGAAGCCAGCGTTCGTAGAGTCCCGTGATCGCGTAGTCCTGGGTGACCGTCGGGGCGTCCCCGGCACCGTGGAGCACTTCGCCGGCGGCGCGACTGGTGCTCGAGATCGTCCACTCCGTCCCATCGAACTGGTCGAGCGCGACCTGGCGCCAGTAGAGCCGGGCCGGGGAGGCGACGGTGAACAGCTCGGTGTCGGCGTCTCGGGTCAGTCGCGCCTTGATGTCGACCAGCGGGTTCTGGCTGCTCTGGTAGCCGCCGCCGCCGTGGACTTGCTTGTAGTCCAGCAGCGGGCCGCTGGTCGCTCCGGGCAGGAGAGGGGTGAGGACGAGCCCGATCGCCACCGCGGCGGCACCGAGGCCCGTGGCCGGCGCGCTCGCCCCGCTCGCGCGGCCTGGACCCGACACCGTGAACCAGGAACGTCGCTCCGCGAGGAGGTCGCGGTGACGCGATGAGAGGAACCACAGCACGGCCGCGACGTACGGTGCGACGGTCCAGACCGAGATGGCTTCGGGCCCCAGGCTGGATGCGATGACGAAGACCACGAGCGACGGTACGAGTGCGCCGATCGAGGCGCCGGCCGAGAAGGTGAGCGCGTCCGCGGTGGTGGCCATCACCCAGACCGTCACCAGCGCGAGCAACACGGCGTCGGTTGATGCCGGCACCGGGGCGATGCCGTCGCGCAGGAGGTGCCACCCGTCGCGCAGCGTCTGGCCGAGGACGTCCGGTGTCGCCGCTGTCGGAAACCCGGCGAAGGTCGTTCCTCTCGCCCCGTACCACGCGGCGTACAGGGCCAGTGCGGCGAAGGACGCGACGATGGCCAACACCGGCGAAGCGGACCGTCGCCGCACGATCCGGCCGATCGCGTGTGGTATCAACGCAGCTCCGAGCAACGGGAGCACGTACCCTCCATCGCGGAACACACGGTCGAAGCCGAGCGCGGCGGTCGCGCTCACCGCCGCGAGGGCAGCCGGCGTGCTCGGAACCGCGAGACGAGCCTTCATGCGATCGTTCCGGTCGCGGGGTCGGCCGGACCGGGCGCGGTTTGTGCATACGCGGCGCGTCGCGCTGCGGGCTCACTGCGTGAGGTGCTCAACGCACGGTTCCACGCTGCGGCCGGGTCCCCTCGGGCGGCGTCGACCCACGCGATCGGCGGCGGCGGCGCGTCCGATGGCATCGTGGTCACGACGATGACGGAGCGTCGTCGGTCACCGACGAGCGCCGGGCAATCGGTCGGGCCGAGGTGACCGGTGACCACGATGAGCAACGCAGCCGACTTCGTCTCGGCCGCGAGGGAAAGCGGCCGAGGATCGGTGGCCGGCTCGATCACGCTGAGACGATCGAGGCCGACCGCGACGTCCTCTGCACGACACAGCGGCGTACCCGAAGTCGTGAGGATGGCGAGGCGTCGACCGTCGTGGGTGACGCGCACCAGCAGGGATGCCACGAGCTCGATCGCCAGCTCGAAGGCCGCCTCGTCGTAGACCTGCTCGCGTGTATCCAGGAGCACGACGACCCGGGGCTCCCGGTAGGCGACGTCCCGACGGATGAAGAGATCACCGGTGCGGGCGGTCGCCGGCCAGTGGACCTTCCGAAGATCGTCACCGACCTCGTACTCGCGCAGCGCGGTGAACTCGTCACCGTCAGCGGTGATGGCGTGCGATCGGACGGCGTCGGTGGTGGCCCGGCGGCCGCCACCCCCGAGAGGCGGCGCGGCCAGGTCGCGAAGACGCGGGTACACCGTCACGTGGTCGGTCGAGCCGATCGTGAGCCGGTGGCGGGCCAGGCCGAAGGGGTCCGTGACCGACGCGACGAACGGTCCGAGCATGAACCGGCCGCGCCGAGCGGTCGGGATGCGATACGCGGCGCGCGCCGAGGTGCCGCGGGGGAGTGACGGGAGGAGGAACCGTGCGGCGCGATGTCCGTCACCGAACCGCTCGGCGACGGCGAGGACGGGGTTCGGCGCGGAGGAGAGGTTGGTGATGTGCAGGTCGATGCGCCCTTCGGCCCCGGCGTGGACCCGACCGGGTCCGAGTGAGCGGTCGAGGCCGAGCTCGACCGGTCGTACCCGAACCCACATGACGCTCAGCCCGATGAGCGCCAAGCTCACGACGCCGAGTGCCATCAGCTCGATCACGCCGAGCAGCCGGGACACGACCACGAGACCACACGCCGCGCCACCCAGAGACCAGCCGCGGCGGGTCAATTCGGCTCTCCGGCGGGGGCGCGGCATCAGCTGTCGGGGGCGATCGGGACGGATGCGAGGAGGGTGGCGACGATGTCGCTCGCGCTCACACCTCGAAGCCGGGCGTCGGGTGTCGCCACGACGCGGTGCGCGAGTACGTGCGGTGCCAGGAGCTTCACGTCGTCGGCCGCGACGTAGTCCCGACCGAGGCTGGCCGCGTAGACCCGCGCGGCGCGCTGGAGCGCGAGCGCGCCGCGGGGACTCACGCCGAGCTCGAGGTCCGGGTGGTGCCGTGACGCGTCGGCGAGGGCCACGATGTACTCCCGCAGACCAGGCGCGACGTGTACTCGGTCCACGCTGCGGGCTGCGGCAACGATCTCGCGCGCCGTGGTCACCGGCTGGAGGTCTTCGGCGGCGGTCTCGTGGCCCTGGGCCTCCAGGATCGTGAGCTCGGCCGCGCGATCGGGGTAGCCGACGCGGATGCGCATCAGGAACCGGTCGAGCTGGGCTTCGGGGAGCGGGTAGGTCCCTTCCAGCTCGATGGGGTTTTGCGTCGCGATCACGAGGAACGGTGGCGGCAGTGGGTGGGTGACGCCGTCGACGCTCACCTGGCGTTCCTCCATCGCTTCGAGGAGCGCGGACTGCGTCTTGGGCGACGCCCGATTGATCTCGTCGGCCAACACGACATGGGCGAACACGCCGCCGGGTCGGAACTCGAACGCGTCGTTCTTGCGGTTCCAGACCGAGACACCGGTCACGTCCGACGGCAGGAGGTCGGGTGTGAACTGGATCCGGCGCCACGTGCCGCCGATCGAGTGGGCGATCGCCTTTGCCAGCGACGTCTTGCCGACACCGGGGACGTCTTCGATGAGCAGATGACCCTCGGCGAGCAGGCACACCAGTGCGAGGTGCAGTGGGCCGCGTTTGCCGCGGATGACCCGCTCGACGTTGGCGATCAGCGGCGGGAACAGGGCACCGGCGTCTCGGGCACCCACCGCCGAGCGGTCCTCGGGGACACCGAAGCTCGACTCGGCGGGCTGAGCCATCACGTCACCTTACGGTCCCGTAGCGGGTCAGGACACTGCGGGTAGCGTGGTCGCCGGAGCGGTGATCTGCACCGGGCGCCGGGGGTATCGAGCTCACCACAATGTCTGACGACCGAGACCACCCGGAAGGTTCAGTGCCGTGGGCCGAGCTGACCATCGCGCTGGCGCGACGCCCGGGCCTCTGGCCGACCGCGCTGGGCCAGATGTTTCGGCTCGCCCCCCGGGGCTGGTGGCGTCACGCGCCGTTCCTGCCTCGGCCCGACTCCGAGTACGTGCAGTTTCGCGTCCGGACCCAATACGGCGAGGCCGCGGCCGGCGCGGCGGTGCTGGTCCCGGCGGATGTGATCGAGTACCTGGTGTGGTGCCGCGAGGTTCGGTAGGGAACCACCACCTGTCCGGCAACACATGATTAGTAGACTACCTCGGTTTGTAGGGACGAGGGTCGAGGCGCAGGAGGTCTCGGAGGCTTGGGAAGAGCACTGCTCCTCAATGCCAGCTTCGAGCCGCTCTGTGTCGTGGCGGTCCGTCGAGCCGTCGTGCTCGTGCTCAAGGACAAGGCCGTGATCGTGTCGCGCCATCGCGACGAGTTCCGTTCGGAGCGGAGAAGCATCCCCGTGCCGACGGTCATCCGACTCGTCCACTACGTGCGTGTGCCGTTCCGCTCCCGGGTGCCCCTCTCTCGCCGGGCGGTGTTCGCCCGTGACGGGCATCGTTGCCAGTATTGCGACCGCGCCGCCGAGAACATCGATCACGTCGTGCCCCGTTCACGAGGCGGGCCGCACGCCTGGCACAACGTCGTGGCGTCGTGCCGGTCGTGCAACGCGCGCAAGGAGGACCGCTTCCTCGCGGATACCGAGCTCCGCCTGCGGTGCCCACCGGTCGCGCCGCACGTGCACCTCTGGATGGTCGCGACCGCCGGTTCGATCCATCCGAGCTGGCAGCGCTGGCTGGGTGACGGGCCCATCGCCCAGCGGGCCGAGGGGGCCGAGGCGGTGTCGGCCTAGACATCCCCCGTTCCGGTCAGCCGCTCGGTTGGCGGGCAACGCGAAACGTGACCGGAACGGGGTGCCGCGCGGTGCCCGTCCTCAGGCGGCGGGCTCGGGGGGAAACCCCCCGGTTGCCATCGGCCCCCACCGTTCGATCTCCACGCGGATGAGGCATTTGCCCCGGCGCCGCATCGCTCGGCGGTACTCGGCCCAGTCCGGGTGCTCACCCGAGATCGCCCGGTAGTACTCCACCAGGCCGTCCTCGGCGGCCGGGAGGTCGACGACCTCGGCCCGCCCGTCGAGCTGCACCCACGGTCCGTCCCACTCGTCGGAGACCACGCACAGCGAGGCCTGCGGTTCCCGGCGGATGTTGGCCACCTTGGCCCGGCTCGGGTACGTCGCGATCGTGACCAGGCCACGGGCATCGAGGCCGCAGGTCACCGGTGACAGTTGCGCTCGCCCGTCCCGGCGAGTCGTGAGGAGCACCGCTCGGTGGCGCACGCGCAGGAGATCGTGGAGCTCGTCGCGGTTGATCCGCAGGTTGCGCGCTACGGGACGGGACACGCCGAAGACCCTAGGCGCAGCCGCCGACGGGGCGCCTGGTGGGGCGAAAGGGGGTTGACGGG
>DASRPD010000081.1:0-17406 GCA_035646535.1 Acidimicrobiia bacterium
GGGTCATCGTGGTCACGGGGGCGGCGCGGGGGATGGGTCTCGCGTCCGCGAGGCGACTTGCCGGTGCCGATGAGCATCTCGTCCTCGTGGACACTGATCGCGAGCAGCTCGATGAGGTCGCGCGGGAGCTCGCGGCATCCGCGGTCGTCTGTGACGTCACCGACGCGTCGGCCGTTGCGTTGCTCGCTGATCGGGTCTCCGAGCTCGGTCGCTTCCGGTGGCTGGTCCACGCCGCCGGAGTCTCGCCGACCATGGCCGACTGGCGCCGGATCTGGGATGTCGACCTTCGCGGGTCGGCGCTCCTGCTCGACGCGTTCCGGCCGCTCGTCGCGAAGGGAGCCGTCGCGGTGTGCTTCGCCTCCTTGGCGGCGGTGATGCTCGCGGAGGGCGGTGACGCGACGATCGACGGGATCCTCGACGATCCGCTGGCCGGCGACTTTCTCGACCGGCTCGGCGCGCTCGATGACCCGAGGGTCACCGAACCGTCGAGCGCGTACGCCTGGGCAAAGCGTGGCGTGCAGCGCCTCATCCAGCGGGAAGCCGTGGAGTGGGGTCCGCGAGGCGGTCGGGTGTGCTCGGTCTCTCCGGGCATCATCTCGACCGAGATGGGACGACAAGAGCTCGCGCAGCAGCCGATCATGGAGGTCATGATCGAGATGACGCCGCTGGGTCGTCAGGGACGACCGGAGGAGGTGGCCGAGCTGGTCGCCTTCCTGCTCTCCGATGGAGCGTCGTTCATCACCGGCACGGACGTGCTGGTCGACGGTGGCGTACTGTCGGCCGTTGCCACGGGACCGCCGGGCTCGGGCCAAGTCAGTGATGGAGCGACGGGGGATAAGAGATGACGGGTGCTGAGTCATATCGATTCGACGGAAAACGGGCCGTCGTGGTGGGCGGCGCGACGGGTATGGGAGCGGCGACAGCCGAGCTCGTGCGCGACCTGGGTGGCGAGGTCGTGGTGATGGATTTCGCCGACGTCACACTTCCCGGCGTCAAGGGAATCAGCTTGGACTTGCGGGAGCAGGCGAGCATCGATGCGGCGCTCGACGAGTGCGGCGGACCGATCCACGCGCTCTTCTCCTGCGCCGGCGCGGCCGACGGCACGCCCGGGATCGAGAAGATCAACTTCATCGGTCATCGGCACCTCATCGATCGTGCGATCGCCGGCGGTGTGCTGGCGCGCGGCGCGGCCATCGGCATGATCTCGTCGACGGCGGGTCTCGGTTGGGAGGGTGACCTCGAGCAGCTCGGGGAGTATCTCGACACGCCCGATTTCGACGCAGCGTCCGCTTGGATCGCGGCGCGGCCCGAGAAGGCGAACTACATGTGGAGCAAACGCGCGGTCTGCGCCTACGTCGCCCGGGAGGCGTTGCCGATGCTCCGTCGGGGGATCCGCATCAACGCGATCCTCCCCGGGCCGACCGACACCCCGCTCGCGCGGGCAAACGCCGACCTGTGGCTCACCTTCGGTGCCGATTTCCGGGAGGAGACCGGGATCGAGCCGTCCACATCCGAACAGCAGGCGACGGCGCTGGCGTTCCTCTGTAGCGACGCGGCGTCCTACGTCAACGGGATCACCATGATCACCGATGCCGGTTACGTCAGCTCCGGGATCGCCGGGTCGTTCCCGCCCGCGACCGCGGCAGTCGAGTTCATCACCGGAATGACCTAGGCCCCCGGCGCGAGCACGGCAGGATCGTCGCATGCCTTGTCTTGCATAGCGGGTACAATGCACGCATGGCAACACGGGTAACGACCGCAAGGGTGTCTCATCGGGGTCAGACGAGCTTGCCGGCGGGCCTTCGTCATCGTTGGGGAATCGAGGACGGCGGTGAGGTCGCGTTCGTCGATCTTGGCGACGCCGCGCTGGTGCTCCCGGGCGGCGAGGCGGCTGCGCGCGCCGAGCTGCGCCGGGCCCTGGTCCGCGACGGTGCGTATGAAGCCGGGGTCGCCGCGCTGAACGACCCAGATCTTGCCGACCAGTAACTCGCTCATCGACGACCGGGTCCTCATCGCCCGGCTGGTGAGGGAACGCGTCAGGCTTCCCCGAGACGGGCTCTTCACCACGAGCTACTGGTACTACCGCGCTTGTCGAGCGGCAGTGGTCGGAGGTTCCGGGCAGCTCTCGGGACCGTTCGCTGCCTTGGCTGACGATGAGCAGGCATCTGCGATCCGGGCAATGCTCTCGCTCCCTGCCGACATCGCGCTCGCGGACCCGAGGTTGCTCGTCCCCGAGATGGTGGCGATGCACCAACGCCATCCGCAGCTCGACATCATGAACCTCGAAGCCCTCGGAGCAGCCAGCCTGCTCGACGCCCGTGTCCTTCTGTCTGAACGCGCGGCAGACGGAGCCCTTCCCGGGCCTCTGAGTGCTGAAGGGCTCGCGTGGAGGGTCATCAAGATCGGGTAGCCCTACCGGTCTGCAGCCTTCACGTACGTCGCCGGGGCCATTGCATCAGTGCGGGTGCAGCCGGCACACGAGAAGAAGAGGGGTGACTCAGCGCGGGTGAGGCCCGGTGTTGTCGCGTGGGTTCGCGTCGGCGAGACTCGGGGCGTGGATGCGAACTCGTCCCGGCGCGATCTCGAGGCCTGGCGCGCAGAGCTTCCCGCGGACCCGTTCGCCGCCGATGCTGCACTGCGGCGGCTCGTGGGGCGCTCCGAGATGGACGACGAGCGCCGGCGGAACTTCGAGACCCGCATGTCAGCGTTCGCCCGGCGCGTGGTCGCCGAGGTCGGGCCGGCCGCAGCGCGCTACGAGCATCGTGGCCACCTGCCGGAGCTTCTCAGCTACGACGGGCTCGGGAATCGGGTGGAGCGCGTCGAGTTCGATCCCTCCTACCACGACGCGGGCGCGGTGGTCTGGGAGTCTGGTCTGGTCGCGGACACGGGAACGCCGGGCCGGGCGTACGAGCAGGCCACGCTGCTGTACCTGCTCTCACTCGAGGGGGAGGCTGGGCACGCCTGCCCGGCGACCTGCACGATCGGGTTGGGCCGGGCACTGCGGCGCCGAGCGGTACCGGCGGTGCGTGACCGGTTCCTCCCGGCGCTGTTGGAGCGCGACTACCGCCGGGCCGAGCGTGGGGCGCAGTTCCTGACCGAGGTACAGGGTGGCAGCGACGTCGGTGCGAACACCTGCGAGGCGGTCGCGGTCGGGGACGGCACGTGGCGGATCAGCGGAGAGAAGTGGTTCTGCTCGGTGGCCGACGCGGACCTGTTCTTGGTGACCGCACGCCCGGTCGGGGCGCCTGCGGGAACGTCGGGCCTCGGTTGTTTCGTCGTGCCGCGGCGGGTCGAAGGCGCGCCGAATGGGTTCGCGCTGCGGCGACTCAAGGAGAAGCTGGGGACCCGGGGCCTGGCCTCGGGCGAGATCGACTTCGAAGCCGCGTTGGCCTGGCCGATCGGGCCGCTCGAAGAGGGATTCCGCACCACGGTCGGGATCGTGCTCAACACGAGCCGGTGGCTGACCGCCGTGGGCGCAACCGGGATGATGCGCCGCGCCTACCTGGAGGCAGCCGCATACGCGCGTCACCGGCGCGCGTTCGATCAGCGAATCGGCGCCTACCCGGCGGTGCGCGCCACGCTGGCGTCGATGAAGTGCGGGGCGCTGGGTGGCCTGCACCTGTGGTGGCTGCTCACCTCGCTCGAGGACCGCGCCGATGCAGGCACCGCAACCGACGAGGAGACCGCGTTCCATCGCTTCCTGGTGAACGCAGCCAAGTACGCGGCCAGCGCTCGCGCGACCCATGTCGTGCGCGACGGGATCGAGATCCTCGGCGGCAACGGCACGATCGAGGACTTCAGCATCCTGCCGCGGCTGTACCGCGACAGCATCGTGTACGAATCATGGGAGGGCACGCACAACGTGCTCGTCGCGCAGGTACTGCGCGACCTGGGCCGCTTCGAGCTCGTGGGCGTCGTCGCCGACCGTCTGGATTCGCTCATCGCACGCGCCGCGAGTCCTACCGCCGCGATCGTCAGCCAGGCAGCGAAGGAGGCCCGGGCCCAAGCGGAGCACTCGATCGAGAACCCGCAGTTCGCGGCGCTGCACTTCCGCGGTGTGCTCGACCGGTGGCTCCTCGCCTTCCAGTCCGCGTCGCTGCTCGCCACCGGCCCCGGTACCGAAGAGGAGGCCGCCGGCGAGATCCTCGCGCTCCAGGGCCTGGATCCCGAGTACCGGCCGGCCGCTGACCCGCACCGCGCGGACCGCATCGACGCGACGCTCGCCGGCGAGGCCGACGCCTAGGCTCGTGACGATGTGGCGTGAGCCGGCGCGGAACCTGCCGGTCGTCGGCGCACCCGACGTTTTGGTTGTCGGCGCGGGCTCGGCCGGCATCGCGGCCGCGGTGGCGAGCGCGCGGCGCGGGGCCAAGACGTGGCTTGTCGAGCGCTACGGCTTCGTCGGCGGATTGGCGACGTTCGGGCTCGTCAACCTGCTGCTGACGCTCGACGACGGCGAGGGAACCCAGGTCGTCGGGGGCCTCTGCCAGGAGCTGGTCGATCGGCTCGACGCGCGCGGCGCGGCACGGTTCCCCCCGTCGGCGGAATGGGGCCGCGAAGACCCGGAGGCGGTCGAGCGGTGGCGCCGATCGGGGCTGATCTGGGGGGCACCGCCCGACGTGGTGCGGTACTCGGTCGCGTTCGACCCCGAGGAGCTCGTCACCGTCGCCTACGAGATGCTGGCGGAGGCGGGGGTGCACCTGCGCTTGCACTCATGGTGCGTCGCGGCGCCGACCCACGACGGCGCCATCGATGCCGTCGTGCTCGAGTCGAAGGCCGGCCGGCAGGTGGTGCGGCCCCGCGTGGTGATCGACGCGACGGGCGACGGCGATGTGCTGGTCGCCGCCGGAGCGACCCATGAACGAGTGCCTGTGCACCCCTACTTGTGGTTTCGGATGGGTGGCGTCGACGATGACGCGGCCGACGCCGCGCAGTTGGGACTGGCATTCCGCACCACCACTCCAGGGCGTTCGCTGATCGCCTGGGGCGGCCCCGGGGTGGTGTCACGCAAGTACGACCTGTGCGATCCCGACGAGCTCACCGCGGCGGAGCTGGAGTGCCGAACGAGCGCGCTCGCCGAGGCTGGCCGCCTGAGAGCAGAGGCGCCCGGGTTCGCGGACGCCTGGGTCGACGATGTCGCGAAGCTGCTCGGCATCACCGAGTCGCGCCGACTCGTGGGCGACTTCGTGCTCGAGAAGGATCACGGTGACCTCCGATTCCCCGACGCCGTCGCGCGCACTGGTCACTGGACCCGGCGGGGCGTCGTGTACGAGATCCCGTACCGGTGTCTCTCGACGCCGAGCGTCTCGAACCTCCTCGTGGCCGGCCGCTGCATCTCGACGAGTCGGTACGTGCACCAGGCGACCAAGGAGATCCCCGCCGCGATGGCTACCGGTGAGGCCGCGGGCGCGGGCGCCGTGCACGTCGCTCGCGGGAGCGGCGACGTACACGACGTCGATGTGCACGCGCTGCGCGACGACCTGCGAGACGCGGGCGCCGATGTCGGTTCCTGAAACGGAAGGCGGAGACGATGGATGAGTGTCACGGATCGTCCGCGCCGGCGTTCGCGGAGCTCGCCCGAACGATCTGAACGGAGGACGGGACGGCGACTCGGGCCCGCGCGGCGCGGTCCAACGCGACGCGACCGAGCCCTTGCTGGCTATCGTTCGGCGGGTGGCGTCGCCAGGATGAACCGCACTCCCCGGGTGGCTTGGCCGGGCGATCGACACCGTCATGTTCACCGATGGCACCGGGCTCGTCCGGCGCTCCGAGCACGAGGTTCCGTCATGGACATCCGAACCACGTTCGAAACCGCCGGGCTCGCGGTCACCGGAGACCCGCCCGCTGTGACCGTCTCGGTTGGGTCCGCGACAGTCATCGTGCAGGTCGGCGAGGAGCGCGCCGGCCTGGTCCTGCTGAGGGCCGCGATCGCGGTGCCCGGTCGGCTCGACCCGGAGGACCTCGCGGCGGCCGCCCTTGCAACTCCCGGTGACCAGCGCTACCTCGCGCAGCCCGGCCGGCTCGTGGGCGAGCGTCGGCTTGTCGAACCCACCGCCGGCCGGCTCTACGACGCGGTCCACGAGCTCGCCGAGTCGACCGCTGCGCTCGGCACCGCGCTGACCGAGGTCGAACCCATCGAGCGCGACCTCGAGACCGGAGGGCCGCCCGTCCCGATCGCCGCCCCTGTCGGCCCGATGCCGCCGGCCGCGGCGCGCGCCGAACCCGCCACGCAGCCGGTGAGCGTCCCCGCCCCTCTCACCGCCGATCAGGCCGCGCCCGCACCGCCGACGGCGGAGCCGTTCTGGTTCTCCGTCGACGCGCCGACCGACCTCGTCGACTCGCAGCGCCGCGTCGTCGCGACCCTCCAACCCGGGGCCTGGCACCAGGCACTGCGCCAGGAAGGCGACTGGCTCCTCGCGACCGGCCCCTCGGGGGCCGAAGGCTGGCTGGCGAGCGCGGCGGCGCGACGCGCGTAGCCCGCCCGAGCCTCACGGCGAGCCGGCGTCGTGTCCCGTGTGCGTCCGACCCGACCGTGCCGTTCCGTCACCGTTGCTCGACGCGCTCGAGGTGGTGGTCACGAGCTCGTCGAGGGCTTCGGGGAGACGGTCGACGAGCGCCCAGGGATCGGCCAGGCTGTCCGGGCTGCCGAGCGCGCCGACGTGCATCCCGCCGGCGTAGCTCCACGCCGTGAGGTTGAGCCCGACGCCCTCCAGGAGCGGCCCGACCGAGAAGATCGAGTCGAGGACGGTGCTGCCGAGGTGTAATCGATCGCGGGGCCCGGCGACGTTGGAGACGATGAGGTTCACCGGTGGGCGCATCCGATCGGCCATCTTCGAGGCGGCGAACAGGCGCAACGCAACGGGGTAGAGGTGGGTGGGGGTGAGCTCGACGCGGCGGGCCACGATCACCGGGTCCATGACGTCGCGCAGCTCTCGTGCCGCCGCGGCGTCGGCGTGGATGGCCCGGAAGCGTGCCGCCGGGTCTGCGAGCTGGACCGGGAGGCGCACGTACATGTTGTCGACCCGGTTGCCCGAGGTACGCGGCGCGTTGTCACCGCGGACGCCGATCGGCACCGACGCGACCAATGCCCGGTCGACGGGCTCGTCGCGTGCGAGGAAGTAGTGCCGCAGCGCGCCTGTGCAGACCGCGAGGTACGCGTCGTTGAGCGTGCCGCCGAGTGCCTGCCGCACGGCGAGCAGATCGGGGAGTGCGAGCGTCGTCATCGCGAAGGTCCGCTCGCTCGGCAGCGACACGTTGAGCGACGTTCGTGGCCCGTCGAACGGCTTGGCGGTGCGGATCGGTGACCGCCAGCGTCGCCACGCGGTCATGGCCGTGTTGCGAGTCGACGCGGCGGCGAGGCCCGGGAGCATGCGAACCTTGGCGCGGCGCGCGCGGGTCGCGACGCGTCTGAGCCCGCGGCGGTCGGGGAGCGCCGGTGCCGCCGTCGTGGCTCCGGGCTCCGCCGGGTTCACCGGGTTCGCCGGTCCATGGTCATTGAGCACGCGGCTCAGCATCTCGACGGTCGCGGCGCCGTCGGCCACCGAGTGGTGGATCTTTCCGATGGCGGCCATCCGACCGTCGGCGAGGTCGGCGACGAGCGTCACCGCCCAGAGCGGCCGATCGCGGGGCAGCGGGGTGGAGGCGACCTCGGCCACGATGCGGGCGAGCTCTCGGTCGCCGCCGGGGGGATCGACGGCGCGGATCGCAATGTGGTTGCGCACGGCGAAGTCCGGATCGTCGACCCAGACGGGATGTCCCATGCCGAACGCCATCGGAACGGGCCTGCGCAAGAGGGGTGGGAGAGTCCGCACGCGCTCGTCGAGCGTGGCCACGAACGCCTCCGGGTCGAAGGGCGACGCGGAGGCCGCGGCGTCGATCACCGCGATCTTCATCGTGTGCATGGGCGCGTGCGCGGTCTCCGAGTACAGGAAGCGGGCGTCGAGCCCCGAGAGCGGTTCCATTGTCACGACCGGGCCTCGACGCCACGTTCCAGCCCGGAGCTCACCAGCGCCTCGACCAGATATCGGCGCACTGCCGATGACCACAGGTAGCCGACGTGGTTCCCGCCGAACCACTCGATGCTCGGCTCTTGCCAGTGTGACCAGAGCATCTGGGCCTGGGCCGGTCGGGCGAGCCGGTCGGCGAGACCGGCGTAGATGAACCGCCGCTCCCGCGGCACCCGGGCGTCGATCGCGAGCGGCGACACGACCCGGTGGACCTCCTCCGCGTTGCCTCCCAGGATCGCGTGCTCGATCGAGCGCAAGCGGATGTGCAGCGGGCTGTGCGCGTGGATGAGCGTCGGGAAGTCGACCACCGGGATCCCGGCGATCACGCAGTCGAGGTCGGGCTCGATCCCGGCGACCAGCGCCGCGGTGTACCCGCCCAGCGACACCCCGTAGAGGCCGACCGATGGCGCCCCCTGCGCGCGCGCCCATCCGATGACGCGCCGGACGTCCCACGCCGATTGGGCCAGGCCGTGCACCGTGTTCATCAGATCGAACCCCAAGAACTGCTCTCCCCCCACGCGTGAGAGGCGACGCGAGCCGTGGAGGGGCAGGACCGGCAGCACCACGTTCAACCCGAGGTCACGGTGCAGTCGGATCGCTTGTAGGCCGACGAAGTCCATGAACGCGATCCCCATGCCGAACCCGTGGATCGCCACCACCCAGGGGCGCGCCTCGCCGGGGTGGCGGAGCACCGCGGCGCTGGCCGTCCGGTTCGCCTCGTAGCCGGCCCAGCGCTGCGCGCCGGGCTCCTCGGGTCGGGGCTGGTAGCCGCTCGGGAACCGGATCCGGACATAGGACTGGCCCAGTGCCCAACCGGACTCCTCGGTCACGTGCTCGAGCGGCGGTGGTTCGCGGTGGTACGTGTGCGGCCGGCCGGACCAGCCGCGCTGTTCGAAGAGCTCCCGTGCGGTCCCCAGCTCCGCCCCGACCCGCTCGTAGTCCGCGCGGCGCGGGAAGCGGTTGGGGCCCATGGCGAGCGCGAGGATGGTCTCGTCCATCGCGGCCTGCGCGATGAACCCCGGCGACAGGTCCGGGGCCGGAATGCCCAGTGACGAGCCACGGAAGCGACGTATCACGGTGCGGCTCAGGAACGCCGCGGTGCGGGGCGCGGCTACGAGGGCGCGTAGGAGAGGCCGGCGGTTCAGCCAGCGCGTCGCGCCCTCGTATCTGCGGTGCACCCGACCCGCCAGGGATGGTGCTCCTGGTGCCGGTTCCGGCTGGCTCATCGTGCCTCCGGTCCCCACCCTTCGGCCGCGCCTCGGTGGGCGCCAACTGCCGATCGACGGCGCGCGCAGCGTACGGCGATGCGGACGCGCGCCCCAGGGCCGTTAGACCCTGGCTCGTCTGCGATCGGGGACCCATCCTGGAGGGGAGCGGTGCTCGAGGCACGGCAGTCGGCGTGGTCGGGGGGTTTGTCATGGTCGAGCGACTGAACGGCTTGGACATGGGCATGCTCGCGGGCGAGACGCCCGAGTGGCACATGCATGCCGGCGCCCTGGTGTTGCTCGAACCCATCGACGGGCACGACGTGGACGTCGCCGCCGGCATCCGGGCGGTGCTGAACGTCCGGCGCTCGCTCCTCGGCCCGTTTCGGTACCGGCTCAAGGAAGCGCCGCTGGGCCTCGGCCGGCCGGTCTGGGTCGACACTGACGACAAGGACCTGGGTGCGCAGGTGCACCGGGTCGGCGTTCCCGCGCCCGGTGGTCCCCGCGAGGTCGCGATGCTCGCCGGGGAGCTGTTCTCCTCGAAGCTGAACCGCAGCGGTCCGCTCTGGGAGATCTGGGTGCTCGAGGGCCTCGAGAGCGGACACGTTGGTCTGCTCGTCAAGGTCCACCACGCGTTGATGGACGGCATCCGCGGCGCTCGGCTCTTCGAGACGCTGTTCGACCTCGCGCCCGATGCTCCTCTCGCCCGCCCTGACGGCGACCCGGTGGACATCGATCGTGGGCCGTCGCCGGTGCGCATGCTTGCCGATTCGGGCGCGTTCCTCGCCGGCATCCCGCTCCGGGCCCTGCACCTCGGCGCCGCGCTGGTGCCCGCCGCGGGCCGGCTCGCCCGGGTGCTGGCCTCGCCGGAAGGGCGCGCCGCGGCGTTGCCGTTCGGGGCTCCGAGCACGTCGCTGAACCGTCCGCTCACCCCGCGCCGCGCGCTCGCGTTCGCGTCGGTCGCACTCGAGGACATGCGCGCGGTGAAGCGAGCCTTCAGCGTGACCATGAACGACGTCGCGCTCGCGCTGCGCGCGGACGTGCTGCGCCGGTATCTCGCCGCGCGCGACGAGCTGTCCGACCGCCCACTCATCGCTCAGATCCCCATCGGCGTCCACCGGGACGGCGATGCCGCAGGGGGGAACTTCGTCGCGGCCGCCGGCGCCTCCCTGTGCACCGACATCGCGGACCCCGTCGAGCGGCTCACCGCGATCCACGCATCCATGCAGAGCGCGAAGGCGGTCCAGGCCGCACTCGGCGACGACATCGTCCTCGATGCGCTCGCCGTGTTCCCCCCGGCCCTGATCAGCGCAGGTCTGGGCCTCTACCGCGGGCTCGGACTCGCCGGGGCACACCCGCCGATCTTCAACGCGATCATCTCGAACGTCCAAGGGCCTCCGATCCCGCTCTACACGTGCGGCGCCCGCCTCGCCGGGACCTACACCCTCGGGCCGCTACTCGTGGGCTGCGGCATCAACATCACGATGATGAGCTACCAGGATCAGGTCGACTTCGGAGTGGCGGTCTGCCCCGACGTGGTCGAGGATCCGTGGGAGCTCGCCGACGCGATCCCCGACGCGCTCACCGTCCTGCTCAAGCCAGCCGACGCGTGAGCTTCAACCTCTCCGAGCTGTTCGAGCGCGTGACCGACTCGGTCGGCGATCGAGATGCCGTCGTGACCCCGGATGCCCGCCTGAGCTACGCGGATCTCGACGCGCGCGCGAACCGCGTCGCGCGCCATCTCGCCGCGGTCGGGATCGGCCCCGGCGATCACGTGGGCCTGATGCTGCGCAACGGTACCGAGTACGTCGAGGCGATGCTCGGCTGCTTCAAGCTGCGCGCGGTGCCGATCAACGTCAACTATCGGTACGTCGAACGGGAGCTGGCCCATCTCTTCGGCGACGCGGATCTCGTGGGTCTCGTCTACCATCGCGGCTTCGCCGCCGCCGTCGGCGATGTCCTCGACGCCGCGCCGGGCCTGAGGCGCCTGCTCGTGGTCGACGACGCCTCGGGTGTCGAACCTGTCGAGGGTTCGGTGCCCTACGCCGATGCCCTCGCCGCGGAGTCGCCGGCGCGGGACTTCACCGGCCGTTCCGACGACGACGTCTACTGCGCGTACACCGGCGGCACCACCGGGCTGCCCAAGGGCGTGCTCTGGCGGCACGAGGACATCTTCTTCGCGGCGATGGGTGGCGGCGACCCGCAACTCTCCGGTCGGCCGATCTCGGATCCCGACGAGCTGGTCGACCGGCTCCCCGCGATCGGTCTCGTGCAGCTCGTCACCCCGCCGCTCATACACGTGGCGGCCCAGTGGGGGACGTTCCAGGTGCTGTTCGGCGGCGGGACCGCGGTCCTGTCCGCGCCCGGCCCGCTCGACCCCGCCGAGGCCTGGGGGCTCGCAGCGCGCGAGCGCGTCCACGTCGTGACCGTCGTGGGCGACGCGATGGCCCGCCCGCTCCTCGAGCATCTCGACGCTCTCCCCATTGAACACCTCCCCGACCTCTCCGCGCTCATCGTCTTCGCCTCGGGCGGCGCAACGCTCTCCGCCCACACGAAGGCCACGATCGCGCGGCTCTTGCCGACGGTGATCGTGATCGATGGGTACGGCTCCACCGAGATCGGCGTCACCGGGTCGGAGACTCGCGTCGGAGGAGGCGGCCCCGCCGGCAGTCGGTTCAGGGTCGACGCCACGACCGCGGTCCTCGATGACGCGCTGCGGCCCGTCGCACCCGGATCGGGCATCGTCGGGCGGCTCGCCCGCCGGGGGCGCCTTCCCCTCGGCTACCACAAGGACCCGGCGAAGACGGCCGCGACATTCGTCGACGTGGACGGAGAGCGCTGGGCCCTGTCGGGGGATCTGGCGACGGTCGAGGACGACGGGACCATCGCGTTCTTGGGGCGCGGCTCCGCCACGATCAACACCGGCGGTGAGAAGGTCTTCGCCGAAGAGGTCGAGTCCGTGATCACCGCCCACCCCGACGCGCGCGACGCGGTCGTTGTCGGTGTCCCTGACGAGCGTTGGGGCGAGCGGGTCGTCGCCGTGGTCGAGCCCCGCGCGGGCTCGGGGCTGACGCTGGCCGCCCTCCGTGAGCACTGCCAGCCGCACCTCGCCGGCTACAAGCTGCCCAAGGACGTCGTGATCGTCGACACGGTCGTGCGGGCGCCCAGTGGCAAACCCGACTACCGGTGGGCGCGCTCGCTCGCCGAGCGCGGCGTTCCGAGCGGGGCTACGCCGTGAGCGTGGTGCGCCTCGGGGGCCTCGACGCCACGTTCCTCGCGCTCGAGAACGCGCGCAACCGGCTCCACGTGATGGCGATCATAGTGCTCGACGGCTCGACGGTGCCCGAGGGATTCTCGGCCGACCGCTTCGTCGCGACCCTGGCCGAGCGTCTTCCGCGGATCGCACCGATGCGTCGTCGTGTCGTCGACGTCCCGTTCGGGCTCGGTCGGCCTATGTGGCAGGACGGAGGGGCTCCCCAGCTCGCGCACCACCTGCGGCGCGTCCGCCTCGACCCTCCCGGAGACGCCGCCGCTCTCGCGGACTTCGCGGCGTCGATTGCCGACGTGCCGCTCGACCGCTCCCGCCCGCTCTGGGAGCTTCACGTGGTCGAGGGACTCGCCGATGAGCACATCGCCGTGGTCGCCAAGCTGCACCACTCGCTCATGGACGGCGCGGCCGGTATGGAGTTCATGGGCGCGCTGTTCACCCTCGAACCGGACGGCGAGTCGGCCCTGCCCCCACTGCCCACGACGACCGCCACGAATGCGTGGCGAGACCGCGCCGCCCGGATGAGCGAGACCGCGCTCGCGCTGGTGCGCGTACCTCTCGCCGCGGCGCACGCCGCCGGCGATACTGCCGCCGGTGTGCTGCGGCTCGCCCGCCCGCGGGACGAGTCCGCGCGGAGCGCGGCGCCGTTCGCCGCGCCACGCACACCCTTCGACGGCGCTGCCACCGACCACCGAGCGATCGCGCTCACGTCCGTGCCGAGGGTCGACGTGGAGGCGGTCCGTGCCGCAACCGGTGCCACGTTCAACGATGTCGTCCTCGCCGCTCTCGGCGGCGCGCTGCGCGCGTGGCTCGAGACCCATGAGGGTGTCCCCGATCGTCCACTCGTCGCGGCCATGCCGGTGTCGGTGCACGAGGCGTTCGGACCGCAGGCCGCGAATGCGCTGGCGGTCGGGCTGGTTGCGCTCGGCACGCACCTCGACGACCCGGCGGCTCGTCTCGCGGAGGTGGTCTCCGGGGCGAGCGCGGCGAAGCGCTCCGTGAGCGAGCTGGGTAGCGGCACGCTCATGGAGTGGCTGGACGTCATCTGGTCTCCGTTGGTGTCGGCCGCGGGTGCGCTGTTCTCCAACCTGCGGCTCGCGGACCGGCTCCCGCCGTTCTGCAACCTGCTCGTCTCCAACGTCGCGGGACCCCCGGTGCCGCTCTACCTCGCCGGCGCGCGACTCGTCTCCCTGCACCCACTCGGTCCGGTGTATGACGGTCTCGGGCTCAACGTGACGGTCATCAGCCGTGAGCACGAGGTCGACGTCGGCCTGGTCGCGTGGCGCGAGCACACACCGGACCTCGGCGTGCTCGCGCGAGGGATCGGTGACGCGGTCCGCGAGCTCCGGGATGCGACATGTCCGTGACCCGCGCCGGGTGAACGAGGGGTTCGGGTTCGGCTGCGTGCGCCAGGCGACCGAATCGGGACCTTCGTACCTGTCCGGCTGTCTCTCAGTTCCGTACGGTTGACACGAGATCGCCGGAAGGCGAGATCGCAGGAAGGGAGGACCCGATGAGCGAATCCGGTGTGAGGGCCGATGGCATCGAGGAGCTGCTCGAACGGCTGAGTGGGGCGTCCGAACGGATGCTCAAGGCGTCCGAACAGCAGGGTCGTGAGTTCGATCGGCGCATCAAGGAGTTCGTCAACCGCGGGGAGGCCGCGACCGATCGGATGAGGCACGCCGTCGAGAGGGAGCTCCGTGCGCAGCTGAAGAGCTTGCGGCGCGAGGTCGCCCAGCTCGAGCGGCGCGTCGCGGACCTGCGCAAGGCGACCGTTGCCGGGGCAGTCGCGGTGAAGAAGGCCGCGCTCGAGCGGGTACCAGCGAAGCCCGCCAAGAAGACCGCCAAGAAGACCGCCAAGAAGACCGCGGCGAAGCGAGCTCCGGCGAAGACCGTCAAGAAGCCCGCAGCCAAGCGGGCACCCGCGAAGAAGGCGCCGGCCAAGCGGCTCGCGAGCTGATGGCCACGCAATGAACGAGGAGCCCGGGTCGATCCGCGACGACGTCCACCGCTTCTATGCCGAAGCGGCCACCGTCGTCGCAGGGGACGCGTCCCCCTGCTGCGGCGCGGACGTTCCCGATGGTCGCTTTGGCGCGGCCGTCTACGGCAACCTCGACGAGGCGGATCTCCCCGACGCGAGCGTGCTCGCAAGCCTCGGATGCGGGAACCCGACGGCCGTCGCCGCGTTGCGCGAGGGGGAGGTCGTGCTCGACCTCGGTTCCGGTGGTGGCATCGACGTTCTGCTCAGCGCGCGGCGTGTCGGCCCGACGGGGAAGGCCTATGGCCTCGACATGGTCCCGGAGATGTTGGACCTCGCGCGGCGCAACGTTGCCGAGGCCGGTGCCACCAACGTCGAGATCCTCGAAGGTCACATCGAGGACGTGCCGCTGCCCGCCTCCTCCGTTGACGTGGTGATCTCCAACTGCGTGATCAACCTGTCCGGCGACAAGCCCGCAGTATTCGCCGAGATGTTCCGGGTGCTGCGCCCGGCCGGACGGGTCGGGGTCAGCGACGTCGTGGCTGAAGACCGCCTGAGCATCTCGGAACGAGTCGAGCTCGGCTCGGTCGTCGGGTGCATCGCGGGCGCGCTCTCCGTCTCGGAATACCGTGACGGCCTTGGTGCCGCCGGGTTCGTCGACATCGAGACCACCTTCACGCACCCGGTCGTCGACGGCATGCACGCTTCGATCGTCACGGCGACCAAGCCCGCGTAGACCACGGAACGTCGCGACGCGAGCACGTCGTCGCGACTGGGCAAGGGACCAAGGGCCCTGTGCGAGGGCGGTCGGCGTCGGTACGTTCAAATGAGGTCAACCGCGGAGGTGGGTATGGCACGCATCGACGGTGGAGAGCTGCTCGTACGGGCGCTGCGGGCCGAGGGCGTGGACGTGATCTTCTCGATCTCGGACATCGCGTCGAGCCCCATCGTGCGCAGCGCGGACGCCGCGGGGATCCGTCACGTGGGGCCACGCCACGAGAGCGCCGCGGTGCACATGGCTGACGCGTGGGCCCGCAGCTCAGGCCGCATGGCGGTTGTGATCGGCGCGGCCGGGCCGGGCGTCGCCAACATGGTGCCCGGTATCATGTGTGCCTGGGTCGAAGGGGTGCCGCTGCTGGCCATCGGCACCCAGCGGGTGCGCCGCTCGATGCACGCGCTGCGGCGCGGCCGGTTCCAGTTCGGTCCGCAGCTCGACGTGGTGCGCCCCGTTACCAAGTTCGCCGCCTCAGTTGAGGAGGCGCGCCGCATCCCGGAGTTCGTGCGCGAGGCGTTCCGACTCGCGCTCGCCGGACGGCCCGGGCCGGTGTTCCTCGAGATCCCGGCCGACGTACTGGTCGAGGAGCTCGACGAGGACGCCGTGACGATCCTCGACCCCGCGACCTACCGGTTCGCGCCCGGCGCACCCGACCCCGCGGCCACCGAGGCCGCCGCGGGGCTCCTCCTTGCCGCGCGCCGACCGTTGATCCTGGCGGGCATGGGCGTGCACCACGCCGACGCCGCCGACGAGCTACGCGACGTGGCCGAGCACCTCGGTGCCCTCGTGATGACGACCGCCGCGGCCCGGGGTGCCATTTCCGAGGAGCACCCGCTCTCGGTCGGCATGGCGTTCCCGTGGGCCACGCCCGCACACCTCGAGTCCGACGCGATTCTCGCCGTCGGCACCCAGGCCGGCGAGTCGCTCCAGTACCTGATGCCGCCCGCCTGGGCGTCGCCGGACTTGCAGCAGCTCGTGCACCTCGATGCCGACGCCACGCGCATCGGTGTCAACCGCCCGGTCGACGTTGGCTTGGTCGGCGACGCACGGGCGGGCCTTGCCGCGCTGGGCGACGCGCTGCGCCGCCGCGCTGCACCCCGCGTCCCGGACCCCGCGGCCGCGGCCTACGCATCCGAGGCGCGCCACTTCCGGCGGGCCATGACGGATGCCTACGCGGATGTCGACGGCGATCCCGTGCACCCGGGGCGACTCGCGGTCGAGGTCGCGAGCCTGATGCCTGACGACGTGATTCTCTGCATGGACGGGGGAAACACCAGCCTGTGGGCGAGCCTCGCCTTCAAGCTTCGTCGCCCCCGGTCGCTCATGTGGACCGGGCACTACGGCCATCTCGGCACCGGCTTGCCGTACGCGATCGGCGCCAAGCTGGCGAACCCGAACCGTCCCGTCGTGCTGTTCACCGGAGACGGCGCCTTCGGCTTCAACCTCCAGGAGCTCGAGACCGCGGCCCGCGAAGGTGTCGACATCGTCGCGGTCATCAACTGCGACTACGCGTGGGGTATGGAAGAGGTCTACATGCTCAAGACCGCGGGCACGACGATCGGCGTGAAGACCAGCGCCGTTCGCTACGACGAGGTCGCCCGCGCGCTCGGCTGCCACGGCGAGTACGTGGAGCGCACCGAGGACCTGCGTGGCGCGCTCGAGCGGGCGCTCGCGGCGGGCCGGCCCGCAGTGGTGCAAGTGGTCGTGAACGACCGGGAGAACGTCAACCCGCCCGGCCTCGACGACTTCACGACCATGTATCACGCCGACAACACTTGACCGATGGCCTCGACCGGCAGGCTTGCTGTCGTCACCGGGGGCGCGGGTGGTCTCGGCCGGGCCTTCTGTTGCTCGCTCGCCGCCGCCGGCTACGACGTCGTGCCGGTCGACCTGGCCGACACCGACCGGCGCCTCGATGTCACCGACGCCGCGGAATGTCGGGCGCTCGCCGAAGAGCTGCGTCCGGCGGTGTGGGTCAACAACGCGGGCGTGACTGGCGCCGGCGAGTTCTTGGAGCAGGACGACCATCACGTCGGACGCATCGTCGCCGTGAACCTGCTCGGCGTCGTCCACGGCACGCGGGCTGCCGCGTCGACCATGCTCGCCGACGGCGGTGGAGAGATCCTCAATGTCGCGTCACTCGCCGGCTGGGCGCCGACACCACACATCGCCGTCTA
>DASRPD010000082.1:0-33545 GCA_035646535.1 Acidimicrobiia bacterium
TTCTCCGCCGCGCCTCGTGAGCGAGCCTCACAACCCCGCGCCTCGTGAGCGAGGCTTCGGACCCCGCGCTTCGTGAGCGAGGCTTCAGACCCCGCGCTTCGGCGTCGCAGGACGGGAATTATCCATGACCTGCGACGCCGAAGCGCGGGGTCTGAAGCCTCGCTCACGAAGCGCGGGGTCCGAAGCCTCGCTCACGAGGCGCGGGGTTGTGAGGCTCGCTCACGAGGCGCGGCGGAGAACGTCGGCGACGGCGGGACACAGCGTGCGACAACCGGCGCGCAGCTCGGCGTCGGTCGCGGTGAACGGGTGCCAGCCCGCGGCGAGGAGCCGGCTGCGACGCTCGCTGTCGCGCACGAGGGCGAGTCGACCTCCGTGGAACTCGTCGCTGTCGTACTCGATCGCGATTCGCGCCTGTGGATACGCCGCGTCGACGCGCCCGACGAGACGGCCGCCTTGACGCACCTCGTGCTGCGTCACGAGCTCGGGGAGCCCGAACGCCCGGAACGCCTGGACCAGCTGCGTCTCCTTCTCGCTCTCCGGCGTCGCCCGTTCCGGGCTGCGCGCGTCGATGAGGTCCCGCAGCGCCCGAACACCACCTCGTCCCGGACGGGCGAGACGGACCAGCATCGCTCGGATCGATCCCGGTGTGACGAGACCTCGGCGCTCCGCACCGTCCTCGGCCATCTCGAGCAGCGAAGGCGAGCACACCTCGGCCATACCGAGCAACGTGCGCTCCGGCGTCGTCACGGGAATCCCGTCGACCATCGTCACGTCGCACGGATCGAGCGCGCTGGTCTCGTGGACGAGGACGCCATCGTGACGGGCGCGCCGCCAGCGCGGACAGGTGATCTCCGCGATGTGGCGGCGGCCACCCGCCAGACGCCACAGCGCAGCCGCGGACCGATGCGAGGCGACCGCTCGGAACCCCCCGGCCCAGCAGGCGGCCAGGATGTCACCTCGCCAAGTCGGGGGCACGCCCGCGAGGCGGTAGACGTCCTCGTACTGGCTTTCCCACAGGCCGGCGTCGAGACGGTAGGCGCGCTGGTTGGCAGAAAAGCCCACGAGTGCGGCGTGTCCCGCGGTGAAGTGCCCGAAGGCGTTGCGGGCGAAGTGCGCCAGCCGGGTGTCGATCGCATCCATGCGCCCGCGAGTCAAGCGCGCGCCTGGGACATCGAGTCGTCATCAGTCCCCGTTCGATCGCTTTAGCGTCGCAGGTCATGGATAGTTCCCGTCCTGCGACGCTAAAGCGCAGGACGGCGGGAGGGTCAGTCGAAGAGGTCGGGCTCTTCGACGGTGATCCAGTCCCACAGGGGGGCGAAGCCGAATCGGCCGGCGGCGTGACCACCGACCTGGGTGGCCGTGCGCGCGGCCATCGCCGGGTCGATGAGCACCGGGTCGCCGGCGGCCGACGCGAGGAGCTGGGCCTGGCACGACCGCTCCATGGAGATGAACCAGAACGCGGCCTCGTCGACCGAGTGGCCGACGGTCAACAACCCGTGGTTGCGCAGGATCGCCGCCTTGTGCTCGCCGAGCGCGACCGCGATGCGCTTGCCTTCGTCGAGCTCCAACACCACGCCGGTGTAGTCGTCGAAGAGGCCGTGGTCCCCATAGAACGCGCAGACGTCCTGGGTGATCGGGTCGAGGAGGCGCCCGAGCGCCGAGAACGCCTTGCCGTGCACCGAATGCGCGTGCGCGGCCGCGATGACGTCGGGACGGGCCGCGTGGATCTGGGAGTGGATCGCGAACGCGGCTGTGTTGACGCGGTGGTCGCCCTCGACGACCTCGCCCCGGTCGTTCACGAGCAGCAGGTCCGACACCGAGATCTGCTTGAAGTTCATGCCGAACGGGTTCACCCAGAAGTGATCGAGCCGCTCCGGGTCACGCGCGGTGATGTGACCGGCCACACCCTCGTCGAACCCGAACCGCCCGAACAGCCGGAACGCGGCCGCGAGCCGCTGCTTGCGCCGGCGCCGTTCCTTCTTCATTCCCATGAGCCGCGAGTCTACGGACTGGGCCCTTCCACCGGCGAGACGTCCACCTCGACTGGGGCCCCGCGCGACGGCTCAGCCGGCTTGCCGAGCGACGGCTTCGGCCGCGGCCGCGGCCGCTTCGGGGTCGAGGTAGCGGCGATCGCTCACGGTAAAATGCTCGTCGAGCTCGTACACGAGGGGCTGGCCCGTCGGGATGTTCAGCTCGATGATCTCCTCCTTGGTCAGACCGTCGAGGTGCTTCACCAGAGCTCGCAGTGAGTTGCCGTGTGCGGCGACGAGCACGACGCGCCCGGCGGCGAGATCCGGCGCGATCCCGTCGTACCAGTACGGCAACATGCGGGCCACCACGTCGGCCAGACACTCGGATCTCGGCACGACGTCGGCGGGGAGCTCTGCGTAGCGCGGGTCGCTTCCGACGTCCCCATCGAGCGGCGGCGGCGGCACGTCATAGGAGCGGCGCCAGAGCTTGACCTGCTCGGTACCGAACTCGTCGGTGGTCTCCCGCTTGTTCTTGCCCTGCAGCGCTCCGTAGTGGCGCTCGTTCAGCCGCCACGAGCGGCGCACCGGAATCCATGACCGGTCGCATTCGGCCAGCGCGAGCTCGGCGGTGCGGATGGCGCGGCGCTGGAGCGACGTATGGACGACGTCGGGCAGCACCTTCGCCTCGCGCAGCAGCTCACCCCCACGCACGGCCTCGCGGGCACCGAGATCGGTGAGCCCGACGTCGACCCAGCCGGTGAAGAGGTTCTCCTCGTTCCAGGTGCTCTGGCCGTGGCGCAACAAGATGAGCGTCGACACGACGCCGAGGCTATACGGGCAGACCCACGGCCATGGTCTCGACCGTTCACGCGCCTCGACGGTCAACCAGCTCGGCTCGCCACCGCGCGGGTCGCGCGATCTATGCGGGCAGGCCGACGGCCTTCGTCTCGAGGTACTCCTCGAAACCGGCGATGCCGTGCTCACGGCCGAGGCCGCTCTCCTTGTAACCCCCGAACGGCGTGTCGGGACCGAACCACTGGCCTCCGTTCACCGACACCGTGCCGGCGCGCAGCCGGCGGGCGACGCCCATCGCGCGATCCAGCGACTTGCTCACGACCGCGCCCGACAGTCCGTAGCGCGAGTTGTTGGCGACGCGCACCGCGTCGTCATCGTCGTCGTAGGCGATGACCGAGAGCACCGGCCCGAAGATCTCTTCCTGGGCGATCGTGGAGTCGGGATCGACGTCGACGAACAACGTCGGCTCGACGTAGTAGCCCTTGTCGAGGTGCGGCGGGCGGCCGCCTCCGAACAGCAGGCGCGCGCCCTCCTCCTTGCCCTTCTCGATGTAGCCGAGCACCCGTTCACGCTGGCGTGCGTTGATGAGCGGACCCTGCAAGTTGGCCGGGTCCGTCGGGTCGCCGTAGGTCCACCCCTCGAAGGAGGCGCGCAGGATCTCGATGCCTTCGTCGTAGCGAGAGCGGGGCAGGAGGTAGCGCGTGGTGATCGCGCAGCCCTGACCGCCGTGCATGCAGACCATCGCGCCGCTGCCCAGGCTGGCCGGGAAGTCAGCGTCGTCGAGGACGACGTTGGCGGACTTGCCGCCGAGCTCGAGGAAGACCTTCGTCACGGTGTCGGCACCGCGGGCCATGATCCGCTTCCCTACCGCCGTCGAACCGGTGAAGCTGATCATGTCCACCCGAGGGTCGTCGGTGAGCGCCTCGCCGACGGTCGCGGGATCGGCGGACGGCAGGACCTGGAAGACACCCGGGGGCATGTCGGTGTGCTCGGCCGCGAGCTTGCCGATGAACGTCGCGCTCCACGGCGTATCGGGCGCGGGCTTGAGGATGACCGTGTTGCCCGCGGCGAGTGCGGGAACGAGCTTCGACAGGTTCAACATGAACGGGAAGTTCCACGGCGTGATCGCGCCGACGACGCCGATCGGCTCCCGGAACACCTTGCGGGCCGACCGCATCCCGAAGAACTCGTGCACCGGCAGGTCGTAGGACCACTCGATGCGATCGATGCACTCGATGTCCCACTCCATGTCGTCGATGCAGGAGTCCATCTGCACCGCGTGGGTGAGGGCGATCGGTGTGCCGACCTCGGTCACGATCTGCGGGCGCAGCGTCTCGCGCTCCTTGGCGAGCGCCTCCTGCAGCTGGCGGAGGCATCGCTTACGCAGCTCAGGATCGGTGGCCCAACCGGACTCGTCGAACGCCCGGCGCGCCGAGGCAATCGCTCGCTCGGCGTCTTCGGCGCCGGCGTCGGCCACGCGGCCGGCGGATTCCTCGGTCGCCGGGTTGATGTTCTCGTAGGTGGCGCCCGACGCCGCGTCCACCAGCTTGCCGTCGACGAGCATCCTCGGTTCGGCCGAATCCATCGAGATCAGTCCCCCTTCGCCGCGCCGTGCGGCGGCGTGCAGGTTACTCCCCCTGACGCCAACGTCAGCTTGGCGCGGCCGTCGGGCCGGCCGACCCGACCGGGACACCACCCCGTCGGGAAACCCGCCGGGCCCGGCACGAGGATCGGGGGCGACCCGCCGGGCGGTCCTACGCTCGGGATGTGCGGATCGCCGCCCTCGACCTCGGCAGCAACTCCTTCCACCTCGCGGTGGCGCAGGTGCATCCCGACGGCACGTTCGAGTCGCTGGTGCGGGAGAAGGAGATGCTGCGCCTCGGTGACGTCGTGAGCCGCGAGGGCCTGGTCACCCCGGAGGCGGCCGACGCCGCGGTGCGAACGGTCCGGCGCTTCCGGCTCCTCGCCGAGGCCGCGGGTGCCGGCGAGATCCTGGCCCGGGCGACGAGCGCGCTCCGCACGGCGACCAACGGCGACGAGGTCGTCGCCCGCATCGAACAGGAAGCGGGCGTGGTGGTCGACGTGATCAGCGGGCTGGAGGAGGCCCGTCTCATCTTCTCGGCCGTGCGGGCGGCGGTGCTCATCGATCCCGGCCCGGCGGTGTGCTTCGACCTCGGCGGGGGCAGCGTCGAGATCATGGTCGGCGATGCCGGTGGCCTGGTGTGGTCCACCAGCGAGCGACTCGGGGTGGCACGACTGGCGGCCGAGTTCGTCACGACGGACCCGATCTCGAAGGCTGAGCGGCGGCGGCTCCGCCGGCACCTCGTCGACGCGCTCGGACCGCTCGCGCTCACCGTCGGGCGCTTCGAGCCCAAGATGGCGATCGGCAGCAGCGGCACGCTGGAGGACCTGGCCGAGATGGCCGCGGTGCGGCGCCCCCAAGCCCTCCCTCGCTCGTTGAACCAGCTCTCGGTCACCCGCGACGAGATCCTCTCGCTCCACGAGGACCTGCTCGCGTCGACCTCGGCGGAACGTCGCCGCATGGACGGGCTCGAAACCCGGCGCGTCGACCTGATCGTCGCCGGGTCCATGTTCCTCGCCACCGCGCTCGAGCTGTTCGAGGTCGACGAGTTGACCGTCAGCGAATGGTCGCTGCGTGAGGGCATCCTCCTCGACGCGATCCACCGGCACGACCCCGCCGACCTGTCCGACGACCCGCGCGCCATCCGACGGGCATCGGTGCAGTCACTGGCTCGCCGTTGCTCGTGGCCCGAGGAACACTCACGACGCGTCGCCGCGCTCGCACTCGAGCTGTTCGACCAGACCCGGGAGCTCCACGAGCTCGGTGACGATGCGCGCGAGCTGCTCGAGTACGCGGCTTTGCTCCACGACATCGGAGAGCACGTCGCCCACGAGGGCCACGACCGCCACGCCGCATACCTCGTACAACACGGCAACCTCCGCGGCTTCGACCCCGACGAGATCGTGCTCATCACCGCGCTCGTGCGTTGGCACCGCCGTGGTGAACCGAAGGCGAACGACTCTCTCGTCGGCTCGCTCGACCGCAGCACCCGCGACACCGTGCGGCGCCTCGCCGCGCTGCTGCGCATCGCGGATGGGCTCGACCGCAGCCGCCGTCAGGTGGTGCGCCACGTCCAGGTCGGTATCGGTCCGTCGCTCGTGCTGGTCGGGTTGCACGCCGACGGCGACCCCGAGCTCGAATTGTGGGGTGCTCGCCGCAAGCGTGAGTTGTTCGAGCGCGTGTTCGACCGGGAGGTCGAGATCACCGCGCATAGCGCGGTGATCTCGCTCTCTGAGCGCGCGACCGACGCGGTCGACTGACCGTCTGGTAGAGGATGCGTGCCGTCGTCTCGACGACGTCGGCGCGCGTCGTCCCGTAGCGTTCGGCCAGATCGCCCTGGAACGCCGCGAGGCGCTCCATCATCGCCACCATCGCGGCGGCGGCGACATACGGCGACACATCAGACGGCCCGTCGCGGGCGACCTTGCGGGCGAACCCCTCGGTGAGACGGCTGAGCGCTCGGTTGCGCACATCCCGGAACCGCTCGTCGCCCTCCTGCGCGGCCAGGTTCCGGGTTCGCAGCACCGCGCGATGGCGTTCCCAGTAGGTGATGAACCCGTCGACGAGCTCACGCGCGTGATCGAGACCGTGGTCGTCGTCCCAGGATTCTTCGAGCAGCTCGCCGAGCGGTGCGGCCTGCTCGCCCACCTCCTCGGCGAGTGCGAGCACAGCGGCCTCGACGTCGCCGAAGTACTGGTAGAAGGTCGCGGGCGACGTGTCGACCTCGCGGGCGATGTCGACGACGCGCACGTCGCGCACGCCATGGGTCTCGAGGAGCCGCGCGGTGGCGTCGAGCAGCCGGCGGCGGGTTGCCGCGCCGCGCTTACCGAGCGCGCGCCCGTCGAGCGCCACCGCCTCGTCACCTTCGGCCCGCTCCCCGGTTCGTGCCACGCGTGCGAGCGTAGGCGTCGATCTGACGGTCCGTCAGCTCCGTCGCTACCGTGGCGAGATGGTTGCAACCGGTTCCACTCCCTCGCCCACCAAGAGCGCGGATGACTCGGCGCCGGGCCTCCTGGCCGGAGTGCGGATCATCGAGTGCTCGATGCTCGGCCCCGCCGCGATCACCGGCGCCCTCGCCGACCTCGGCGCGGATGTCATCAAGGTCGAGCCCCCGAAGGGTGATTACGTACGCCGCATGACGTGGCCGATCGTCGAGGGCGTCTCGCTCATGCACCTCCACATCAACCGGGGCAAGCACAGCGTCGTGCTGGATCTGCGCACCGAGGAAGGCCAGACCGTCTTCTGCGACCTCATCGCCGAGGCGGACGTCGTCGTCGAGGCGATGCGACCGGGCGGGCTCGCACGCCGCGGGCTCGGCTACGAGCGACTCGCCGAGGTCAACCCCCAGCTGGTCTGGTGCACGATCTCCGGTTACGGCGCGACGGGTCCGTACCGCGACCTCGCGAGCCACGGGATCGCCTACGACGCGTGGGCGGGGATCTTCTCGCCCGAGATCGACGAGGAGGGCCTCGTCGCGATGCCCGACCACGTCGGTGTCGGGATCTTCGCCGGACCGCTCTACGGCGCGATCGGCATCCTCGCGGGCGTGGTCCACGCCCGCGCCACCGGCGAGGGCTGCCAGATCGAGATCGCCCAGTCCGACGCGGCGGTCGCGTTCGACTGGTACCGAGGCGAGACCTACCGGGCCTACGAGCGACCCGAGTCGGAGGTGACCGGCAACGTCGCCGACGACTACGAACGGCGCGCTCCCGCGGTCGCGGGGATGCGGGGCGGTGTCCGCTATCAGGTCTACGCGTCGAGTGACGGCTACGTGCTGTTCATGGCCTCCGAACAACACTTCTGGAAGAAGTTCTGCGAGGCCGTTGATCGCGCCGAGCTGTTCGAGCGATGGCCGGGCTCGGAATACGGCGACCACGCGCGGGGCAACCGGGAGCTCCAGCGTGAGCTCACCGAGGTCTTCGCGACGCGTTCGACGCGCGACTGGATCAACTTCGGCATCGAGGTCGACGTGCCGATCGCGCCGGTCAACACACCCAAGACCGTGCAGGACGACCCACAGTTCCAGGACCGGCTCGCGTGGCTCCCGGCCAGCGAGCTGGGCGCCGACCAGCTCCCGCTTCCCCTCAAGATCGATGGGGTGGAGGACGCGCCGATCACCAAGGCGCCCGAGTGCGGCGAGCACACCGACCAGGTGCTGCGCGACGTCGCCGGCTACGACGATGCTCGCATCGCGCAGCTCCGCGAGTCCGGCGTGCTCGGGTAGTCGGGCGCGGCCGATCCGCCGACGCTAGGGCGCGGCGGTGAACTCGACGAAGGCGACCCGATCGGTCGCGGGCGCGAACGTCGCATCGACCCGCAGGCCGATGCTCGCGTCGTGCGGGTCGAGATCCGGCATGCGGCCGAGCACCCGGGCACCGGCCTCGTCGAGGTCGACCAACGCGACCACATACGGCACGGCCTCGTGGAACGGCGGGATGCCGTGCTGACGGATCACGGTGAAGCTGTGCACGGTGCCCGTCCCGGCCGCGGTGATCCACTCGAGGCGGTCGGAACCGCAGTGCGGACACACCGAGCGTGGGTAGTGGTGGTGGAGCTCGCAGTCGGCGCAGCGCTGGACGCGAAGCTCGGCGCGCGTCGTCCCCGCCCAGAACTCAGCCGAGTCGGGGGTGATCCGCGGCACGAGGTACTCGGGGAACTCCTCGGGCGTCATCGGACGGGCTCGGTACCCAACACGACGGTGCCCATCGTGGACAACCAGCCGCCCGACCCGTGCGCGACCGCGATCTCGGCGCCGTCGACCTGCGCGGCGCCGGCCTCGCCGCGGAGTTGGCGGGTGGCCTCGCAGAGCAGGAACAGCCCCCGCATGCCCGGATGGGTGGCGGAGAGGCCGCCGCCGTCGGTGTTGGTGGGCAGCGCGCCGCCGAGACGCAGCGCCCCCGACGCCGCGAACGGTCCCCCCTCGCCCTTGGCGCAGAATCCGAGGTCCTCGAGACAGACGAGCACCGTGTAGCTGAACGAGTCGTACATCTGGAAGGTATCGACGTCGGCGGCAGTGATCCCCGCGTCGGCGAACGCCTTCGGGCCGCTCACCGCACCGGCGGTTCGGGTCAGATCGGGCATCGCCTGGATCGAGTGGTGGGTCATCCCGCCGGCCGCGCCGCGCACATGGACCGGGCGGTGGGCCAGGTCGCGGGCGCGATCCTCGGTGGTGAGGATCAGCGCGCAGCCACCGTCGGACACAACGCAACAGTCGAGCTTGTGCAGCGGATCGGCGACGAGCTTGGAGCTGAGCACATCGTCCACCGTGATCGGATCGCGGTACATGGCGTTGGGGTTGCGGCCTGCATGCTCGCGGATCTGCACGCCGATCGACGCGAGCTGTTCGGAGGTGGTGCCGTAGTCATGCATGTGGCGCTGGGCGGCCATCGCGTACGCACCCACGAGGGTGAGCCCCGTCGGCAGCTCGTAGCTCATCGGCAGGGGCAACCCCCCGGCACCTCCCCCGCCACCGCTGCGGCCGGTGCCGAGCGATCGTCCGGCCGCGGAGAGCTCGTTGTTGCCGTAGACGATGGCCACGGTGTCCACGTCGCCGGCTTCGATCGCCCGGTAGGCGTGGAGCAGGTGGAACTCGAAGCTCGAGCCACCGACCGACGTCGACTCGAGCCACCGGGGCGCCAGGCCCAGGTACTCGGCCAGCTGGACCTCGTGGAGTCCGCTGTATCCGGCGGAGGCGAGGCCGTCGATATCGGCCTTGGTGAGCCCGGCGTCGGTGAGCGCCCGACCGAAGGCCTGCACCTCCAGCATGAGCCCACTGAGCTCGGGCGTCTTCGGCCCATCGGCGAGACCTACCCCCACGACACAGACCCGACGGGACACGGGCCGGGACTCTAGCCTCGGGCGCGATGTCGGCTCCCGAGACGGTCGGTGATCTGCTGCGCGGCGTGTCAGACGACCTGGCGCGCCATTTCGACGACGTCGAGGTGCCCGCCCCGTTCGCCTACGCCCGACGCCAGGCGACGGTCGCCCCCATCGACACCCCCACCGACGCCCCGATCGACGCTCCCGCCGTGCACTGGCCCCACGGCCGAGCGCGCGCCGTCGTGCTCGCCGGGCCGGGAGTGTTGGCCGAACCGGGCGGCGTTCGTTGCGTGCGTACGTTCGCCGAGCGTGCGAACGTCCCGGTCGCGAACACGTGGGGCGCCAAGGGCGTACTTCGCTGGGACAGCCCTCACCACATGGGCACCTGCGGACTCCAGGCCGACGACTTCGCGCTGGTCGGCTTCGGCGACTACGAGCTCATCGTGGCAACGGGCATCGATCCGGTCGAGTCGCCCGAGGAACGCTTCGGGCTCGCGCCGGTCTCCCACATCAGTCCGATGGCACTCGGCGCCATGACCGACGTCGCCCGCCTGTTCGACGAGATACCGTCCAATGACCTGTACGGAAGGCTGGCTTCGGTGGCGCAACCTGGATACGTGGACGAGTCGTTCCCCCGCCACCCGGCTCGCGCCGTGATGGACCTCAAGCAGTCGCTCGGACCGGAGACGATCGTGTTCGGCCAGCCCGGTCCGGTGGGTCTGTGGCTGGCGCGGACGTTCCCGACCGATCGGCCCGGCAGCATCTGCGTACCGGCCGTGGACCGTCCGGGCATCGCGGCCGCGCTCGCGCTCGCGGCACGCGCCACAGGACTCGACGCGATGGCGGTGACGACCGATCCAGTCGACGAGGTGAGCCGGGCCATCGTGGATGCGGCGCCGGAGGGGTTCCGCCTCGAGCGCTGGGGCGACGACGTCGACTGGTCCCGCACCCGAGAGCTCGTCGACGCCGCGGGCCCGGTCGTGGCCTGGTCGGATCCAGAGGAGCGGCCGTGAACCCCGACCAGGAACGCCAAGACAGCGGAGACACGGCCTCGCCGCCGCGGGTGGCACTGGTCACAGGCGCGTCCTCGGGGATCGGGCGGGCCACCGCGATCGCGCTCGGCGAGCTCGGCTGGAAGGTCGTCGTCGGCGCTCGTCGCATGGAAGCGCTCGCCGAGACGGCGGCCGCGGTCACCGCCGCGGGCGGGCACGCGCTCGCCCACCCGCTCGACGTGCGCGACCCCGCCTCGATCGCCGCCTGCATCGAGGCCGCGGCCGACGTGCTCGGCCCCATCGACACGCTCGTCAACAACGCCGGCTGCGCATGGCCCGGTGACATTGCCGACCTCGACGTCGACCGGCTCGGCGACATGGTCACGACCAACGTGATGGGCGCACTGTTGCCCACGCGCGCCGTGGTCGGCTCGCTGATCGAGCGGGAGGCTCCCGGAGACGTCGTCTTCATCTCGTCCGACGCGGTGCGCCAACCCCGTCCCGGGCTCGTCACCTACGGGGCGACGAAGGCCGCGGTGGAACACACCGCCCGTGGCCTCGCCTCCGAGGTCGAAGGACGGCAGATCCGCGTCACGATCGTGCGGGTCGGACCAACCATGACCGACTTCGCGTCCGGGTGGGGCGACCCGCAGGAGTTCGCGAGCCTGGTGGCCCGCTGGCAGCGGTTCGGGATCCAACGCCATTGGGGAGTCATGGACCCCGACGACGTCGCCCGCGCGGTGGTGCTGGCGGTCACCACCCGTCCCGGTGTGCACCTCGATACGATCGAGGTGCAACCGGTGGCACCACCCGAAGGACCGGAGCACCCGGAGTAGACGATGCCCACGGTCGACCGAAAGCACCGATCACCGCTGCTCGACGGCGCGGCCAAGCCCAGGCTCCGCGGCGTCCTGCACACCTACGGCGCCATCGCCGGCGCCATCGCCGGCGCCGCGCTCATCGCGCTCGCGCCCGGCGCGACGGCCAGGATCGCGGCGACGATCTTCGCGTTGGCGTCGACCGGGATGCTCACGGTCAGCGCGTTGTTGCACCGGCGGGACTGGACCCTCGGTCAGACCATCCGCCTCCTCCAGCTCGACCACACGATGATCTTCCTGACGATCGCGGGCACCTACACCGCGATCGCGCTGTTGGGCATGAGCAGCGGTTGGGCGATCCTCGTGCTGGTCGCCGTCTGGGTCGGGGCACTCGGCGGCATCGTCTTCGAATGGCTCCCGATCGACGCGCCGCGGGGTTACGTCACCACCGTGTACGTCACCCTCGGTTGGGTGGCCGTGCTCGCGTTCGGAGACCTGTGGATCCACGCTGGCGTCCTGGCGTTCGCGCTCATCGCTGCCGGCGGGTTGCTGTATACGGGCGGCGCCATCGTCCACGCGGCGCGGCGCCCCGACCCGGTACCGCACCTGTTCGGCTACCACGAGATCTTCCACGCGTGCGTGCTCGGCGCGCTCGCGTGTCACTACGCCGCCATCGTCGTACTCTTTCGAGCATGACGATCACCGCGCCGGTCGTCTTCGACCCGTATTCCTACGATGTCCACGAGGACCCGTACCCCACGTACCGTCGCCTTCGTGACGAGGCGCCCGCGTACCTCGACGCCGAACGGGGCTTCTGGGCGCTGTCTCGCGACGCCGACGTACGGTCGGCGCTCGGGGACCCGACCACCTTCTCCTCGCGCGGTGGCATCACTCTCGAGCGACGTTCCGAGGACCTCGAGCCCATGCTCATCGAGCTCGACCCGCCCCGCCACACCCAGCTCCGCTCGCTCGTGAGCCGGGCCTTCACGCCCAAGCGCGTCGCCGACCTCGAGACGCCCATCCGTGAGCTCTCCCGCCGTCTCATCGCCGGCTTCGCCGACCGCGGCACCCTCGACGTCATCACGGACTTCTCGGCCACGCTGCCGATGGCGGTGATCAGCGCGATGTTGGGCGTACCCGACGACGACCAGGACGAGCTGCGAGCGTGGTCGGACTCGATGCTGCATCGCGAGCCTGATGACGACCGCATCACCCAGGCCGGGATCCAGGGCGCGACCGAGCTGTACGCCTACTTCGAACGGCTGATCGCGAGACGCGGGCAGGACCCGGGTGATGATCTGGTGAGCGCGCTCGTCGCCGCGGCCGAGGGGGACATGGCGCTCACCCACAGCGAGATCCTCGGGTTCTGCTTCCTGCTGATCATCGCGGGCAACGAGACCACGACGAAGCTGCTGGGCAACGCGATCCACTGGCTGGGAGCCTTCCCCGACGAACGGGCCAAGCTCCTCGCCCAGCCGGGCCTGATTCCTGCCGGCGTCGAGGAGGTGCTGCGATTCGACACGTCGACGCAGGGCCTCGCCCGCCTGCTCACGCGCGACGTCACGATGCACGGAGTGACGCTGCCCGAGGGCTCCAAGGGCATGTTGCTCTTCGCGTCCGCGAACCGTGACGACCGCCGCTGGCGCGACCCCGACGTGCTCGACGTGGACCGCAACCCCGCAGGGCATCTCGCATTCGGCCACGGCATCCACCACTGCCTCGGCGCAGCGCTCGCGCGGCTCGAGGCGCGCGTCGCGCTCGAGGAGCTCCTGCCCGTGCTCGGGGAGTACGAGGTCCAGACCACGGAGTGCGAGCGGGTCCACTCGGGAAACGTCCGGGGCTTCACCCGCTTGCCCGTTCGCTTCGCGTGAGCCGGAGCGGCACGCGACACCCGTCGGGTCAGGGGCTGATCCCGACCCGGGCGATGGGTTCGACGGCAAGCCGGCGCCGCGCCGCCGAGAGTCGCAGCGCTGCGAGGAGATGGTTGCGCAGCTCGGCGGGCTCGATCACCTCGTCGTAGCTCATCATGTCGGCGGCAGAATACGCTCCGCCGAGCTCGGCATTGGCGAGCACCGCTCGTGCGTCTGCTTCCAAGCGGGCCGCGTCCGCGCCGCTGTCGGCGGGCATGGCCCCCAGGCGCGCCCCCGGAAACGCCAGCGCGACCGTCTGGTGGTCGAACGGGTTCATGCCCATGACCGAGCTGCCGAACCCGTAGGCCTTGCGCAGCGTGACGTGCAACTTCACCCCGGCCATCCGGGCCTGCGCGGCGAACAGCCGCGCCGCGTGGCGCAGCACCCCGGCCCGCTCGGCGACCCGGCCCGCGAGCACCCCCGGGTTATCGGCCAGGAACACCACCGGCAGATGGAAGGAGTCGACGACCTCGATGAACCGGGCCGCCTTGTCGGCCGCGTCGGCGTCCAACGCGCCTGCCTTGACCGCGGGCTGGTTGGCCACCACACCGACAGGGACACCACCGAGCCGGGCCAGCACGGTCACCACGGCGCGCCCCGAGGCGGGCGCGATCTCGAGCGCCGAGTCGCGGTCGACGATCTCACCGATCACCGGGCGCACGTCGTAGCCATGTCGAGGGTCGGCCGGGATCAGATCCATGAGCTGATCCACCGGACGCGGATCGATGTCGGTCCCGCTCGCAGCGACCGGCGGATGCTGCCACGCATTCGACGGGAAGTATCCGAGATACCGACGCACGAGATCCAGCGCGGCGCCGTCATCGGCGACGGCATTGTGGGCGACGCCGCTCGAGGCAGTATGGACCGCGGTACCACCGAGCTCTTCCTTGGTGACCTGCTCGCCGGTGGCGGCCTCGACGAGCGGTGGACCCGCGCTGAACAGGGCCGCGCCCTCGACCATCACGACGAGATCCATGAGCGGCGCGGTCAGCGCGCCGTGACCGGCGGAGGCGCCCATCACGACACACACCGTGGGCACTCGGCCGGAGAGCGCGACCAGCCCTTGGAGATCGTTGGGGGCCCGACCACGTCGCTCGAACGCGTTCTGTGCCCGCTCCCCCGCGCCTTCGAGCAGCATGACGAGTGGTACCCGCTCGTCGGCCGCCAGCTGGGTGAGCCGGTGCCGTTTCGCGCTCGTACCGAGGCCGATCGAGCCCCCCATGACCGAGAAGTCCTCCGCGCCGACGAGCACGGGCCGGCTTTCGATCGTCCCGTGCCCCACGACGAGCGCGTCGGCGGGCGCGGCCGGCGAGGCACCCCGCTGTACCGAACCGGTCAGGACGCCGAGCTCCACGAAGCTGTCGGGATCGACCAGGCGCGCCACCCGCTGACGGGCGTCGAGCCTCCCCCCGGCGTGCTGACGCTCCAGGCGCTCCGGTCCGCCCATGGCGCGACCGGCGGCTCGCCGCGCGGCCAGGTCGTCGAGGAGTGGCTGCCAGTCGTCCCGCTCGCTCATCGGCCGAGGCTACGTCGCACAGCCGACGGCTGCGGCGACGCGATCGGCATGTTCGGCGCCGGTGCCGAACGTCGTGTCGAGAACCCAGGCTCGCTTCAGATAGAGGTGCACGTCCACCTCCCAGGTGAAGCCCATACCTCCGTGGATCTGGGTCGCGGCGCGCCCATTGGCGATGGCAGCCTCCACCGCCAAGAGCTTGGCTCCACTGACCGCACGCTCGGTCGACCCGAGATCCGGGTCGTCCAGGTGCACCGCCGCCGCGTGCGCCGCGACCCGCGCCACCTCGACGCGCACTGCCATCTCCGCGCACAGGTGCTTGACCGCCTGGAACGCGCCGATTGGTCGGCCGAACTGCTCACGCTCGGTGGCGTAGGCAACCGCGAGATCGCAGCACCTCCCGGCGAGACCGACGGCGTACGCCGCGCTGAGCGCGGCGCCGCGGAGCCGCCAGCGTGCCGCCTCGGCGGGTCCGCCGATCTGCTCTCCGGACGGGAGCCGGCGCACCGTTGCGCACGGCGTGAGCGGATCGAGCGGCCAGTCGATCGGATCCCCGTCGAGGTCCACGGGATCGAGGGCCTCGAGGCCGGTGTCGTCGACCACCACGAGCAGGTCGAGCGTCTCCGGGTACTCGATGATCGTCGGGTCGCCGGCGGCGGGACGTTCCACGCCTCCGACGATTCGCCCCGCGCGCGCGGGGTCGTAGCCGAGCACACCGCAGGCGAGCGGTCCGGGGACCGCGGCGCGACCGAGCTCCTCGAAGACGATGGCCGCGTCCGCCCAGGAGAATCCGTCGGTGAGCAGCCCGAACACCCCGGCGGCGGCGAGCTCGTCCCACATCGCACGGTCGAGGCCGCCACGCACGCGCGTCATGGGCAGTGCACGGGCGAGAAGACTGCGAATGCCTTCCTGCAGGTCACGCTGGTCGTCGGAGAGATCGAAGTTCATCCGCGGCCGAATCTTGTCGGTGGGCCCTGGGTCATCGTGGTTCCCTCGGGAGGCCGAGGACGCGTTCGCCGATGATGTTCTTCTGGATCTGCGACGTGCCCGCCGCGATGGTCAGCGCGAGCGTGCGGAGTCGTTCTTCGACGAATCCGTGCGGCTCGCCCACATCCAGCGCGCCACGCCCGAGGACCCGGAGCGACAGCTCGCCGAGACGCTGGCGCAGCTCCGAGTACGGATACTTGATCATCATCGCGCCCGGCCCCATCACTCCGTCCCGACCGGCTTGGGTGATGTTGCGCTGGGTGAGCGCCCACAGTGCGTCCAACTCGGCGGCGAGCCGACCCAGCTCGCGTCGGTCGACAGGGTCGGTGATGAGCGGCGCAAGATCCTCGACGAGGTGGCGGGCATCCACGAGCTCGCTCACGAACGCGGTGCCGCGCTCGAAGGACAGGGTGACGTTGGTGACCCGCCAGCCGTCGTTCTCGTCGCCGATCCGATTCGCCACCGGGACCCGCACCTCGTCCAGGAACAGCTCGCAGAACTCCGACGAGCCGAGCACGGTCTCGATCGGGCGGATCTCGATCCCGGGCGCGTCCATCGGCAGCATGAGCCACGTGATGCCCTTGTGCTTGGGCGCGTCGGGATCGGTGCGGACCAGCAGCTCGCCGATGTCGCCGACGTGACCGAAGCTGCACCAGGTCTTCTGGCCGCTGATGACGTAGTCGTCGCCATCGCGCACGGCCCGGGTGCTCAGCGACGCGAGGTCGGAGCCCGCGTTGGGCTCGGAGAAGCCTTGGCACCACACCTCGTCGCCCCGCAGGATCCGGGGGAGGTGGGCGCGCTTCTGTTCCGGAGTCCCTTCGGCGATGATCGTGGGACCGGCGTGCAACAGCCCGACGAAGTTCACACCGACGTACGGCGCCCGGGCGCGACCGGTCTCTTCCAGGAACACGAGCTGCTCGCTCGGCGACGCGCCCCGCCCGCCGTAGGTGGCGGGCCAGTTGATCCCCGCGTAGCCCGCGTCGAACAGCCGACGCTGCCAGTCGGTGTCGAAACGACGTCGCGCCACCCAGTCATCGCGCGCCGGCGGTGCGGAGAGCTTCGGGAGCTCGGCGGCCAGCCAGGAGGCCAGCTCGGTCCGGAACGTCTCGTCGGATTCGGAGTACCGCAGATCCATGCGCCGCGCCGTCAGACCAGCATCTCGGCACGCAGGCGGTCGATCGCGCCGGGCTCCAGTCCGGCGTCGACGGCGTAGCCGGCGATCGTGCCGTGCGCGGCCCGAAGGCCGGCCAGCATTGCGAGCATGACCGAGGCCTCGACCGGGTACTTCTGGTGCGCGACCTCCGCCACTCCCCCGCGCTCGTCGGCGGCGACGCGGTGGCGCTCGACCATCAGGGCCATGACGTCGGCGCTGCGAGAATAGTCGTTCGCAATCGTGTCGTCGTCCACGCCCAGGATGGCGAGCACCAACGCGGCAACGATGCCGGTCCGGTCCTTCCCCGCGGCGCAGTGGAACACCACCGGATGCGTCGCCCCATCGGCGACGACCCCGAGCACGCCGGCGATCCGATCGGCGAAGCGCTCGAGCATCAGCGAGTACAGGCGGTCGGTCGAGAAGGTCTCCGGATCAGGTGAGCCGGGCTCACGCTCCGTGCGATCGCGGCGGGTCTCGTCGAGGATCGGCAGATGCAGGAACTTCACACCCGTTGACGCCAGTGAACCGTGGGGGAACTGGTCGACCTCGTGGCCGGCGCGCAGGTCCACCACGGTGCGCAGGCCGAGCTCGTCGACGACGTGGCGCACGTCGGCGTCGGACATGGTCGACAACGAGTCGCTGCGAAACACGCGCCCGGACCGAACGGTCCGGCCGTCGGCGCCCGGGTAGCCGCCGACGTCTCGGAAGTTGACCGGGCCGTCCAGCGGGACGCGAATCGGCAAGCTCATGGGCCGGTCACTTCAGGTCGAGGTCCAGCATTCGGATCGCGTTGCCGCGCATGATCTTGTGTACCACGTCGTCGTCGAGGCCCTCCACGTAGCCCTCGGCGATCCGCTTCGTGTCGGGCCAGGTCGAGTCGGTATGCGGGTAGTCGGTCTCGAAGGTCGTGTTGTCGACACCGACCCGGCGGAGCGACTCGATGCCGTGCTGATCGCGGAAGAAGCAGCCGAACACCTGCCGGTAGTAGTAGGTGGACGGCGGCTCGGGGACGATGTCGGCGACACCACCCCAGGCGCGGTGCTCACGCCAGACGTCGTCCGCCCGTTCGAGGATGTACGGGATCCAGCCGATCTGGCCCTCGGAGTACGCGAGCTCGACCGTCGGGACCCGTACGAGCACCCCTGAGAACAAGAAGTCGGTGAGGCTGGCCATGGCGTTACCGAAGCTGAGCGTCGCCGCCACCGCCACCGGCGCGTCCGCAGACGTGGCCGGCATCTTCGAGCTCGACCCGATGTGCATGCAGACCACCGTGGCCGTCTCAGCGCACGCGGCGAAGAGCGGGTCCCGGTGATCCGTGTGGATGCTGGGCAGCCCGAGATGCGGCGGGATCTCGCTGCAGCACACCGCCCGCACGCCGCGAGCGGCGTTGCGACGCACCTCGGCGGCTGCGAGCTCGACGTCCCACAGCGGGATGAGACACAGCGGAATGAGGCGACCGCCACTGTCGCCGCACCACTCGTCCACCATTCAGTCGTTGTACGCGTACACGCACGCCTCGGCGAGCTCCCGATCGGATGCCTCGAGGAAGGCCTGCCCGCAGAAGCGGGGAAACGTGGGAAACGAGAGCGACGCCTCGACCCAATTCAGCTCCATGTCGGCCACGCGGGCCTTCGGCTCGTAACAGCCCGGCCGCATCTCCTCGTAGGTGATCGGCGACATGGTCATGTCGTCCCGGTCGAAGCCGACGGCGGCAACGTGGCGCTTGTTGATGTAGACGAGATCCTCGTAGACCCAGCAGTCCGCCTGCGGGCCGTCGGGATCGAAGCTCTGCTCGTAGGTCCCGCCACCGATGTGGCGCATCGACCCGATCCCTCGTCGTTCGACGCGCGGGCCCCGCTCGCGGAATCGCTCGGGGAGCCAGGTCTGCCAGAGGTGGGGGGGCTCGACGACGTGGTCGTCGACACTGACGATCTTCGGCAACTCCGCCACGGGACCTCCAGAATCCGATGGGCGAGATCCGACGGGTCAAATCTGACGGGTCGTCAGATCCTAGCGAGCGCGGCTCCGGACCGACCGACCGAGACCCGACGGTGCTGCCAGCGCGCCGGCGGGCGCCCGGACGGCCGCGACTCGAGCCAGCTCAGCAGGGTCGGCCGGGTGGGACGGTCAGGTCGACGAGGTAGTCCACGACCCGATCGTCCAGACACGCGATGCCGGCAGGAAACGAGGTGTGGCCCTGGCCGTCGAAGACGACGAGCTGGGCCTCGCCGCCGAGCCGGCCCGCCAACGCCTCGGACCATTGGGGCGGGGTGACCGGGTCGTTCGTGGTGCCGATGACGACGATCGGTGCAGCATCGGGAGCCGACACCGGCGGCAGGCCCGGCCCGGGGGTCACCGGCCAGTAGGCACACGACAAGCCGAGGCCGACGTTCGTCGCCCCGAATCGGGGCGCACGGGCCGCGGCCTCCGCTTCCACGCCGGGATAGGCATCAGGCGGGCCGAGCGTGGGGCCATCGACACAGCTGATCGCCAGAAACGCGGCCCACGCGACGCCGTAGCGCCCATCGGGACTGCGCTCGACGTAGGCGTCGAACTCGTCGAGCAGACCAGCACCGTCGCCGTCGGCGGCGCGGGCCAGCGCGCCGGCGAGATCACCCCAGCTCGACTGGCTGTACAGCGTGGCCGCAACCGCGATGTCGGCCACCGCGGGGGTGACCAAGCGGTCACCGGCGCGGGTCGACACGACGAGGGGTGCAGCTTCGATCGCGGCGCTCACCTCCGCGTACACCCCCGACGGGTCATCGCGGATCGGACAGGATCGATCGGAGGCGCAATCCGCGGCGAACTCGTCGAAGCCGTGCTCGAGAGCTTCGCTCTGCTGGATGACGACCTCGGCAGCCGACAATGCCGGATCCACCGCGCCGTCGAGGACCATCGCCCGAACTCGGTCGGGGTAGCGCGTGGCGTACACAGCACCCAGCTCGGTGCCGTAGGAGTAGCCGAGGAAGCTGATCTCCTCCTCGCCGAGGGCCTGCCGGATCCGCTCCATGTCGGTGACGGTGTCGACCGTGGCGATGTTGGCGAGCAGCTCCGGACCTGACCCATCGCCGCAGTCGGTCGCGAACCGGCGACTCACCTCGTCGAGCTGGGCCCACTCGGCCCCGTTCTCGGGCGCGGTGTCACCCGAGAACAGGTAGTCGAGCTCGTCGCCGCACGCGACCGGCGCGCTCGCCCCGGTGCCGCGCGGGTCCCAGCCGACGATATCGAATCGCTCGAGCAGCGCATCGGGCAGGAAGCTCGGCGCGGCACGGGCGAGGTCGACTCCCGACGCACCCGGTCCCCCCGGGTTGACCAACAGACTGCCGATGCGGGCGGCGGGATCCGTGGCGGGCACCCGGTACAGCGCCAGCTCGATCGTCTTGCTGTCCGGCTCCTGGGTCAGTGGAACGGTCATGACACCGCACTCGCCCGACCCGCAGTAGCGCCAGCTGATCTCCGCCGGCGCGGGCTCGACCGGGCTGGTGGTGGTCGTCGACGACGACCGCGGCCATGGCTGGGCGGTACCCGGGTTCCCACTGCTGGTGGTGCACGCGGCGGCAAGCAACGCGCCCAGGAGTGCGATCGCAACCGTGGCGAGCATCCGAGGGGCAGTCCGACGCACGGCCATGTTCCACGTTGACACACCTCGAGGGCAACGAGGGCGCGGCTTAGCCTCGGAGATGCTCTGGGCCGCGATAGCTCTCACCCTTCTCTCCGCGTTCTTCGTCGCGCTCGGCTCGGTCGCGCAACAGCGCGAGGCGGTGCGCGTGGACGAGAGCGGCGTGGCCCTGTTCCTCGCGCTCATTCGCAACCCGCGCTGGTGGGCGGGCTGGGTCGGTGACACGGGTGGCTACATCGCCCAGGCGGGCGCGCTGGCGTTGGGCTCGCTGCTGATCGTCCAGCCGTTGATGGTCACGTCGCTGCTGTTCGCCTTGCCGATGAGCGCCCGATGGAACAGGCGCCGCATCGCAGCGTCCGAGCTGTGGTGGGCGTGCGTGCTCATAGCCGCGATCGGCGTCTTCCTCGTCGCCGGTCAGCCCGATACCGGGGTGGACGTCGCGCCGTTCTCGGTCTGGGCCCCCGCGCTCATCGTCCTCACGGTCGTCGTCGCCGGCGCGCTCGTCGTCGTGACGACCCAGACCGGCCGCATTCGAGCGGTAGCGCTCGCGGTCGGGGCTGGGTGCTGCTACGGCGTGACCAGCGCGACGACGAAATCCGCGATGAGCCTCCTCGGCGACGGCCTCGGGCCGCTGCTCACCGGCTGGGAGACCTACGTGGTCGTCGTCGCGGCGATCAGTGGATTCACGATGCACCAGCTCTCGTTCCAGGCGGGATCGCTCGAGCTCTCGTTGCCCGCGATCACCATCCTGGATCCCATCATCGCCGCCGCGCTCGGCATCACCGTGCTCGACGAGACCCTCCGCGCCGACGGCGCCGAATGGGCCCTCATCGGCGCGAGCCTTGCTGCGATGGTCATCGGGACAATCGCGCTGGCACGCGCCGGCGTTCCCAAGCCACCCATTGGAACGAGGCCGGACAGAGCACGATCGCCACCGCGCAGCGCAGGCTGACGTCGACCGCCGGATTCCGGGACTCGAGCTGGGCGGGCGAGCCCAAGCCTCACGCGACTTGCGATCCGGCTCCGCTCGGCGGTTCGGCGTCATCGGGCGCGGGCACGCCGCCGACCGGCTTGGGAACCAAGAGCGGACCGAGTCTGGGGATCGCGACGAGCCCCTCGGCCCCGGCGTACACGACTCCGACCCGCGGCAGATCCGCGGCTTCGGAGTACACGAGACAGCGCGGGAACCACTGCGGGTCGAACTTCTGGTTGAAGGACCGCAGCGACTCGACCTGGAAGACCCCGTTGAGCCGCCGGATCCACCACGTCGCGAACCGCTGGGTCGGTGAGTGCTGCACGTCGGGGTCGAGGAGGCGACCGAACGCGGCGAAGTTCATCGACAGTCGGATCACGCCCCGCGCGCGCAGCGCAACGGCGGCGTTGGCAATCAGGAACTCGGTCATGCCGTTCGGCGCATCGGGATCGTGACGCATCAAGTCGAGCGTGTAGCCGAAGTCGGCGCCGTAGGCAGGCACGACGCGCAGGAAACCACCGGGCCGACCGTGCTCGTCGAACGCGACACACAGCAGGAACTCGGGGTTCTCGCCCTTGACGTCTTGGCTGAGCGCCATCGTGAACCCGCGTTCGGGGTTCCTGCCCCGCCACCGCGCGCTGATCGCGTTCAGCTCGTCGACCAACACGGCCGACGCGTCCGCTTCGCGCACCACCCGGAACTCATAGCTCCGTCCGACCCGCCGCACCGCCTGACGCAGAGACCGGGTGCCGGGGCCGTCGAGATCGAAGCGATCGCAGTGGATGATCGCCTCGTCACCCAGGTAGAAGTGCCGCAGACCGCGCGACGAATACAACGGGACATCACTCTCGCGCACGGCAAGGAACGCGGGCCGCCACGCGCGATCCGCGCAGAAGGCCAGGAACTCGTCGACCACGAGCGCGATGGACTCGGGACGCCCGATCGGATCACCGGAGGCGAGGCCGTAGCCGGCGAGGTAGGTGTAGGCGATCATGGCCTCGCCGTCGGACGAGAAGAAGAAGCTCTTGTCGTCACGCAGCGAGAAATACGCCAGGGTGTCCCAGCCGTAGTCACGCACGAGACGCTCGGCGTGCTCCCAGTCGGAGCTTCGATGCGGGACACGAAACACGAGAGGCCGGAACAGCACGACGAGGAGCCCGACGAGCCCTGCGATACCGAGGGCCAACAGCGCGGCCGGGAGGAAGTCCGCAAAGAAACGGTGCTCGTAGGTGAACGGACCGGAGACGCCGACAAGGCCGAACGTGATCGTTTCGACCATTCTCCCGAACGACAACGACGGCTCGATGTGATCACGTTCGAGCCAGAGCGCCACGAAACCGAAGCCGAGGACAGTCCCGAGGTACAGGGGGATGGTTCGGACGAGTCGGAGCAGCGACGGCGGGTCGGCGGGCGCCCGGAATCGATTCCGGTAAGCAACGAGCAGCCCAACCATCAGCGCCGAGTACGCCGCGGAGACGAGGTGGGGACCCTTGGAGATGTCGAGGACCAACCCCACGGCGAACAGCACGACCGCGATGTTCCACGCGCCGCGCTTGCGCCGCCCCAGCTGGTCGGCGATGGCGATGAGCACGAACCCGATGAGCACGGTCGCCACATGGCCGGTGACGCGGGCCCACAAAGGCATGAACGCGTCGCCGAGCGGAGCGAACCGCTCGTGCACGAACTGCAGCCGCGACGCGATCGCGAGGACGCCGCCGAGCGCGGTCAACCACGCGATCACCGCGACCGGCACCCGCGACGGCAAGTGTGGGGACGAGGGCGCGGCCTGCAACGCGGTCACGGTGGCGACCGCTTCCGGCGGGACGTCGCCGATCTCGGTGCTCACGACGGCGCGCCCCTCGTCGGTCTGGCCCGCACCGGTTGAGGCCTGGGTGAGCCCACCCATCCCGGGTTCGGGCCGCAACGTGGGGAACAGGATGACCTCGCGAATGCTCGGCGTGCCGGTGAGCAGCATCACGAGCCGGTCGATGCCGATGCCGAGCCCTCCGGTGGGAGGCATGCCGTACTCCAGTGCACGGACGTAGTCGAGATCGATGTCGCCGGCCTCGGCGTCACCGGTGGCTTTCGCGTCGGCCTCGTCTCGGAACCGCTGGAGCTGGTCGACCGGATCGTTGAGCTCGCTGAACGCGTTGGCGAGCTCGTGACCGTTCACGACGAGCTCGAACCGCTCCGTGAGCGTCGGGTCAACACGATGGGCCTTGGCCAGCGGCGACACCTCGCGCGGGTGGTCGAGGACGAACGTCGGCTGGATGATCTTGTGCTGGAGGAGCTCGTCGTACACCGCGTTGGTGAGCTTGCCGCTCCCCCATTCCCGTTCGTAGGCCACACCGAGCCCGTCGAGCACCGCGCGGGCCTCATCGACCGCCATGGCCGGGTGGATGTCCACGCCGAGCTCTTCGGTGATGAGCTCCACCATCGTCGCCCGGCGAAACGGGGGGTGGAGGTCGATGGTGTTGCCGCCGTATTCGACGGTCAGCTCGGGCAGCACCTCGGTCGCGGCGTCGATGATGATTCCCTCGGTGAGGTCCATCATGTCGTGGTAGTCGCCGAAGGCCTGGTACGCCTCGAGCATCGTGAACTCGGGGTTGTGGGTGGTGTCGATGCCCTCGTTGCGGAACACACGGCCGATCTCGAACACCCGATCGAGCCCACCGACGATCAATCGCTTCAAATGGAGCTCGAGCGCGATTCGCAGGTACAGATCGATGTCGAGCGCGTTGTGGTGGGTGATGAACGGACGCGCCGTCGCTCCGCCCTGGGTGCTCTGCAGCACGGGTCCTTCGACCTCGACGAAATCACGTTCGAGGAGAAACTGTCGCACCCGGGCGAGGATGTCGATCCGGGCTCGGGCGATGCGGCGTGCGTCGGAGTTCATGACGAGGTCGATGTAGCGCTGGCGGTACCGCGTGTCGACATCGCTCAGGCCGTGCCACTTGTCGGGCAGCGGCCGGATCGCCTTCGACAGCAGCTCGAACGCTGCGACCTTCACCGACAGCTCGCCTCGCCGGGTCGTCATGACCGTTCCGTGCACGCCGATCCAATCACCCCGATCGAGGCGATCGAAGTCACCGTGGACGTCCTCACCGATCACGGCCGTGCTCACGAACAGTTGGATCGGGACGTCGCGGTCCTGCAACGTCGCGAACGTGAGCCGGCCCTGGCGGCGCAGCAGGATCAGCCGGCCCGCGACCGAGACCTGCTCGTCGGTCTCGGTGCCGGGAGCCAGGTCCGCGTGCGCGGCGTGCAGCGCACCCGCGGTCGTCGTCCGATCGAAGCGGTACGGGTACGGCTCGACTCCTGCCGAACGCAGCGCGTCGAGCTTGGCCAGCCGCAGCTCCCGCTGCTCGGCGACGAAGTCGGCGCTCTCATGGCCCTCGTAGTCTGAAGGCTCCTCACCGGCGGAGTCCGAAGCCTGATCGCCCGGACCGGCGGAATCCATTGGTTCCGTGTCAGGTGGTTGCGTGCCCGGTGGTTGCGGGTCCGGCTCAGGCGCCGGCTTCGCGCCGGGATCGGACGCGCCGCTGCCTGCGTCCGGTCCTTCGCTCATCCTGGCGAAGATAGCGGTTGGTTCGGCGCGCGCCGGTGCTTTAGGTGCCGATGACGTCCGGGCGACCGAGGCCCTCGGCCTCGCACATGCCCACGTAGAAGTCGCGGATCAGCCCTGCGTCGATGACCGACTCGACGTTGTCGTCAGCATCGAGGTTGAGGTTGGCTCCGTAGATCGCGAACCAGACGTCGGTCTGGTGATCCTGACCATCAGCCACGGTGAGCGTGTGCACCGAACCCGCGGGTTCGTAGAGGTACGAACCCGCGGTGTTGACCTCGGGGTACTCGAGGTACTTCCACGATCCCGCGATGGTGAACGCGAACACCTCGCCGGTGTGCTTGTGCCGCGGGATCGTGATGCCGGGCTCGAAGCGCGTCCGAATCACCCAGAGCCCGGCTTCGATGTCGACCTGGAGGAGCTGGAGATGGGAACCGTCACCGAGAGGCACGAACGGGAGCTCGTCCTCGCCGCGGTGCAGGGCACGGGGGATGTCAAGTGTCGTCATGCAGGACAGGATACGGCCGCGCGGTCACCCGCGCCGCGTGTCGTCGTGCGCGGCAGCCGCGAGATCGCGCAGGAACGGACCCACGTCGGCGCGGGTGGCCAAGAAGCGCCCCAGTGCGCCCGAGACCGCGGTCACCCCCAGGCTCGCCAGACCGGGCACGGGCGCAAGCGTGGCCTCGAGATCCGCCCCGCCGTCGTCCGTGGTCACGACCCGCAGGGTCTGGCGCACATCGAGCAGCGCGGGATCACGGCCGGCGTCGACGTAGCCCGCCCGCAGGCGTTCGACGAAGGCGCCCAGGTCGTCGGCGGGCACGCCGAGCGGGAGCCAGCCGTCGCCGAGCTCGACGATCCGCCGGAAGGTGGCGTCGTTGGGTCCACCCCCATACAGAACGGGGACCCGGGACTGGGCGGGGCGCGGCTCACACCACAACTCGTCGAAGCTGACCGTCGGCGACTCGAACCGCGCCGGTGGCTCCTGCTCCCACAGCACCCGACAGGCGCGCACGAGGTCGTCCATCCGGGCGGCCCGGCCGGCAAACGGCGCGGCCGGGTCGACGAACTCCTCGCGCTGCCAACCGGTCCCGACCCCGAGATCCACCCGGCCACGAGACAGCACATCGATCGTCGCGACCGTGCGCGCCACCACGAGTGGTGATCGCAGCGGTGCGATGAGGAGGCCGGTCGCGAGGCGCACTCGCTCGGTCGCACTCGCCATCGCGGCGAGCACGCTGAGTGGTTCGAGCCACGGCTCGTCCGGCGGGTACGGGAACTTCCCGAACGGGTAGCGGTCGGTGCGCGTGCCCATGGCGAGATGGTCGGGCATCACCACATGGTCGATGCCGGCCTCGTCAGCGGCGCGGGCGACGTCGATCACCGCCGCGAGGTCGTCACCGTAGAGTCGACCGAGACCCGAGACCGTCACTCCAACTCTCACTCGTTCACCCCTGAACCATTAGCGTGCGGCGGTTACGCCGCCGGATATCACCAGAGGATGCCACCTTGGACCGACTGGGAGGAAAGACCGCGCTGATCACCGGCGCGGGTAAGGGCATGGGTCGGGTCGCCGCCGAGCTGTTCGCGAGCCATGGCGCGCGCGTCGTGGTCGCAGATCTCGTGGCCGAAGACGGCGAGGCGGCGGTCGCCGCGATCCGTGGCGCGGGCGGCGAGGCGGTGTTCGTCCACACTGATGTCTCCCGAGCCGACCAGGCCGAGACGATGGTGCGGGCCGCGGTCGACACGTTCGGCGGGCTCCACGTGCTCTACAACAATGCCGGGATCTTCCCCGCCGATGACGGCGGCACGACCGAGACGACCGAGCCCACCTGGGACGCGGTCATGGACGTCAACCTGAAGGGCGTGTGGTTGGGCTGCAAGTACGCCATCCCCGCCATGATCGACTCCGGCGGTGGATCGATCGTGAACGTGGCGTCGTTCGTCGCGCTCGTGGGCGCGGCCACCTCGCAGATCGCGTACACCGCGAGCAAGGGCGGCGTCCTGTCCATGACCCGGGAGATCGCGGTGGAATACGCGCGCCAGGGCATCCGCGCCAACGCGCTGTGCCCCGGACCGATCGAGACCCCGATGCTCGCTGAGCTGATGTCGGACCCCGAGCGCCGGCAACGTCGACTCGTCCACATCCCGATGGGCCGGCTCGGCCACGCCGAGGAGATCGCCAAGGCCGCGCTCTTCCTCGCGTCGGACGACGCCTCGTTCATGACCGGGGCGTCCCTGGTCGTCGACGGCGGCATCACCGCCGCCTACGTCACCCCCGAATAGCCGACAGGATCATGGCGGCGCCCGCGAGTCGTCTCGTTCCGCCGGCTGTGTCGTCCAGCCGTCGGGGCGCCGGGCCAGTCGCCGCCCGCCTTCGTGGGTGGCGACATGATGGCGGCGGCACAACAGGACGAGGTTGTCCTCGGCGGTGGAACCGCCCCGGTGGCGGGGAACGACGTGGTGCACGTCGCACCAGGCCGCAGGCGCGTCGCAACTCGCGCACACGCAGCCGCCGTCACGGGCGGTCACGGCTCGGCGCAGGTGATCGGGGATCACTCTGGTCGGCTTGCCGACATCGAGGACCTGTGAGGGGGTCATGACCATGCGGGTGAGCGCGGCATCACAGGCGAGTCGTCGGATCGTGGTCGGTGCCACCGGCCCGGCCCCTTCGATGTCGCACCGCGCCCGGGTGAGATCGGCCGGGAAGCTGCCCGTGAGGGTGTCGGCGTCGATCGTGACCGCGATCGCGGCCCTCGCCGGCGGCAGCCGACCAGCCTGACCGGTCCGGCCGTCACAGATTGCGATGAGCGCGTCAGCCATACGCTGGCCGAGGCTCCGGGGCGGCAGATCACCGTCGGCCGAATCGGGCCGGTCCACCGAACGCAGCGTGGCGAGGACCCGCGCGCCGCCTTCGGAGTCAAGCATCCCGTCGATCGCGACCATGCCGCCGAACGTTGGCGAGACGTGCAGAGATCGCCGCTGGAACCGCTGGTAGGGGTCACGCGTGGCGAGTTGATCGTCAGCGAGCAGGGCCCAGCGGCGGGCGACGACCGAGAAGCGTCGCGGATCCAGATTCGAGGCGGCGTCCACGAGTGCATCCTCGTGCTCGGCGAACAGCTCCTCACGGTTCCGGGCCACCCGGGCGAGCTCGTCCACGTGGGCCACCGACACGTCGCCCACGGCGAGGGCCTTGCCGGTGCGGTCGCAGTCACGCGCCAATCGGGCACTACGAACAAGCCGCGCCGCGTCCGGTTTCGATACCGGCGCCTCATGTGCCAGCCACGACGTGGCACTGAGCGTGCCGTCGGCCTGCCAGGCGGCGTCGCGATCCGCGTCGCCGATCGCGCGCAGCAGTTCGGCCTCCAGCCGATCCTTCCACCGCGCCAGCTCCACCGCGCGGTCCACCCGCGCGCCGCCCGACCAACCCGACCGGTCCTCCCCCGCGACGGCGCCGATCGCGGTCCGCAAGCCGGCGAGCACCCGGTCGGAACCCCCGGTTCCATCGGAGTAGGTCGTCGCGTCCATGCAGCTCGGACTCTACGGAAAGGGTGGGACAGTCAACTCCGCAGCCCATGGAACTCTGGTCGGCGGGGACGGTCGCGCCGCCAGGTTCGGGTGAGCCGGGGCGGCCGGCCCGGGCCGGGGCGTCCCGTGACGTCGTAGCCTGGTCCACTTCGACCGGAGGACCGACGTGCAGTCGGGCCCGAACCCGAGGGGGCGCCGCGACCATGCGACCTGGCATGCTCGATCTGGCCACGTTGACCCGGTCGGTGGATGCCGGCGATGTCGACACCGTGCTCGTCTGCTTCACCGACCTCCAGGGCCGGCTCATCGGCAAGCGCGTCACCGGCCACTTCTTCTGCGACCACGTGGCCGACGCCGTGGAGGCAATGGAGGCCTGCGTGTACCTCCTCGCGGTGGACGTCGACATGACGCCGGTGCCCGGCTACCGGTTCGCGAGCTGGGACACCGGCTACGGCGACTTCCGCTGCGTCCCCGACTTTGCCACCCTGCGCCTCGTCCCCTGGCTCGAGAAGACCGCGCTCGTGCTCTGCGACCTGTACGGCCAGGACGGCGCGCCGGTGTCGGTCTCACCCCGCCAGATCCTGCGCCGCCAGGTGGACCGCGCCACGGCCGCGGGTTACCGGGTGATGTGCGGCTCGGAGCTCGAGTTCTTCCTGTTCAAGGACTCCTACGAAGACGCCGAGGCACTCGACTTCTCCGGCCTCACACCCCATTCGGCGGTCATCGAGGACTACCACATCTTCCAGACGACGCGTGACGAGTACCTGATCCGCCAGATCCGCAACGGCATGGACGCCGCCGGCATCCCGGTCGAGTTCTCGAAGGGCGAAGCCGGGCGCGGCCAGCACGAGATCAACCTGCGCTACGCCGACGCGCTCGAGATGGCCGACCGCCACACGATCTACAAGAACGGCGCGAAGGAGATCGCCGCGCTGAACGAGCGGTCGTTGACGTTCATGGCGAAGTACTCGATGGACGACGTCGGGTCGTCGTGCCACATCCATTCGAGCCTCTGGAACCCCGACGGCACCGAGAGCCTCATGTGGGACGACGACGCGCCCGACCACCTCTCCCCCACCTTTCGCGGTTGGCTCGGCGGGCTCATCGCGACGGGTCGGGAGCTGGCGTGGATGTACGCACCGACCGTCAACTCGTACAAGCGATACCAGCCCGAGTCGTGGGCGCCGACGGCGCTGGCCTGGGGCCGCGACAACCGCACGTGCGGGTTCCGCCTCGTCGGCCACGGCCCGTCGTTCCGGGTCGAGTCGCGCGTCCCCGGCGCGGATGCCAATCCGTACCTCGCGTTCGCGGCAACGATCGCCGCGGGGTTGCACGGCATCGAGCAGGACATCGAGGTCCCGCCCGTCTCCGACGGCAACGCCTACACCGCGACCGATGTCGCCCATGTTCCGTCGACGCTCGTCGACGCGATCGGCGAGCTGGAGCGGAGCGAGGTCGCCGACGCCGCCTTCGGCCCCGACGTCCACCAGCACCTGCTCAACACCGCGAAGCAGGAGTGGGCGTCGTTCAACCGCGTCGTGACCGACTGGGAGCGCCGCCGGAACTTCGTGCAGTTCTAGCTCGACCTCGCCCGAAGCGCCCCGAGTGAAGGAGCCGCTACCGCCGCTACTGCGCCAATCGCCGGCGCGCTACTTGACGGCAACCGGTGCGACCATTCCGCTGACGGCACCGGTCACCGGTAGGGGCGTGGCCGACAGGAGGAACTCGTAGACGCTGTCGTTCGCACAGTCGGTAGCGAGGTCATCGAGGTACCAGAGCTGGCCCTGGGTGAGACCCACATCGCGCAGGTCGAGCATGTGGACCGCCATCATCGCATCGGCGTGTTCCGGCGGATAGATCTCGAATGCGTACGTGTCGTTGGCGACGAGCGCGACGTCGTGGTCGTGGAACCATTCGACCGCGCCCACGCCGAACCCGGGGGCGTGAATGCGGTAGTCGTCCTTCCGGCCGTCTTGCAGCACGGCCATCTGACCGGTCCGAACGAGAATCGCGTCGCCGCTCATCACTGCTGTTCCGGTAGCCGCGACCGCGGCGTCGAGATCCTCGCCCCCGATGACGTGACCCTCGGGAAGCTGCGCGACGTCGTGGAGGCGGGCGACGTCGAGGAGCAGCCCCCGAGTGACGATCGGGCCCACGTGTTCGATGCCGAGCCGAGCGGCGCCGGCTTCGGTGACCACCTCGGCGGAGACACCGTTGTACAACAGCCCCTCGTAGCCGGCATGGGAGAGCGCGTCGATGTGGGTGGCGGCCTGCATGGACAGCTCGAGCAGGTCGTCGGTCGTGGTGAAGTCCGCCGGGTCGCCGGTGAAAGCGACGTTGACGTACTTCATGCGCAGCGTCGGATTGAGCCGACCGGGCGCGCCGGGACCGTCGGTCTGGGGCCCGTCGACATCCATCGCGATCGCGAGTGAGAAGCTCTCGCCGCGACGGACGCACGCCGCGCCGCGCCGAACCGCCTCGGCGTCGATGAGGTTGAGGGTGCCGCGCTGGTCGTCGTCGCCCCAGCGCCCCCAGTTCGAGACCCGGGAAGCCAGCGCGGACAGCTCGTCGGGCAGCGGCACCGCTAGGACTCCGCGTAGCGAGCGCGCAGCTCGTGCTTCAGCACCTTGCCCGTCGGGTTGCGGGGCAGGACGTCGACGAGCTCGAGCTGTTCGGGGAGCTTCTGGACCATGAGGCCGGCGTCTCGACCGAACTCGCCCATCTCCTCGAGGGTGATCGGGGTGGCATCGGCGGCGGTCACGACCACCGCGCACGCCCGCTCGCCGCGGCGCGCATCGGGCAGACCGACCACGGCGACATCGGCGATCTTCGGGTGGGTGAACAGAATGTCCTCCACCTCCTTGGCGCTGATGTTCTCGCCCTTGCGGATGATCACGTCCTTGACCCGACCCGTGATCGCCACGTAACCGTCGGTGTCGACGACGCCGAGGTCGCCCGTCTTGAAGAACCCGTCCGCATCGAACGCGTCGGCGTCGAGCGAGGCGTCGAGGTAGCCCTGGCAGAGCTGCGGACCCCGCACGCGCAGCTCGCCCTCCTCACCGGGCGGTGCGATGGTCCCGTCGAGCTTCACGACCTTGATCTCGACGCCGGGAGTGGCGCGTCCTTCGGTCTCGGCGAGCTTGTCGTCGGGGTCGTGGATGCTCGCCATGACGAGGATCGGGCACTCGGTGAGCCCGTAGCCGCTCACGATGCCGACGCCGCCGAGCTCGGACCTCATGTCGTAGTGCAGCTGCGGTGGTTTGGCCGCGCCGCCGCCCACGAAGGCGCGCACGTTGGGGAACAGCCGCTCCCCGCCGGGCAGGGCGCGCTGCGCGTCGAGGTACGCGAGATGGAACACGGTCCCCGCGCCGGCGATGGTGACGTCCTCCCGGCGGAGCACCGGGATCGTGGTCGCCGGGGCGAAGGCCTCGACGATCGCGTGCGAGCACCCCGAGATCAGCGCGGCCATGAGCAACCCGAGCCCACCGATGTGGGTGAACGGGAACACGAGACCGTGGCGATCCGCCGGGTCCAGCTCGAAGGCGAGCACCATCGCCCACGCTGATGCCCACACGCTCGGGTCCGTGTGCTTGGCGCCCTTCGGATCCGCGGTCGTACCCGAGGTGTAGAAGAGCCAGCGCAGGGCGTCCGGCACATGCGGCGGCGGTGGGAGATGGTCAGGGTCGTCCTGCGGCAGTGCGCGGTCGGCCACGAGCACCTCGAGGCCGTCGGCCTCGCGCGCGATGCCGAGCGCCATCGCCTCGAAGTCGAATCCCTTCCACTGCCCCGGGACGATGAGCAGCTTGGCGCCGGCTTGGCGCGTGACGAAGCCGACCTCGCGCTCTCGGTAGATGGGCAGGATCGGGTTCTGCACCACCCCCAGGCGACTCAACGCGCCGACGAGGACGAACGACTCGATCCAGGTGGGAAGCTGCCAGGAGACGACGTCGCCCTCCCGCAGACCCAGCTGGTGGAAGCCCGCCGCGACGCGTTCACACTCCTCGCGGTACTCGACGAAGGAGATCTCGCGGCCGTCCTCGTCGATCGCGAGGCGCGCGCCGGGCGTCGCCGCGGCCCGCGCCTCGATGAGCCGCCACAGTGTGGGCTCGTCCGAGACCCACGCTCGGGCCGTGCTCATGCGGTGATCCCTCCGTCGAGCGACAGCACGGAGCCGACCATCTTGGGGACGTCGTCGGACGCGATGAACGCGATCAGCCCGGCGAGCTCGTCGGGCTGGCTCGCTCCGATCTTGGACGTCACCCGGTCGAAGGCGGTGAAGTCGATCCCGTCGGGGAAGTCCAGACCCTTGGTCATCGGGGTGCGCATCCCGCCGGGGGCGACCGCGTTGATGCGCACGCCGCGCTCGGCGTACTCGAGCGCGAGCGCCTTGGTCAGGTTCACGACGCCGGCCTTCGAGGCGCAGTACGCGGCGGTGTAGGGCTGGCCCATGAGCCCCGCGTTCGACGCGACGTTGACGATCGCGCCGCCGCCGTCGAGCAGGCGAGGCAGCGTTGCCCGGCACATGTAGAACGTCCCGGTGAGGTTCACCGCCAGCACGTTGGACCAGCCCTCGGCGGTCTCCTCGTGACTGTGGGCGAACCGCAGCACACCCGCGCAGTTGACGAGGACCTGCGGACGACCGAGGTCGGATTCGACGGTGGCGACGCTCTCGACGCACGAGTCGAGGTCACGAACGTCGACGGCGTAGGCCCGAGCGGTGCCGCCGGCCTCGCTGATCTCCGCCACCGTGTCCTGCGCGCCGGAGAGTGCGACGTCGAGCGCCGCGATATGAGCGCCCTCGGCCGCGAACCGTCGCGCGGTGGC
>DASRPD010000083.1:0-3450 GCA_035646535.1 Acidimicrobiia bacterium
GCGGAACAGTCCCGGCGTGGCCGGGCCCGAACAGAGGCGAGGCATGCCCGGCAGACAGGATGAGCGCCTGGATCTCATCTGCCGAGCGGGTGAGATCCTGAAGGACCGAGTCTCGACATCGTGAGCCCCTTCGCCCGCGCCACGGTGCTCGCCGAGCCTCACCGGCTCGAGGAGCGCCTCTTCCAGCTCCCGCCCGTTGGCCCTGATGACGCGTGGCTACGCGTCGAGGCCTGCGGTCTGTGCGGAACCGATCACGAGCAGTACACCGGCGAGCTTCATGGCGGGTTCGCGTTCGTGCCGGGCCACGAGAGCGTCGGTGTCATCGACGCGATCGGCGACGTCGCCGCGCAGCGGTGGGGCATCGACGTGGGTGACCGGGTGGCCGTGGAGGTCTTCCAGTCGTGTGGCCGCTGCGAGCAGTGCCGCACGGGGACGTATCGCCGCTGCGAACGCCACGGCATCGGGGACATGTACGGCTTCATCCCCGCCGAGCGCGAACCGGGCTTGTGGGGTGGCTACGCGCAGTACCAGTACCTCGGGCCCGACACCATGCCGCTCGCCGTGCCCGATGGTCTCGACCCGGTGACGGCGACGCTGTTCAACCCGGTCGGCGCGGGAATCCGCTGGGGTGCGACCCTGCCCGAGACCGGCACCGGTGACGTCGTCGCGGTGATGGGACCCGGCGTGCGCGGCCTCGCCAGCGCGGCGGCGGCCAAGGATTCCGGCGCGGGCTTCGTGATGGTGACCGGACGAGGCGAACGGGACCACGCCCGCCTCGAGACCGCCCGCGCGTTCGGCGCCGATCTCGTGGTCGACATCGCCGACCGTGATCCTGTGGACGCGCTCCGGCGCGCGGCGGGTCGCGCGGCCGACATCGTGGTGGACGTCACCGCGAAGGCGCCCGCCGCGTTCGCGCAGGCCATGTCGCTCGCGCGCGCCGGTGGGACCATCGTCATCGCCGGGACCCGCGGTTCGAACGAGACCCCCGGGTTCGTGCCCGACACGATCGTCTACAAGGAGCTGCACATCCTTGGCGCGCTCGGAGTCGACACCACCGCGTACCGCGCCGCGCTCGATCTGCTCGCATCCCGCCGGTACCCCTTCGCCGACCTCGAGCACCGCGTCGTCGGCTTCGACGGCATCGACGAGCTGCTGGCCACGATGGCCGGTGAGACCGACGCGGTTCCTCCGATGCACAGTGTCTTCGTCCCCGATGCGGCTGACGTGACCCCGTGAGCCGGATCTTCGGCGAGATCCGCCAGAACGGCTATGTCGTTCGAGACATCAAAGCCGCGATGCGCCACTGGACCGATGTGCTCGGCGTCGGGCCGTTCTTCTACATCGAACACCCTCCGATCGAGGACTTCCGCTATCACGGTGAGCCGTCGGACGCGGACGTGTCGATCGCGCTCACCAACAGCGGACCGCTCCAGATCGAGCTGATCCAGCAGCGCAACGCCGGCCAGTCCATGTACCGAGATTTCCTGTCCGCCGGCAATGAGGGCCTCCAGCATGTTGCCTATTGGACGACTGATTTCGAGACCGACCTCGACCGGTGCCTGACCGCCGGCTACACGGTCGGTCAGTCCGGCCGTGTCGGTGACCGCGGCCGCTTCGTCTACTTCGACACCGAGGCCCATCCCGGCACCGTGGTGGAGCTGTCCGACGTGTCCGGGCCGAAGGGTCAGCTGTTCGCCCACCTGGCCGAGCTCTGCGCCAACTGGGACCGGAGCGAGCCGATCCGCTCCATCTGAACGGCCTGGCCGCGACGTCGGCGGAGCCAACCGATCGGGACGGCACGGTCGACCCGGGCCGCAGGTAGCTCAGCCTCGATCGGCGCCGTCTCTTCGGGCGCGCACCAGGTGGTCGACCGCGACGCGTGGACCGTCCGGTGTGTCGACGGTTCGTTCGACGAGCTCGGCCGTGACAACGTCGAGATCGGTCAGCGCCGCGGCCACCTCGGCCGGGGTGGCGAGCACGGTCGGGTCCTGCGGACCGCCGTAGCCGCCGTCCAGGTTGGATCGGTCGTGCGCGATCACCAACAAGGTGCCCCCGGGCGCCACCGCATCGGTGGCGCGTCGGAGCACCACCGATCGTGCCGGCTCGGGCAGTTGGAGATACGCGACGAGCACCAAGTCGTAGGCGCCGGGTGCAGCTTCGTACGTCGTGACGTCGGCGACGATCGTCTCGAGCGAGACGCCGCGAGACTCCGCCAGAGCCCGCGCCTTGTCGAGGGCCACGTCCGAGAAGTCGACCGCGCTGGTCCGCCACCCCCGCTCGGCGAGCCAGATCGCGTTGCGACCCTCCCCCGCGGCCAGGTCCAACGCACGACCCGGCGGAAGGTCGGCGACCTCGGCAACGACGAAACGGTTCGCATCCGCCGTCCAGACCAGCTCGGTGGCCCGATAGCGGTCGTTCCAGTCCTCACGGTCCATCGGTTCGATCCTCTCGCAATGCCGCGCCCACCGAGGGAAGCTCGGGCGCGGCGGCGTCATCGTTGATCGGCTCTGGCGGCAGTCCCACGGGCGCTCGGCGCGCCGCACCATCGTCGCGCGAGCCGACCAACGCATGTGTGGGCCCATGCTCTGGAAGACTGACCCCCCGTGCTCGAGATCCACGACCTCACCTCGACGATGGTCGGTCGTACCGTCACCTTCGCGGTGCTCCGGCCCGACACCGACACCGAGAGCCTCCCGGTCATGTTGTGGCTGCACGGAGGCGGTGGCAGCCACGCGTTCCTCGACCAGTGCCGACCACTGTTCGAACAGCTCTGGGCCGAGGACGCGCTCCCACCGATGGTGGTCGCCACGCCCGACGCGGGTCGCTCGTTCTACCTCGACCGAGCCGACGGTTCGGAGCGCTGGGAGCAGTTCGTGCTCGACGAGCTCCTCCCGGAGGTCCGTCGGATCACGACCTCGGCGACCGGCGCGTCCGCCACCGCGATCGGCGGTGTGTCGATGGGTGGCATGGGCAGCCTGCGCATGGCCTTCCGGCGACCGGACGCCTTTGCGGCGGTCGCGGCGATCGAACCGGGGATCGAGCCGACCGAGCACTGGGACGAGGTGCTGGTCCGCGACCGCCTCTACCGCGACGATGCCCTCGTGCGCTCGCTCTACGGCGACCCTGTCGACGTCGATCACTTCCGCGAGAACCACCCGCTCCGGCTCGTGGACCGCAACGGACCGGCGATCGTCGCGTCGGGTCTGGCAATCTCCATCGACTGCGGCGACGAAGACGTCCTCCATCTCGCCCACGGGGCCGAGGCGATGCACCGAAGGCTGTTCGATCAGGCGATCTCGCATGACTTCCACCTCGTGCGCGGCGGCGATCACCTCGGCCCGACCCTCGCCCCGCGGATCAGCGACGCCCTTCGGTTCGTCGGTCGCGCCTTGCGACCAGCCGAGCCGGCGGTTGATCCGATGCTCGAGGCGCTGCGCGAGCTCGTCGCCG
>DASRPD010000084.1:0-35567 GCA_035646535.1 Acidimicrobiia bacterium
ACAAGACCGCGAAGACCGCCGCGAGGACGGGTCGCCGGGTCGCGAGATTGCGGTAGTCATCGATGGAGTGCGCGTCGTTGGTCCGGGCCACGATCGCGATGACCGCGAAGCTGCCGATGGCCATGAACGCGTAGACCATCAGGTAGAAGAGCGCGGACTCGAGGCCTTGACGGTTCGCGGCCTCGAGCCCGATCAGGACGTAGCCCGCGTGGCTGATCGACGAGTACGCGAGCATCCGTTTCACGTCGGTCTGCAGCAGTGCGGCGACGCTGCCGAGCACGAGGGTCAGGACGGCGAGCACCCAGATCACCGGGCGCCAGTCCACCCGGTAGATGTCGAACGCGCTGAGCATCACCCGCATGAGCGCCGCGAAGGCCGCGGCTTTGGTGGCCGAGCTCATGAACGCCGTCACCGGCGTCGGCGCACCCTCGTACACGTCGGGCGTCCACCAGTGGAACGGCACCGCCGCGACCTTGAAGCCGAGCCCCACCAACAGGAGCATCATGCCGGCGAGCAGCGTGCCCTGATCGAGCAGCGTCGTCCGGGCGAGGAAGTCGGCGATCCCCGTCAGCGAGGTCGTGCCGGTGGCCCCGTAGACGAGCGCCACCCCGTAGAGGAACACAGCCGAGGAGAACGCCCCGAGCAGGAAGTACTTCAACCCGGCTTCCAGCGATCGGCGCCGCCGCCGATCGAAGGCCGAGAGCACATAGAGCGGGATCGAGAGCGTCTCGAGCGCCATGAACACGACGATGAGATCGTTCGCCGTGGTCATCATGATCATGCCGCAGGCCGAGAATCCCACGAGGGCGAGGTACTCGGCTCGCGACTCGAACCCTCGTCGGGGCAGGAACTCGGCCGACAGGAGGAGCACGAGCGCCGTGGCGACAAGGACGACCGCGCCGAGGAAGACCGCGAACCCATCGATCACGACCATGTCGCTGAGCGCCGCGTAGGGCCCGTCGCCGCGGACGCGCGACCACTGCGCGACAAGGAACATCGCCGCCACCGCGAGGCCGACGAACGAGATTCCCAGCGACGCGTCGTAGACCCAACCGGCACGGCGGACCAACGCCCGGAGCAGCACAATCGCCACGCCCGCCCCGGCGAGCGCGATGACAGGAGCGATGGCGAGCCAATCGACCGCGGGTGTGATCACCGGCCCGTCTCCTCGCCCCGACCCGACTCGCGCGATTCCAAACGCGCCGGCTCGGGCGCGTCCGGCTCGCGGTAGTCGGTCTTGGCCTCGAAGTTGGCGAGCACTCGTTTCACCGTCGGTTCGACGCGGTCGAGCACCGGCCGTGGGTACACGCCGATGAAGAGACTGAGCAGCACCAGTGGCGCGACGACGACGATCTCGCGCACGTTCAGATCGCCCATCAAGGCGGTCTTCTCGTCGGGCAGACCGGTGAACATGCGCTGGAACAGCCAGAGCATGTACAGCGCGGCGAGGATGACGCCCGTCGTCGCGACCACCGCCCACCAGCGGTACGTGATGAACGCACCGAGCAGCGAGAGGAACTCACCGATGAACCCGGAGAACCCCGGGAGCCCGATGCCCGCGAAGAGCGCGGCGAGGAAGAAGGCCGAGAGGATGGGCGCGACCCGCCAGATCCCGCGGTAGTCGTCGATCATCCGCGTATGACGCCGCTCGTACAGCATGCCGATCACGAGGAAGAGCGCGCCCGTGGTGAGCGGATGGCTCACCATCGTGAACGCGGCGCCGTCCAGGCCGAACGTGGTCAGGGAGAAGATCCCCAACAAGATGAAGCCCATGTGGGACACCGACGAGTACGCGATGACGCGCTTCGCGTCCTTCTGCATCGCCGCGACGATCGCGCCGTAGACGATGCCGATCGTCGCCAGGGTGATGATGACGGGCGCGAAGTCGACGGACGCCTGGGGGAACAGCTCGAAGGAGAACCGCAAGAACCCGTAGGCACCCATCTTGAGGATGACACCGGCCAGCACGACCGAACCGGCCGTCGGGGCCTCGGTGTGGACGTCCGGCAGCCAGGTGTGGAACGGGAAGAGAGGCGCCTTGACCGCGAACGCGGCCATGAACGCGAGGAAGAGCCACTTCTCGGTGCTCGACGCCAGCCCGTTCCACTCCGCGAGCACCCGGTAGTCGAAGGTGAGCAGCCCGGTGTCGGCCTGGTGCAGGAACCCGAGGATGAGGATGCCGGCGAGCAGGAAGGCCGACCCGGCCGCGGTGTAGAGAAAGAACTTCATCGCGGCGTACTGACGGCGACTGCTTCCCCATCCCGCGATCAGGAAGTACATCGGGACGAGCATGAACTCCCAGAACACGAAGAACGCGATGAGGTCGAGGGAGAGGAAGATCCCCATGATCGCGGACTCGAGCAACAGGAAGAAGACCGTGTACGCCTTGACCCGGTGGTCCATCCGCTGGCCCGCGAGGAGCCCGATCGGAAACAGCAGCGCCGTGATCGCGACCATGAAGATCGAGAAGCCGTCGACGCCGACGATGTAGCCCGTGCCCAGCTCGTCGAACCACCTGTTCTCCTGGACGAACTGGAAGCCTCCGGTACCCGTCTGAAATGACCACAGCAACCAGCCCGCGAGGCCGAGCGTGGCCGCGCTCGCGGCGTAGGCGAAGGCCCGGGCGAGCTCGGGTCGATGCGCCGGCGTGCACAGCACCGCGATGGCACCCGCCAGTGGCATGAGGATGATCGCGGTGAGGATCGGGAAGTCCACGTCAGCTCACCCCGGCCCGGACGAGCGCGTACAGCAGAAGAGCGACGAGACCGAGGACGATGCCGAGCGCGTATTGGCGGACGTAGCCGGTCTGCACGCGCCGCAGCTGGGTCCCCGCCTGCACGAAGAGCCATCCGACCCCGTTCACCGCGCCGTCGATGACCTTGGCGTCGACGACGTAGGTCAGCCAGTTGGCGGCGCGCCGGCCCGGGCCGGCGACGACCGTGCTCACCGTGTCGTCGAGATACCAGGCGTGACCGAAGAGCCGAGCGACCGGGCCGAGCTTGCGGTCGATCGGGTCCTCGTCGAGGTTCTCGAGTCCTCGACGGTAGGTGAAGAACGAGATCCCCACGCCGCACAGGGCGATGATCGCGGCGAGCACCTCGAGCGAGAGGCCCTGGACGAACGAACTCGGGTGCGGTTCGGCCACGCCCTCGAAGACGGGGTCGAGCCAGTGGGTCAGGAACTCGAGCGGTTCGAACGGCAGGTTCATGAGACCGCCGATGGCCGCGCCCGTCGCCAGGATGAGTGCGGCGACGACCATGTGTCGGGAGCCTTCCTTCGGTGCGTCGTGCAGCCGGGCCGGCGCCGGGGGCGTGCCGTAGTCGACCGTCGGCGAGACCGTGATGTCTTCTTCGTGGACCGGCGCGTCCTGCCCCGCGCGGAAGCGTTCGTTCCCGAAGAACACGAGGAGGACCTCTCGGGTCATGTAGAGGCCGGTGAACAGCGCCGCCGACAGCCCGACGATCCAGAGCGCGTAGCCGCCCGAGTAGAACGCGTCGCCGATGACATCGTCCTTGGCCCAGAAGCCCGCGAACGGAGGGACGCCCGCGATCGCCAGCCACGCGACCACGAACGCGAGCCCGGTCAGCGGCAGATATCGCCGGTACCGACCCATGGTGCGGATGTCCTGGTTGTCTTCCGAACCGTGGATCACGGTGCCCGCACCAAGGAAGAGCGTGCCCTTGTAGAACGCGTGGCAGAGCACGAAGAAGACCGCCGAGGTGTAGGCGCCGACACCGAGCGCGAGGAACATGTAGCCGAGCTGGCTGACCGTGGAATAGGCAAGGACCCGCTTGACGTCCACTTGGAGGAGCGCGACCGTGCCCGCCAACAGCGCGGTCGACGCGCCGACCCAGGCGACGACCGTCATCGCGTCGCCACTCGCTTCGAAGAACGGGTGCGCGCGTGCTACGAGGAACACACCGGCGGTGACCATCGTGGCCGCGTGGATGAGCGCCGAGACCGGAGTCGGACCCTCCATCGCGTCGGGGAGCCACACGTGGAGCGGGATCTGCGCGCTCTTGCCGATGCAACCGAGCAGGATGAGGAGCGCGATCGCGGTGACCGTCGAATGAGCGATCCCGCCGGCGCCCGCGTCCATGGCGGCGTAGTCGAGGCTGCCGAGCGTGGACACGATCAGGAACATCGCGAGCATGAGCCCGAAGTCACCGACTCGGTTCGTGATGAATGCCTTCTTGCCCGCGACCGCAGCCCGATCCCGCTCGAACCAGAACGACACCAGCAAGTAGGAGGCCAGCCCGACGCCTTCCCAGCCGAGGAAGGTCACGAGGAAGCTGCTGCCGAGAACGAGCACCAACATCGCCGCGACGAACAGGTTCATGTACGAGAAGAACCGCGAGTAGCGAGGGTCGCCACCCATGTACCCGATGGAGTACAGGTGGATCGCGGAGCCGACACCGGTCACGAAGAGCAGCCAGGTCACCGAGAGTTGATCAGCGAGGAACCCCATCGGTACGTCGAGGTTGCCCGCGGGCAACCATGTGAACAGGGTGACGGTGTTCGACCGGGCATCGCCGGGCAGACTCAGCATCGCCGCCAACATGACGAGCGACCACACGAACGCGAGGGCCATGAGCCCGGTCGCGAGCCATCCGGCGCGCGGCTCGCCGATGCGCCGGCCGAAGAACAACAGGATCAGCGACCCCGCGAGCGGCAGGGCGACCACGATCCAGACGAGGTCGAGCAAGTCGCGCGCGGTCACGCCCGGGGCTCCCGTTCGGTATCCATCAGTGTTTGAGCAGGTCGATGTCGTCGGCAGTGGCACTGCCGTGGCGGCGGCGGAAGATGGCCACGATGATCGCCAGGCCCACGGCGACCTCGGCCGCGGCAACCACCAGGACGAAGAACACGATCGCCTGGCCACTGATGTCGTGCAGCGTCTTGGAGAAGGCGACGAACGTGACGTTGACCGCGTTCAGCATGAGCTCGATGCACATGAACATCACGAGGACGTTGCGCCGGACGAGGAACCCGACCGCGCCGATGCTGAACAGCACCGCGGCGAAGGTCAGGTAGTAGGTGTCGGTGATGTTCACGAGCTGACCCGATCCGTGCCGCCGGACTCGCCGCCGCCCGAGGAAGCCTCTTCGACCTCGTCGTCGGTCGGCTGGTGGCTCCGGCGAGCGAGCACCACCCCGCCGACCACGGCCAGCACCAACAGCACCGCCGTGATCTCGAACGGCCAGAGAAAATCGGTGAACAGCGAGCGCGCGACACGTTCGACGTTGCCGCCGCCGTCGCCCGCTGTGCCGTTCCGCACGCCTTCGGCCCCGGTCGCCCATTGGCGACCGGCCAGGAAGAGCACTTCGGCGAGACCGATGACGACGAGCGCGAGCGCGGCCGGCCGCTGGAACCGCAGCGGCTCGATCATCGACTCCTCGCGGTCGACGCCGAGCAACATGATGACGAACAGGAACAGCACGACGATCGCGCTGGCGTAGACGATCACCTGGACGGCGGCGACGAGCTGCGCGCCCTGCAGCAGGAACAGCACGGCCACGGCAACCAGCGTCATCACGAGGTTGAGGGCCGAGTGCACCGGGTTGCGCATGAGCACGACACCGAGCGCGCCGCCGAGTGCGACGGCGACCGCGACGAAGAAGACGACGGTGGTCATCAGTGCCGTCCGACCGAGCCGCGTTCGACTGAGTCCTCGGCGGTCCATGACATCCGCTCCTGCTGCCTGCGGCAGCGGGCCGCTCGGGCCCCGCCTCGGACACAACGCTCGGAGATCAACGTCATGCGACTGAGTCCTCGGCTTGCACATCGACCGCGCCCACGGGCTCCGCGGGTGCCGGTTCGGTGAAACCCGATGCGCGCAAGACCCCCGACTGACCCCGCTCGGGCTCGCGCACGCCGTAGCCCAGCTCGCCCGACCACGCGACACGACCTTCGAACACCGCCTGGCCCGACGGCGAGGTGGCGCGCATCCACTCACTGTTGTGCTCGTTCTCGTCGTCGCTGAGCCACAGCTCCCACGGCTGCTTGCGCGCATTGCCGTCGTCATCGACGACCAGCTCGCGTTTGGTGTAGATCGCGTCGTCGCGGTTGGAGAACGAGAACTCGAAGAGCTTGCTCTCGGTGATCGCCTCGGTCGGGCACGCCTCGACACAGAGGTCACAGTGGATGCAACGGAGGTAGTCGATCTCGTAGACGAACCCGTAGCGCTCCCCCGGCGAGACCGGCGCGTCCGGCGGGTTGTCGGCGCCACGCACGTAGATGCACTCGGCGGGGCACACCCCGGCGCACAGCTCGCAGCCGATGCACTTCTCCATGCCGTCCTCGTAGCGGTTCAGCACGTGGCGGCCGTGGAACCGCGGCGGCTTGGGTCGCTTGGTCTTCGGGTAGAGACCCGTGACCCTCGGACGAAAGATCTGCTTCAGCGTCACGGCAAAGCCCGAAAACCGGCTCATCAGATCCGCTCCTGCTGCCTGCGGCAGCGGGCCGCTCGGGCCCCGCCTCGGACACAGCGCGCCGGGCGGATCATCACGTCGTCCGGTCCTCGGCTCACGACGTCCGCTCCTGCTGCCTGCGGCAGCGGGCCGCTCGGGCCCCGCCGCGGCTCATCGGATCTCCTCGAGCAGCTCATCGCGCCGAGGTATGCACAGGAAGAGCACGCCGTAGACCGCGACTGCGCCCGCAGTGGCCGCGAAGTACACCCAGACCGGCCAATCCTCCTGGCGCGCGATCACGAAGACCCCCGAGACCATGGCGAAGAGGAACGCGAGCTCGATGAGGTACTTCCACCCGAGGTCCATGAGCTGGTCGTAGCGCATGCGGGGGAGCGACGCACGGACCCACACGGTGCAGAACAGCAGGAGCAACAGCTTCCCGAAGAACCAGAACATCGGCATGACCCACGCGTTCACCCAGCCGTTCGCGGCAAGGAAGCCGAGCGACGGGCCCGCCGGACCCCCGAGGAACAACGTCACCGCGATGGCGCACATCGTGATGAGGTTCATGAACTCGGCCAGGAAGAAGATCGCGTAGCGGATGCCGCTGTACTCGGTGAGGAACCCGGCGACCAGCTCCTGCTCAGCCTCGACGAGATCGAAGGGGGGGTGGTTGGTCTCGGCGAACGCGGCGATGACGAAGATCACGAACGCGACGACCGTCGGCCAGATGAACCAGTTCCACAGCGGCCAGTCGCCGAAGCTCCCCCAGGACCCGATCCACAGCTGCTGGTCGACGATCCCGCGCGTGGAGAGCGTGCCCGACTGGATGAGCACCGCGACGATCGCGAGCCCGAGCGCCGCTTCGTAGCTGAGCAACTGCGCCGAGGCGCGCACCGAGCCGAGCAGCGGGTATTTCGAGCCCGACGACCATCCGGCGAGCATCACCCCGTAGAGCCCGATACCCGACATCGCCAGCAGGAAGAGAATGCCGATCGGCGGATCGGCGAGCTGCAAGTACGTCCTATGGCCGGCGACGGTGACGGAACCGCCGATCGGAATGATCGAGAACGCGAGGAACGCCGGCAGGATCGCGAGGTAGGGCGCGACCAGGAACACGGACCGGTCGGCGGAGTCGGGGGTGGAGTGCTCTTTGAAGAAGAGCTTGATCCCATCGGCGAGCGTCTGCAGGATGCCGAATGGCCCGGCGGTCGCCGGCCCGATCCGGTTCTGCATGTCGGCAATGACCTTGCGCATGAACCACACGTAGAACATGACGCCGACGAGCAGCAGCGCGAAGACCAGGATCGTCTTCACGATCACGATGAGGACGACTGCGAGGTCGACACCATTGGCGAAGAGCGGGTCCGCAGCCAACATCACCGGACCGACTCCACCCGCAGGTCGGTCACGGCTTCGGAGACATCGATGAGATCCGCGGCGCCGGTGCCGGCCTGGTTGAAGGCCAAGAACGCGACGCCGACCGGCGTCGCGGCATCGGCGCGGACGGGCAACGTCACCGAGCCGCGCGTGGTCGTCACGCGCACCTCACCGCCGTCGTCCACCCCGATCCGATCACGATCGGCCCGGTTGACCAGCAGGACCGAGCCGGGCGCGAGCACCGCCAGCGACGGGGACTCGGTCACCGTGCAGCCCACGTCGTACAACGCTCGTCCGGCCACGAGGCGCAGCGCGTACGCGTCGCGCGCGGGTGCGATCGAAGACGCGACGTCGCCGTCCCAGCGGTAGAGGCCCGGGACCGGGTCGGCGGCAGGACCCGACTCCGGGGGATTGGATCCCGCGTCGTCGGTCGACTCGGTCGACTCCGACTCCTCGCGGCTCGCGTCAGTCTCGGTTCCGGGCCCGGTGGAGTCGGAGGATCGACCCGCCGGAGGAATCGGCTCCCAGGACATGTCGGTGACCGGAATTCGGCGCGGAGCAAGCTGAATCTCGGATTCGTGGTCGGCCTTCGGGAGCACGACCCCGTCGACGGCGCGCCCGACGAGATCGGCGTCGACACCCGAGAACGAGGGCGCGACCCGAGCGATCTCGTCCTGCACCTCTTCGACGTGCTCGAGGTCGAAGTCGGCACCCAGACGCGCCGCGAGCTCAGCGGCGATACGCCACCCGGGCATGGGAGTCCCGTCGGGCGAGACCTTCCGGGAGAGCCGGAGGACACGGCCCTCGAGGTTGGTGGTGGTGCCGTCCTCCTCGCCCCACGTCGTCGTCGGCAGGAACACGTCAGCGGACTCGGCCGTCTCGGTCACAAACGCGCCCACGGCGACCGCGAACCCGGCCCCGTCCAGGCCCGCGCGCGCCCGGGCACGGTCCGGGAAGTCCGAGAGCACGTCGGCGCCAACCAGCATGAGCGCGCCGATCTCCCCGTCGGCCGCGGCCGACAAGATTCCGGTGGCGTCACGACCCCGCGAGGACGGGCACGCGCGCCAGCGCGCCGCGATCCATGACGCTCCGACATCGAGCGGGAGCCGACCGGGCAGGAAGCCGGGCGTGAGCCCCAGCTCGAGCGCACCCCGCACGTTGCCCCGCCGCAGCGCGCTGAGGAACCGGATCCGATCGCCCACCTCCGCCAACTCGGCCGCGGCCTGCACCGTCGCGTCGGCCGACTCCGCCACCGACGGACGGCCCAGAATGACCACGATCGGGCGTTCGGGATCGCCGGCGCGCAGCGCCGCTCCGGCCGCGTCGACCGATGCATCGCCGGTGGTCGCCCCCCCGATCGCCTGCGCGAGCTTGCGAGCCACCGTCGCCTGTTCCCCCGGGGTCGTCCGGATCGAGGCCGTGGCGTAGCGAGACAGCCCCGTCTCACACGCCCCGATCTCGACCAGCGGCACGCCGAGGTCATCGGCCGCCCGCTTGATCCGCAGGGAGAGGACCGGAAGCTCTTCCTTCAGGTCCGCGCCCAACAACACGATGCCGGCCGCCCGATCGCAGTCCGCGATCGTGGCGCCGGGCAGGCCCAGGGCCAGCTCGGCGGGAAGACCGTCGGCGAGCTGGGCGTCGACGCTGTCGGTGCCGATCACGCCCTTGGCGAGGCGGGCCCACAGGTAGGCGTCCTCGTTGGTGCCACGCGCCCCGCCGAGCAGCGCCACCGACTCGGGCCCACCGGCATCGAGCGCGGCGCGGATGCCGGCGGCGGCCGCGTCGAGGGCCTCCGGCCACGAGCATTCGACGAGCTCACCCTCTTTGCGCACCATGGGGGCGCGGACTCGGCGCCACGAGTGCACGGCCTCGTAGGAGAACCGGCCCTTGTCGCACAACCAGCCGTGGTTGATCGGCTCGGAGTCCACTCCGAGCAGGCGCACCAGTCGGTTCGACGACGAGTCGAGCGCGCCTCGGCACCCGACGGCGCAGGTCGTGCAGCTCGTCTCGGCGGTCTGGAGGTCCCAGGGGCGCGCCTTGAACCGGTAGGGCTGGGCGGTGAGCGCGCCGACCGGGCAGATCTGCACGATGTTGCCGGAGAAGTAGGAGCTGAACGGCTCGTCCGGGAACGTGATGACCTCGGTGTCCGCGCCGCGGCCGCCGAAGTCGATGAGCGGGTCACCCGCGATCTCCGAGGCAAAGCGCGTGCACCGGCCACACTGGATGCAGCGTTCGCGGTCCAACAGGATGAGGTCGCTGATCGGGATCGGCTTCGCGAAGTGACGCTTCTCCTCGACGAAGCGCGACTCACCCGGGCCGAACGCGAAGGTCTGATCCTGCAGCGGGCATTCACCGCCGCGGTCGCACACCGAGCAGTCCAACGGGTGGTTGATGAGCAGGAACTCCAAGACGCCGTCTTGCACCCCCCTCACCTCGTCGGACTTGGTGTGAACGACCATGCCGTCGGCGACGGGCGTGGCGCAGGAGATCTGGAGCCCGCGCATGCCTTCCACCTCGACGAGACACATCCGGCACATCCCGACGGGCTTCATCCGCTCGTGGTAGCAGAACCGCGGGATGTAGGTGCCGTGGTCCTGAGCCACACGGATGAGGAGCTCGCCGCGCGGTGCGCGGAGCTCGCGACCGTCGATCGTGAGCGTCACCTCGTCGGGACCGTCGGCCACCGGGATCACGAACTCGTGCGTCGACGGCCACTGGCTCATCGGCTGATCGCGGCTACTCATAGGTTCCGCTCGCTCGTCATGACGGGATGCTCACGTTCATGCTCGCGGGCGCGGCGGATGCGCCGATCCGGCGCTCGACCTCGTCACGGAACCAGCGCACGAGCCCGACCACCGGCGACATCGTGCTCGGCCCGAGCGCGCAGATCGTCGTCTGGGAGAAGGGGGCGTTGAGGCCGGGAACGATGTTGTTGCCGAAGTCGAGCAGCAAGTCGAGGTCTTCGGGACGTCCCAGGTCGTTGGCGATCCGGTACAGCACCTTCTCGATCCAGCTCGAACCCTCCCGGCACGGCGTGCACTTGCCGCAGCTCTCGTGCGCGAAGAACTTCGACAATCGCCACGCGATCTGAACGGGGTCGGTGGTCTCGTCGAACACCATGATGGCGCCCGACCCGAGCATCGACTGGAGCTCGCCCTGCACGTAGTCCATGTCGAGCGGAGCGTCGAGGTGCTCGGGCATGAGCCAGGGAGCCGACGCCCCGCCCGGGATGAAGAACTTCATCTCCTTGCCGTCGCGGACACCGCCGGCCAGACCCTCGATGAGGTCGCGAAACGTCATACCGAGCTCGACCTCGTAGTTGCCCGGCTTCGCGACGTGACCCGAGACCGAGAAGATGCGGGTTCCGGTCGAGCGGCCGACGCCGAGCTTGGCGTAGGACTCGCCCCCCATGCGGATGATGTGCGGCACGGCCGAGAGCGTCTCCACGTTGTTCACGATCGTGGGCGCGGCGTACAGGCCCTGCACCGCGGGGAACGGCGGCTTGATGCGCGGCATCGCCCGCTCACCCTCGAGGCTCTCCATGAGGCCGGTCTCGTCGCCCGCGATGTAACAGCCCGCGCCGCGGTGCACGACGACCTCGAGATCGAATCCGGAACCCAGCACGTCGCGGCCCACGAAGTTGCGCGCGTACGCATCCCGGAGGGCCTCGTTGATCCGGTCGGCACCGAGCGCGAACTCGCCGCGGAGGTAGATGAAGGCGTGGTGGGCTTGGATCGCGTACGCGGTGATGACCGCACCCTCGATGAGCTGGTGTGGATCACCCTCGATGAGCATGTGGTCCTTGAACGTGGACGGCTCACCCTCGTCACCGTTCACACACAGGTAGCGCGGGAAGACGCCCTTGGGCAGGAACGACCACTTCTGACCGGCGCCGAACCCGGCGCCGCCTCGACCACGCAGCCCCGAGGTCTTGACCTCTTCGATGATCGCGTCGGGCTCCATGGTGACGGCCCGGCGCAGCGACTCATACCCGCCGGTCGCGAGCGCGCGTTCCATGGTCCACGAGTCGTCGACGTGGTCACGCAGGCGACTGGTCAGCAGCCGGGTCTCGGTCGCGACCATCAGCTCTGTCCCACCGCGATGGATCCGGACACGGTGCGACACACGCGCTCGCCCCGCTTGTACTCCTCGATCGTCGCCGACGCGGTCTCGACCGTCACGGGACCGTGATACTCGTAGTTGACCTGGAGCGCCGGGGCGCGGTCACACGCGGCGACGCACTCGACCTCTTCGACGAACACGTCGTCGTCGGTGGCGTAGCGCTCGCGCAGGCCCTCGAGCAGCTCAGGACCACCGTTGACGAGACAGGTCACGTTCGTGCACACCGACACGACGAGCCGGCCGACGGGCTCACGCTGGAACATCGTGTAGAAGGAGCAGGTCCCGAGCACCTGGGCGGGCGCGATGTCGAGCAGGTCGGCGATCTCGCGCATCGCTTCGGGGCTCACCCACCCGTCCTGGTCCTGGGCGAGGTGCAGCAACGGCAGGACGGCCGACTTCGCGAACGGGTACTTGGCCATGAGCTCGCGCGCCTTGGTGAGGTTGGCGTCGGTGAACGGCATGGCTAGCGGTCGACCTCCCCCATGATCGGATCGATGCTCGACACGATCGCGACCGCGTCCGCGACCATCGTGCCGGCCACCATCGTGCCCATCGCCTGGAGGTTGTAGAAGGAAGGCGCCCGGATGTGGAGCCGCTGCGGCTTGGATGTCCCGTCGGCCACGAGGTAGCAGCCGATCTCGCCCCGGGGAGACTCGACCGCGGTATAGGTCTCGCCCGCCGGCACCTTGAACCCCTCGGTGAAGAGCTTGAAGTGGTGGATCAACGCCTCCATCGACTCGTTGATGCGAACCCGGGGCGGGGGCGTGACCTTGCGATCCTGGACTCGGTAGTCGCCGGGCGGCATCTTCTCCACGCATTGACGCACGATGCGGACGGACTCGGCGATCTCGAACAGACGGATCCGGTAACGATCGAAGACGTCACCGTTCTCGGTGTAGACGACGTCGAAGTCGACCTCCGGATACTTGAGGTACGGCTGCTCCTTGCGGAGGTCCCACGCGTATCCGGTGGAGCGCAGGATCGGGCCGGTGACCCCGAGCGCGAGACACTCTTGCGTGCTGATCGTGCCGATGCCGACCGTGCGTTCCTGCCAGATCGGGTTCTCGGTGAGCAGGGCGTCGTACTCGTCGATGCCCGCCGCGACGAGGTCGCAGACCCGCAACACCGAGTCCTGCCACCCGTCGGGCAGATCGGCGGCGACTCCGCCGGGACGGATGTAGTTGTGGTTCATCCGCAGCCCGGTGATCTCCTCCAGGAGCCGCAACGTCTCCTCGCGTTCGCGCCAGCCGTAGATCATCATCGAGACCGCGCCGAGGTCCATGCCGTTGGTGGCCTGGAACAACAGGTGCGACGCGATACGGCTCAGCTCGACCAACAGCATGCGGATCCACTGCGCGCGATCGGGGACCTCGGCGTCGAGGAGCTGCTCGACGGCGAGGGAGTAGACGAGCTCGTTGGCGAGGGGTGACGCGTAGTCCATGCGGGTCACGTTGGTGGACCCCTGGTGGTACATGAGCTCCTCGGCCGTCTTCTCCATGCCGGTGTGGAGGTAGCCGATCACGGCCTTGGAGCGGACGAGCGTTTCGCCGTCGAGCTCGAGCATGATCCGCAGCACGCCGTGGGTCGACGGGTGCTGCGGACCCAGGTTGACGATCATCGTCTCGCCCTGATCGGGCTCCGCCGAGGGCCATTGCGCGCCGGTCAGCACGAGCTCACGCGTCGAACGCAGCTCTTGGGCGCCTTCGTCGGTCTGGCGCTCCAGCCGCTCGGTCTCGATCGCGTCGAGCTCGACCAGGCGGTCCAGCTCCGCGTCGTCGATGTCACGGTCGTGGGTGTCGGCGCCGCTCACGAGGGCCTCGGATCCTCTTTGAACGTCACCGGCACACGCGCCGGCGCGTCGTCCTTGCGCAGCGGATGGCCGACCCAGTCGTCGGGCATGAGGATCCGCGTGAGGTCAGGGTGACCGGTGAGCTCGATCCCGAACAGGTCGTAGATCTCGCGCTCGGCGAAGTCGAGGCCCGGGTACACGCTGGTGAGGCTGGCCACGGTCGGCTCCGACTCGGGTACCTGACAGACCAAGCGGATGCGGCGACGGTGGGTGTGGGACAAGAAGTTGGCCACGACCTCGAACCGCTCGGGGTCGACCCCGCCGAGCGCGGGCCGATCGACGGCGGTGAGATGGTCGACCGCGGTCACGTCGACCGCCATCACGAACTGCGCGTCGTCGCGCAGATGCGTGGCGGCGGCGACCCAATGGGCGCGGTCGATGTGCACGACGGACTGTCCGTGCGACGAGACGTACACGGCCCCGGGGAAGCGGTCGAGGAGCTCGGCCGCGACGTCGTCGTCGGGGCGCGGTGGCGCCTGGGTCGTCTCGGGAGGCTCGGCAGCAATGGACGGGTCGGTCATGGAAAGGCAGTGATCCTCGGTCCTCAGGCACCCATCGCGATGCCGGCACCGCCGGAGGCGCTCTCGACGGGCCGCTTGAGCAGCTCGCCGGTCTTGATCTGTTCGTGTAGCTGCAAGATGCCGTGCAGCAACGTCTCGGGCCCGGGCGGGCAACCCGGCACGTAGACGTCGACCGGGACGACCTGGTCGATGCCCTGCACGATCGCGTAGTTGTTGAACATGCCACCGGTGCTCGCGCACACACCCATCGAGATGACCCACTTGGGCTCGGCCATCTGGTCGTAGACCTGACGCAGCACGGGGGCCATCTTCTGGCTCACCCGTCCCGCCACGATCATGAGGTCGGCCTGGCGGGGACTGGCGCGGAACACCTCCATCCCGAAACGGGCCTGGTCGTAGTGCGCGGCGCCCGTGGCCATCATCTCGATGGCACAGCAGGCGAGACCGAACGTGGCCGGCCACACCGAGTTGCGCCGCGCCCAGCGGACGAGGTCTTCGAGCCGTCCGGTGAGAAAGTTGTGCGGGATCTGGTCGAGCGGCATCTACGCGGCCTCGTCCTCGCGCGTGGCGACGGCCGGCGCGTGCTCGAAGCTCTCCCCACCGGCGGAACGAAGGACGCGTCGACCGATGTCGACCGGCGTCTTGGCCAGCGTTCCCCAGTCGAGCGCGCCGGTGGAGAGCAAGTAGCCGAACGGCACGAGCAGCATGAGCAGGAAGAAGCCCATCGCGGCGAGGCCGTACCCGCCGAGCTCGCGGAACACGAGCGTGAACGGGTACAAGAAGATGATCTCGACATCGAGGATGATGAAGATCATCGCGATCAGATAGAACTTCACCGGGAACCGTTCGATCGGCTCGACCTCGGGGACGATCCCGCACTCGTACGGCGCGGCCTTGGCCTTGGTGGGCCGACGCGGAGCAAAGAGCTGCGAGGCGATGAACGACCCGGACGCGAACAGCCCGACGAGGATGATCATGAACAAGATCGGTAGGTACTGCGCCACCCGGTGACACCTCACTTGTGGGCTCTCGCGGCTCTGGTCGTCGCGTTCTGGCGACCGTCGCGCAGGCTAGCGGACCGACCTCACGGCGGAGGCAAACGCGGGCGCGCTCGACGCGCGCTCTCGCTGCATGAACTCCTCGGCGACGTAGGACCGACCCCCGATCTCGACGACGCCCACGCCGACCGACTGGAAGCCCGGGTCGACGAGGTTGGCGTAGTGCGTCGGCGAGACGATGAACGCGTCGTGGATCGGACCGACGCCGGGGCCGTACCCGACGTTCTCCCCCAACCGAAACCAATCGGCCGCCAGACCGACCGACAGATCGGCCTGATGCCAGATGTCACCGCCGGCGCCCATCGTTCGGGCCCATCGGACGGCTCGTTCGGTGAGCTCGCCGTCCACGGTGAGCGGCGGGACGCCGACTGACGCCCGCAGCCCGTTGATACGGGTCACGAGATCGGCGGCGGCCGGCCCGAGGGCGACCTCCACCGAGGCGGCGACCGGCTCGGGCGCCGCCACCGGTAGCAGCGGCGGCGGGGACACGACCGGTGGGGCTGGTGCTGACGGAGGCGACGGCGTGGGTTCGGCGACCGGGCGGGGCGGCGCCACCAAGCGCACTCGCGGAGGACCCGACGCCAATCGTCCGGTGACGTCGCCGAGCACGGTGACCGAGGCGCCGACACCCGGAGCCGGCCCCGCCAGGCCGCTCGTGCCCGCACCGGCAAGCGCGCTGATGATCGCGAGCACCGCGACGATCGCGAGCACGCGGGCGCCACGCCGCGAGCGCAGGTTCGGTTCGGCTTCGTGCCGCGCGTGCGCCATCCGTGGACCTTCGTCGGGGCGTGCGCGTACGCGCAGCCGGGCGGGGTGCGCGCATCGTCACCCATTCGATTGGCACCGTCAACAACGGTCGCTCTCGGTGTTCGCCGTCGCGCGGCGTGCGCGAATGGCTCAGGCCGCGGGCGTCAACGCGACGATGCGGGCGAGCATGCGGTAGGCCGCCTCAGCCGGACCGATCTCATCGGGTCGGAGCAGATTGGCCATGATGCGAAGGATCCACGCCATGAGCGGGCGCGAGCGCATACCGACCCGGGTGAGCTCGCGCATGACCGCAGGATTGCCGATCGCGCGGACGAAGAGGCGCGCCACCCTGAAGTAGAGGCCATAGACCTCTTCGAGCTGACGCTCGTAGGCCGCCAGCGCGCGGCCATCACCCTCGATCAGAGCCTGGTTCACGGCATTCGCCGCGAATCTCCCGGTTTCATACGCGTAAGCGATGCCTTCGCCGTTGAACGGGTTGATCGAAGCGCCCGCATCGCCCACCACCAGCCAATTCGGACCAACCCTGGGGGTGATCGACCCTCCCGTGGGCAGCTTGCCGCCCGTCGGTGGACCGCAACAGCTCGCGTCGGAGATCCCCCAACGAGGCGGTGCCGTGTGCACGAACGCGTCCATGAGCTGGGACGTGTTCACGTCCTTCCAACCCTTGAAGGTGGACAGCAACCCGACGCCCACGTTGACCGTCCCGTCGCCGACCGGGAACACCCAGCCGTAGCCGGGGAGGTGGTTGCCGTCACGGTCGGCCAGGTCGAGGTGGCTCTCGATCCACGGCTCGTCGTGCAGGGGGCTCTCGAAGTAGGTCCGGATCGCCATGCCCAGGGGATAGGAACGGTTCCGGGAGGTGCCGAGCGCCCGGCCGAACCGGGAGTTCGCCCCGTCGGCGACGACGATGTAGCGAGCTCGGACCGCCTCGGTGGTCCCGCTCTCGTGCCGCAGGATCCGAGCCCCGGTCACGACACCTCCGTCGAGCACCGGCGCAACGGCTTCGGAGGCAGGCCAGTGGGTCGCGCCGGCCTTGACCGCCCGTTCGGCCACCATCTGGTCGAGGTCCCGGCGGCGGACGACGTAGCCGTAGGGCGGAAAATCAGGGTGGTCGGGCCAGGCCAGCTCCAGGGTCACGCCGTGGGCGATGGAGCGGAGCCCGTCGTAGCGCAGATGGTCGGTGAGCGAATCGGCAAGACCGAGATCCTGGAGCTGGCGGACGGCCCGGGGGGTCAGGCCGTCGCCGCAGGTCTTCTCGCGCGGGAAGCGCTTCTTGTCGACCACGAGGACCTGGTGTCCGGCCTCGGCGAGCCACGTGGCCGCGGCCGCGCCCGACGGTCCGGCCCCGACGACGAGGACGTCCCAGCGCTCGCCCGAACCACTGGCCGAACCACTGGCCGAGCCACGGCTCGAGCCCCTGGCCGGATCACCCGGCGACCGGCCGCGCGTGAGCGACTCGTCGGCGTGATTCGTCACCTGCTCATCCTCTCATGGGCTCCGCCCCGACGCGCCACCGTGACGACGTCTCGACCCACGAGGCGCCCGATGTGCCGTTCAGCCATCTAGCGTGTTAAAAAATCAAGACTCGCGGTGTACGCACGACACGTCACCGAGGAGCGACGCGTTCCAGCAACCCGAAGAGTCCGGGCCGACGGGGTCACCGCCCGGCGAGCCGGCACAGAGTTCGAGGAGACATCGGGGTCGATGCCCAATCTGGTTCCTGACTGGCTTCCCTGGATGCAGCCGGCGGGTCGGCTCATCTGGTCCCTGATCGCGACCGCGATCGGCCTCGTCATCGTCGTGGCACTCACGCGTCGCCCGAGGTCGCCGGAACCGGCGACATGGGCCCAGTGCATGGCCGGTGCGGTCGGGGTGTTCGCGATGTTCTTGGTCGTGTACGCGATCGTGCCGAACGAGTGGCTCAACTTCGCGAACGCCCACCTCGTGTGGAGCAGCGACAAGTTCGTCATCACGCACAACCAGTGGGCGACGAACCTGCCGCCGATCGACTTCCCCTACAGCGCCCTGAGAGACAGCGTCGCGGCGGGCATCTACATCGTGTTCTTCGGCCTCAACCTCTACCTGTTCTCGGCCTGGCAGAAGCGGCCCAGGGCGGAGGTCGCCGAGGGCGGCGGCACGGAGAAGGTCGTGCGAACCTCGCGCTTCGGTCGGCCCGTCAAGGCGAAGGCCTGAGCATGGCCCGCACCGACGCGAACCCGCCCATGCCCGACTTCGCAACCGACTACGAGCTGGCCGAGGTCGACCCGGCCTACCTGACCCAGGCGGTCAAGCCCAAGCAGTTCCTCCACATCGACCAGGCCGAGTGCATCCTCTGCGACGGCTGCGTGGACATCTGCCCGTGGAAGTGCATCCACATGGTGTCGGTGTCGGCCATCGACGGTGCGGTCGACACCGAGCGGCCCGGCGAGGACCCGCGGGACCACGTGGCGTTCATCGTCGACGAGGACGTGTGCACCCGCTGTGCGCTGTGCGTCGACCGCTGTCCGACCGGCGTGATCATCCTCGGCAAGATCACCGACACGGTTGCCAAGGGCGACCCCCACGCCCGAACGCACCGTCACGGTTACAGCTACGGCGTTCGCTTCTAGGACCAGGAGAACCAGTGGCGAAGGGCAACGACACGAACGGGAGCAACGGCGACAGCGGTGCCCGCGCGGGCGCGAAGCTGCTCTCGCGGGTCAAGGAGACCGGCGACAAGGTCGGCGGTTCGCAGGTGATGACCTCGATCTTCCGACCGGGCTCGTTCTTCCGCAAGGGCTACACCGACAGCCCCCGGAACCGCTCCTACGTGATCATGAACAACGTGCTCTACCACCTCCACCCGGTGAAGGTGAAGCGGCACGCGGTGAAGGTCTCCTACACCCTGTGCCTCGGTGGCCTGTCCTTCTTCCTGTTCATCCTGCTGACGGTGACGGGCATCTTCTTGATGTTCTTCTACCGACCGACCACCGCGCAGGCCTGGACCGACATCCAGCAGATCGAGACCGCGGTCTACTTCGGCTCACTGGTCCGGAACATGCACCGCTGGGCCGCGCACCTCATGGTGCTGTCGGTGTTCCTACACATGAGCCGGGTCTTCTACCACGGCGCCTACAAGGCACCGCGCGAGTTCAACTGGGTCATCGGCGTGATCCTGCTGACCCTCACGCTGCTGCTGTCGTTCACCGGGTACCTGCTGCCCTGGGACCAGCTCGCACTCTGGGCCGTGACCGTGGGTACGAACATGATGGGCTTCACGCCGGTGTTCGGAGATCAGGTGCGGTTCGTGTTGCTCGGTTCGAAGGAGATCAGCGGTGACACGCTGTTGCGATGGTACGTACTCCACGTCCTGATGTTCCCGTTCGTCATCGTCATCTTCATGGCGGTGCACTTCTGGCGGGTTCGCAAGGACGGCGGCATCTCCGGGCCGCTGTAGGTCGTAGGCCGAGGAAGACGTAGGAGCCCACGATGGACGAGATCCCCGAGCACCTCCTCAAGCGCAGCGCCGAACGGCGCAAGGCGCTGGGCCTGCCGGCCAAGGACGGAGACCCCGCGCCCGAAGGCGCTGACGCGCCGGCGGCATCACCCGCCGAGACACCCACCGAAGAAGCCGCCGAGGCGGCCACGGAAGTGCCGACTGCGGCGACCGAAGAAGCGCCGGCCGAGAGCAAGGGCGGCGTGCCCGCTCACCTGCTCGAACGAGCCAAGCGCCGGCGCGCCGCGCTCGCGGGCGATGACAGCGGAGCCGAAGCACCGGCGGCCGGCGGCGGCACGGCCACCGCGACCAAGACCCGTCCCACGGCGGCCCCGACCGCCACCGGTCCGGGTGGTCACACCCAGCGCCTGCTCACCGTGGTCAAGTCGGGCTCGATCCAACAGACCCGGGCCGCCCCCCAGGACAAGGTCCACACCTGGCCGCACCTGCTCGTGATCGAGTTCGCGTGCGTGCTGGCCATCACCGCGGGGCTGTTGATCTTCTCCGCGCTCGTGCGGGCACCGCTGCTCAGCCTGGCCGACGTCAACCAGACCCCGAACCCGTCCAAGGCGCCGTGGTACTTCCTCGGACTGCAGGAGCTGCTCACGATGTTCCACCCGATGGTCGCGGGTGTGACCATCCCGGGCATGGGCCTCTTCTTGTTGATGGTGGCGCCCTACGTCGACAAGAACCCCAGCCACAAGCCCAACGACCGCAAGTTCTCGATCTCGATGTTCACGCTCTTCATCATGTTCTGGGCGGTTCTCGTCATCATTGGCTCGTTCTTCCGGGGCCCGGGGTTCAACTTCGTGTTCCCGTGGAACGACGGCATCTTCTTCGAGCTCTAGGAGATCTCGAGCGTGCTCGTCATCATCGCCATCGCAGTGCTCCTCGTCCTGGCCGCCGTCATGATCGTGGCGACCGGACGTCGTCGCGCCACCACCGGCAGCCTCAGCCGCGAGACCCGCCGCCGCGATCGGGGCGGTCAACCCGGCGATGCGCCGAACGCCGGCGCGGTCTCCGAAGCCGAGTCCACCGAGGCTCGGGCGCGCGCGGATGACACCCGCGCCGCGCTCGGCTCGGGCGGCGCCCCACCGGCACCGCGTGGTGAGACCGCCCCCGCGACCCGGGTCGAGGTCGACGAGGAGACCGTGGGTATCGCTCGGCGCCAGTTCTTCAACCGGGCGCTGCTGCTCGTGCTCGGTCTCGTTGCCGTGCCGGCCTTCGGCGCATCGTTGATCGCGTTCCTCTGGCCCACCGCGGGCGGCGGCTTCGGCAGCAAGGTGAAGGTCGGCACTTCCCGGTCCGACATCGAGACCTTCATCACTTCCAAGAAGCAGCCGTTCTACGTACCCGAGGCCCGCGCCTACATCCAGCCCTACCCTTCCGGCGACATCAAAGCCGCCGAGGCCGTGTACCAGGCGCCGATCGTCGCCAACATGAACGAGGGCTTGACCGCGATCTACCAGAAGTGCCCACACCTCGGCTGCAAGGTCCCGTGGTGCCCGAGCTCGCAGTGGTTCGAATGCCCGTGTCACGGCTCGAAGTACAACCGAGTGGGCGAGAAGAAAGGTGGTCCGGCACCCCGCGGGATGGACCGCTTCGCGATGGCGATCTCGGCCAACTCGATCGAGATCAACACCGAGGTCGTGTTCCTCGGCCCACCGATCGGAACCGACACGACGGGACAGGGCCAAGAAGGCCCGCCGTGTGTGGGGGCCTGACTGATGCCAGTGCGCGACGTGCTCGTCATCTTGAACTTCGCCGCGATCCTCGTGGTCGCGGGCGTCATCGCCTTCCGGGTGGTGAACGTCAGGCGGAACCCCGAGCACAAGGCTCCGCAGAACCTCACGCCCTTCGCGGACGACAACACGCTGGAGACCACCCGCCTCGAGCGGGTCCTGCGCTGGTCACTGATCTGCGCCGGGATCCTGGCGGTCGGCCTGCCGCTGTACTGGCTGCGCGAGCCGACCCGCCAACGCGAAGAGGAGAGCGGGTTCGAGCACCGAGCCGAGGAACGCGGCGCGGTGCTGTTCGCGGCACCGGACACCGAGCACTACGACTCCGCCAGGTCGCTCGCGTGCGCGACGTGTCACGGCAGCGAGGGGGTCGGCGGTGCGGCGCCGTTCACGCTCGCGGCCGAGCTGACCGGCACGGGGAGCCCGGCTCTCGTCTCGTGGACGGCACCACCGCTCAACACCGTGCTCTCCCGCTTCAGCGAGGAACAGGTCACCCAGATCATCACCTTCGGCCGGCCGGGCACGCCGATGGCCGCGTGGGGCATCGACGGCGGTGGCCCCAAGGGGAGCCAGGCGGTCAGTGACCTCGTCGCCTACCTCGGGAGCATCCAGCTCGACCGGGACGGGGCCCGAGGCCAGATCACCGACGACGTCGCCGCGCTCGGCAAGAGTGCCGCGGGTGACGCCGCCGACGCGGAGCTGGCCCTCGCAGCCGCGCGGGAAGACCTCGCCACCGCGCAGGACGAGCTCGTCGCCGTGACCACGTTCGACGAACGCGAGGACGCAGCGCTCGCCCTCGCCGCCGCGGAACAGGACATCGCCGCCGCGGAGCAGGCCGTCAGCGACGCGGAGGTGGCCGTCGCCAACGCCGAACAGGCCCTCACCAACAGTCGGGCCCGGGCCGCGACGGTCGCCGCGGCCGGCGAGGGCGAGCTGCTGTTCGACGCGAACTGCGCCCGCTGTCACACGATGGGCTGGTCCTACTTCGACCCGCTCGATGCGCGCATCCCGTTGCCGGGTCCGGCGGGCGGCGGTGCCTTCGGTCCGTCGCTGCGCGCGGGGGCGACGCTCGAGCAGTTCCCGGGCGAGCTCGGCATCGAACAGCAGATCGAATGGGTCACGACCGGCGCCGAGGCCAACCAGCCCTACGGCGTGCGCGGCATCTCCTCCGGCCGGATGCCCCATTTCGGCACGGTGCTGAGCGCGGAGCAGATCCAAGCCATCGTGAACTACGAACGCGGCCTGTAGCCAGGAGCACCAAGGAGCACCGTGAGCCTCTCTCTCCTCGCCTCCGAGGGCATCCAGAACCCCGACCTGTGGTATCCCACGCTGCTCGGATTCCTCGTCGTGGCCTCGGCCATCGTGCTGTTCTGCGGCTCGGCGTACCTCCTGCTCGCCACCGACCTCGGCGCCAAGCTCGGATTCCTCGTCGCCGCCGGCGCGCTGTCGGGCTTCATGATGTTGCTCTCGGTGCTGTGGATCACCAGTGCGTCGCCGCTCAACACGGTCAAGGGCCGGGTACCGCAGTGGACACCCGTGGAGGTCATCAGCTCCGACCTTGCCCGCTCGTCGGTTCCGGAGGTGACCGAGATCACCGCGGAGACCGAACGGCTCGACGATGCCGCGGCGAGCAACATCAAGGCGGCGGTCGACGGCACCGTGATCACCGTGAGCGCGGCGGAGGGCGAGGTGCTGGAGCCCGGCGCCGACGAGTTCGCACAGTTCGACAGCTCGACCGAGTACCTCATGACCGATGCCTACGTTCTCGGTGGCGGCGGTCGGTTCGACTTCAGCGCCGGCGGGGATTGGCCGTTGCTGCACTTCAGCTTCCACAAGCCGACCTATGCGGTGGGCACCGTCTGTCCGGTCCTCGAACAGATCGTCCCGTTCGGTGATCCCGCCCCCGAGGCCGTGTGTGACCCGGATGGCGAGGTCATCAACGTCGTCTTCGAGCGTGACCTCGGCTCGCTGCGCGTGCCGCCCGCGGTGGTGTTCGTCGCCTCGGCGATCCTCTTCGGCCTGTGCCTCGCCGGCATGCACTGGCGCGAACGTGACCTCGCCGCAGCGAAGGCGGCCGAGGAAGCCGACGACGCGTCCTCCGGATCCACCAGCCCCGCACGAACCCCCGCGAACGCCTAGGAGATCTGGTGCGTCGTCTCTTCTCGTTACCCAGCGCGTTCGTCGCCGTCGCCCTGGTGGCAGCGGCCGGATGTTCCGAGGGCCAGCCCGTCGACGCCGGCGGCGAGCGGGGTGGCGGGGGCCTCGCGTTCGTGCTCATGACCCTGTTTCTCGTCTTGTTCATGGCGTCGCTGTTCTACATGGACCACGTCCGCAAGCGCCGGGAACGCGACCGCGACTAGCGAGCCGACGTGAGCGTCGCGGCGGCGGCGGCGGCGGCTTCGAGGGTGCGCTCGATCTCGGTAGCGCCGTGCGCCAGGCTCGGGAACATCGTCTCGTAGCCGCTCGGCGCGAGGAAGATCCCCTGGGCGAGCATCGCGCGGAAGAACTCGCCGAAACGCTCGTGGTCGGCGGCTCGGGCGCCGGCGTAGTCGGTGACCGGCCGGTCGGCGAAGAACATTCCGCCGAGGGTCTCGGCCCGGCTCACCTGCACCGCCAGCCCCGCCGAGGAGATCGCGTCGCGCAGTCCTTCGGTCAAGGCCGTGGCGGTCTCGGTGAGCGTTGCGTAGAGGTCGTCGTCGAGGAGCTCGAGTGCGGCGAGGCCGGCCGCGGTGGCGATCGGGTTCCCCGACAGTGTCCCGGCCTGGTACACCCCACCGAACGGGGCGAGCTGGTCCATCAGCTCGGCCGGGCCCCCGACGGCTGCGAGTGGCAGCCCGCCACCGAGGACCTTGCCGAAGATCGACAGGTCCGGTCGGATGTCGAACAGCCCCTGCGCCCCCGACGGACCGACGCGAAAACCGGTGATGACCTCGTCGAACACGAGGTAGGCGCCCGAGGCGTCGCAGTGGCTGCGCAACGCGGCCAGGAACCCGGGCGCGGGAGGAACCAGGCCCATGTTCGCGGCGATGGGCTCCACGAGCACGGCCGCGATCGCGTCGCCGTGCTCGGCGAACACCGCGGCGAGCGCGTCGATGTCGTTGTAGCCGACGACGAGGGTATCGGCGATGGCGCCGTCGGTGACCCCGAGCGATCCCGGCAACCCGAGCGTGGCCACGCCGCTGCCCGCGGCCACGAGGAGCGCGTCGAGATGGCCGTGGTAGCAACCCGCGAACTTGAGGATCTTGTCGCGCCCGCTCGCGCCCCGCGCCAGACGGACCGCGGTCATCGCCGCCTCCGTCCCCGAGGACACGAGACGGAGCATCTCGACGCTCGGGACCCGGGCCGCGACCGCCTCGGCGAGCAGCACCTCCCGCTCGGTCGGCGCGCCGAACGACGTGCCGTCGGCCGCGGCTGCCTGGACCGCCTCGACGATCTTCGGATGGGCGTGGCCGACGATGCTCGCGCCCCACGACTGCACGTAGTCGATGTAGCGACGGCCTTCGGTGTCGACGAGGTAGGCACCCTCGCCTCGGGCCACGAAGAACGGATCGCCGCCGACCGCACCGAACGAGCGCACGGCCGAGTTGACCCCGCCGGGGATGACGGCCTTGGCCCGCTCGAACAGCTCGCTCACTGCAACCGCTCGGCGACCTCGCGGGCGAAGTAGGTCAGCACGAAATCGGCGCCCGCTCGCTTGATCGCGCCGAGGTGCTCGAGCGCGACGGCGTCACCGTCGATCCAACCCTGATCGGCCGCGGCGCGCACCATCGCGTACTCGCCGCTCACCTGATACGCCGCGAGCGGCACGTTGAACGTGTCGCGCAGCTCGGCGATGACGTCGAGGTAGGCGAGCGCGGGCTTCACCATGACCATGTCGGCGCCTTCGTCGATGTCCGCGGCGGTCTCGGTGATCGCCTCGCGGGCGTTCGCGATGTCCATCTGGTAGCCGCGCCGGTCCCCGAAGCTCGGCGCGCACTCCGCCGCGTCACGGAACGGCGCGTACAGCGCGGACGCGTACTTGGTGGAGTAGGCGAGGATGGCAACCGCCTGGTGACCGGAGCTGTCGAGTGCGTCGCGGATGGCGCCGACCTGGCCGTCCATCATCCCCGACGGGGCAATGACATCGGCGCCCGCGTCGGCCTGGCTGATCGCGATCTCGGCGTACCGCTCGATGGTGGCGTCGTTGTCGACGTCGCCGTCCGCGCTGAGGACACCGCAGTGGCCGTGGTCGGTGAACTCGTCCAGGCAGGTGTCGGCCATGAGGACGATCTCGTCGCCGACGTCGTCTCGCAGGGCGCGCAGGGCCTGCTGGACGATGCCGTCGGCGGCATCGGCACCAGACCCCCGGGCGTCCTTGGCCTGCGGGACACCGAACAGGATCACCGCGGGCACACCGAGATCGGCCAGGACCCGGACCTCCCTGCGGACACTCTCGACCGTGTGCTGGGAGACACCCGGCATGGACACGACCGGCTCGGGGTGGGCAATGGCTTCTTTCACGAACAGCGGTGCGACGAGATCGTCGACCCCCACGGCCGTCTCGCGCACGAGCCGGCGTAACGCGGTCGTGCGGCGGAGCCGGCGGGGCCGGTGTTCGGGGAAGGCCACGTTCCAGAGGCTACCGGTGCTCGGGTGGGTGGCCGCCGGTCGGTAGTGGCTCAGTTCGAGCTGAGAGTGAGCAGTCTTGCGACCTGCGACCGCTTCTCCGTGCTCAATCTGTCGCTATTCTGAAGGTCATACGTGGCCGCTCGAGGAAATATCAGAGCAAATCATAGAATCACTTGTGCACAACGCAAAATGATTATATGATCTCCCCATGATCTACGAGACGCCCCGCCTCCAAGAGATCGAGCTCGAGGCGATCGCGAAGATCGAGGAGCGCCGCAAGAGCCTCCGATTCCGCGTCGCCGAACCACGGCGCTGGTATGGGGGGCTGCGTCGGCTCGTGTTCGCCAAGGCCGTCCAGGGCTCCAACTCCATCGAGGGCTACCACGCGTCATTGGAGGACGTGATGGCGGCAGTGGAGAACGAGGAGGCCCTCGACGCGGCCACGGAGACCGTCTCCGCGCTCCAGGGCTACCGGGACGCGATGACCTACGTGCTACAGCTCGCGGACGACGTCGACTTCGACATCAACGAGCAGCTGGTGAGGTCACTCCATTTCATGATGATGAAGTACGACCTGTCGAAGCGACCCGGTAGGTATCGCCTGGGCGCGATCTTCGTGCAGCGTGAGAGCGACGGTGAAACCGTCTACGAAGGACCTCCCGCCGAGATGGTTCCCGGTCTCATGGGGGAACTGCTCGACTGCGTACATGCCCACGACGGGCCCGTCCTTGTGCGTGCGGCGATGGCGCACCTCAGTCTCGTCATGATCCACCCCTTCAGCGATGGCAATGGGCGGATGGGTCGTTGCCTGCAAACGCTTGTACTCGCGCGCGAGCGCATCGTGAGCCCCGTGTTCTCCTCCATCGAGGAATACCTGGGACGCAACACTCAGCCGTACTACGACATTCTGGAGAAGGTGGGCCGTGGTGAATGGCACCCTGAGCATGATGCGCGGGCTTGGATACGCTTCTGCCTGAACGCGCATTACCAGTGCGCAGAAACAATGCTCTGGCGCGTCCAGGAAGCAGAGGAGTTGTGGGACGTGTGCTGGAACTTCGCACTGACCCGAAGACTCCCCGAGCGCGTCGTGGGGCCGCTCTCGGATGCCGCCCGAGGCCTGCGTATCCGGAATGCCTCGTACCGCGTGGCGGTCGAAGAGTCCGAGGGGGATGTCATCGATGTACCCACCGCCAGTCGCGATCTCCGTGCATTGGTGGGCTGCGGTCTCCTTGCATCGCACGGCGAGACTCGGGGCCGCTACTACGTTCGCTCGGCTGAGCTGCTCAACGCCTTCAAGAAGATCCGAGCCAAGAAGCCGAAGTTCGAAAACGCCAATCTCTTTGGTGTCGAAGGACAGCAGAGGCTCAGCCTCACCGATCTAGCGAATTGATCCCCAGCGCGACTCGGAATCGAAGACCGCGAGCAGGGCTTGGACGAGGCCGTCGATCGTGTGCGGGTCGGCCTCGGCGGTGACCGCCAGGCCGCGTTCGGACGCGGTGGCCGACGTGATCGGCCCGATCGAGATGACCGCGGGTGGCGGATCGGCGACGGTGCCGACGAGATCACAGAAGTTGGTGACCGTCGATGCCGACGTGAACGTGACCGCGTCGATGGCGCCGCCCCGCACCACCTCGAGCCGGGACGGGTCGGGTGTCGCGGTGTGGGTGCGGTAGACGGCGAGGACGTCCACGGCGCGGCCGAGGGCACCCAGTCCCTCGGGCAGGACCTCGCGGGCGATCTCCGCCTGAGCGAGGAGCACCCGCTCACCGGGCGCGCCGGGGACGGGGAACGACTCGAGGAGCGACTCGGCGACGAATCGCTCGGGCACCAGGTCGACGCGCAGGCCACGGCGGGCCAGCGCGCCCGCGGTTCCCGGTCCGATCGCCGCGATGCGCAGGTGCGCGAGCGCCCGCGCGTCGAGGCCACGACCGTCGATCGCCCGGGTGAAGAAGTGCTCGACACCGTTCACCGACGTGAACACGATCCATGCGTAGCGCTCGAGGTTCGGGATGTCGAAGTCGATCGGCTCCACCGCGATCGATGGCAGCTCGACCACCTCGGCGCCCAGCGCCTCCAGACGCGCGGTCAGCCGGCTGGCCTGGCCTCGGGCTCGGGTCACGACAACCCTCCGGCCGAACAGCGGGCGCCGCTCGAACCACGACAGGTCAAGCGCGGCCACCGCGCCGACGACGATGGCCGAGGGGGGACGGATCCCGACCCCCGCGGCGTCATCGGCCACGGCGCCGAGGGTGGTGCGAATGGTGTGTTGGTCGGGTCGGGTGCCCGCCCGCACGGCCGCGACGGGTGTGTCCGGCGCGAGCCCCCCGGCGCGCAGCCGCTGGGCGATGTGACCGATGTGACCCGCGCCCATGAGGATCACGAGCGTGCCGCCCACGCGCGCCACGGCTTCCCAGTCGACGTCGGAGCGACCCTTGGCCGGATCCTCATGGCCGGTCACGACGGTGAAGTGCGTCGAGACTCCCCGGTGGGTGACCGGGATCCCGGCGTAGGCGGGCGCCGCGATCGAGCTCGTGATCCCGGGGACGACCTCGAAGGCGACCCCGGCGGTGGCCAGCGCCTCGGCCTCCTCGCCCCCGCGTCCGAAGACGAACGGATCGCCGCCCTTCAGTCGCACGACGCTCAGGCCGCGCCGGCCCCGGTCGGTGAGCACCGCGTTGATGCCGTCCTGGTCCATCGCAACCCGCCCGGGCGCCTTGCCCACATCGATCCGCTCGGCCGTCGGTGGCGCGAGATCGACGAGGCTCGGCGCGGCGAGCCGGTCGAAGACCACGACATCGGCCTGGGCGAGGAGGTCGGCGCCGCGCACGGTGAGCAGACCGGGGTCACCGGGACCGGCCCCGACGAGAAACACCGTCATCGGCGCAGCCCCGCGTCGGCGAGAAGGCTCGCGCCGCCGTCGCGATGAAGGAGTTGCTCGGCGGCGGCACGACCGGCGGCGACAGGATCGCTATCGGTGATCGTGGCCCGCAACACGATGTGACCGTCGACCGACGCCAACAACGCGTGCAACGTGACGGTGTCGTCCGGGAACCAGTGGGCAAGCGCGCCGATCGGCAGATCACATCCGCTGCCGAGCTCGGCCAGGTAGGCCCGCTCGGCTTCGACCGCGGCGCGCGTCGGTGCATCATCGACCGCCGCGAGCCGATCGCGTACCTCGGCGTCGTCGGCGCGACACTCCACCGCGAGCGCGCCCTGGCCGACCTGGGGCAGCATCGTGGTCGGGTCCAACACCTCGGCGGCCCGGGCGGTCAGGTCGAGTCGCTCGAGCGCGGCGAATGCGATCACGACCGCGGCGAACTCGGCCGCCTTGTCGATTCGGGTGGCCACGTTGCCCCGCAGCTCCGCGAACGTCAGGTCGGGCCGCAGGTTCGCGAGCTGGGCGCGGCGGCGCACCGAGCCGGTGGCGACGGTCGCGCCGGCGCCGAGCCCGGCGAGCGTCGAACCGACCAGCGCGTCGCGCGGGTCGCCCCGCTTGGGGAACGCGCCGATGACGAGTCCGTCGACGGGCCGGGCCGGCAGGTCCTTCGCCGAGTGCACGGCGAGATCCGCGCGGTGATCGAGGACGGCTTCTTGCACTTCCTTGACGAACACGCCCGTTCCCGCGATCACGTGGATCGGGCTGGTCCGGTCCTTGTCGCCGCGCGTCTGCACGATGACCGGCTCGGCATCGACGCCCAGCGCAGCGATGACCCGATCAGTCTGGGACCGGGCCAGGGCGCTCCCGCGGGTCGCGACCCGCAGGACAGCGGTCATGGATCGGATGAGTCGGAGCGCTCGGGGAGCTCGGGGAGGTCGAACAGCGCCGTCAGCGCGTCCGCGTACAGCTCTCCCGTGCCGGTACCCGCCGCTTCCTTGAGTCGGACGGTCGGATCGTGCAGCAGCTTGTTGACGATGCCCTCGGTGAGGGCCTCCACCGCCGCCCGCTGATCAGCGTCGAGACCGGCGAGCCGGTTCCGGAACCGGTGGAGCTCGCCGGTGCGCCACATCTCGGCCCGGCCGCGCAGCGCCGACACGAGCGGCGCGAGCTGGCGGGCGGAACGATCGACCTGGAATCGCTCAAGGGCATCGGCGACGATCGTCCGCACCTTCACGACCTCGCGACGCCGCTGCTCGAGCGAGGCGTCGGCGAACGCCTTGAGATCATCGATGTCGAGCAGAGACACGCCGAACACCTGACCGACGCCGGGATCGACGTCGCGCGGGACGGCAACGTCGACGATGAGCAGCGCACGCCCGCCGCGGCGTTCCATCACGTGCTCGATGTCGTCTCGTTCGACGATGACATCGGTCGCGCTGGTGGTGCACAGGAGTACGTCGGTCTCGACGAGCGCGTCGGCGACGTCGTCGATGGGGATGGCGCGGCCGTCGACGCGGCGGGCCAACGCGTGCGCCCTCGCGCCGGTGCGGTTGGCCACCACGACCTCGGACACGCCCGCGCCGGCGAGGGCCACCGCCGTGCCTTCGCCGACCTCCCCTGCGCCCACCACGAGCACCCGTCGACCTTCCAACGACCCGAGGGTCTTTCCGGCGAGCGCCACCGCGGCCGACGCGACCGACGCGGCGTGTCGACCGATGTCGGTCTCGGTGCGGGAGCGTTTCCCGACCTCGACCGCGTGGCGGAACACGCGTGGCAACAGCGTGCCCGCCCGACCGTGGGACTGGGCGACGAGCCAAGCCTCGCGGACCTGGCCGAGAATCTCGCCCTCACCGACGATCATCGAATCCACCCCGCCGGCTACGCCGAAGAGATGCGTGATGGCAGCATCGTCGTGGTACGTGTAGAGGTGCTCGATGAGGTCATCGGGCACGAGCGACGACTGATCGGCGAGGAACTCCACGATGTCTTGCACCGCGGCATGGAAGCGGGTCGCCCGTGCATACACCTCGATCCGGTTGCACGTGGAGAGCACGACCGCCTCGGCGAGGTGCTCGCTGCCGGCAAGGGCATCGAGCGCCTTGGTGAGCTGGCTCGGCGGGACCGTGACCCGTTCCAGCACCTCGACGGGCGCGGTGCGATGATTCAAGCCGACGACGATCACAGACACGATCGCAGCAACTCCTTGGCCTCGGCCTCGCGACCCTCGCGGACCAGGTCGAGGATGCCGGAATCCAGGGCCCGTCGCCAGTCGGCCGTCTCGCTCGAACGTCCCCCGGCCCGCATCTCTTCCCTCGCCTCCGACAGCAGCTCCAGCAGGGCTGCCCACTCGGGTCCCATCTCGTCTCGAACATGGTCGCGCAGGTAGGTCGCCAGGGCAGGACTGCGCCCGTTCGAGCCGATCGCGACGACCAGATCGCCCTGCCGGACGACTGACATGAGCGTGAACGAGCAGTGCTCGGGGTCATCGGCCGAGTTCACCCAGATCCGCCGGGCCTCGCCGGCCTCGAAGACCGAGCGGTCGACCTCGGCCCGTCCGGTGGCCGTCGTGACCAGCCAGGCGTCGTCGAGGTCGGACGGGACGAAACGCCGCTCGGCGAGGGTGACCTCACCGGCGGCGGCCCAGGCGCGAACCTCGGCGCCCACGTCGGGCGCGATCACGTGGACCCGAGCCTCGGCGGCGAGTTGCGCTTCGATCTTGCGCGCCGCGATCCGCCCCGCCCCGACGACGACGCAGCGCCGGCCCCGCACGAGAAGGTTCGCCGGATACCCGACCGTCGCCGGGCGCGGGGCGCTCACCGGACGCGCCACTTCGGCATCATGCGCCGGTGGCCTCGGGGACCGGCGCGTCACGGTCGGCGGTGTCGGAACTGTCGGCCCGCCGGGATTGGTAGAAGCTCAAGATCTGGAGCTCCATCGCGAGGTCGACCTTTCGCAACGACACGTCGTCGGGCACGGTCACGACCGTTGGGGCGAAATTGAGAATAGACCGTACGCCGGCGGCGACGAGGAGGTCGGCGACCTCTTGGGCCGAACCCGCCGGGGTGGCGATGATACCCACCGCAATCTCCCGCTCGGCGACGACCCGCTCGAGCGCGTCGAGTCCCTCGACGGTCGTGCCCGCGACCCGCCGACCACGTTTTTTCTCGTCCGCGTCGATGAGCGCGGCGACGCGAAAGCCGCGAGCATCGAACCCGCGGTAGTTGGCCAGGGCCTGGCCGAGGTTGCCGAGCCCGACGATGATGACCGGCCAGTCCTGGGTCAGGCCGAGCTCGCGAGAGATCTCGTGGACGAGGTGGTCGACCTCGTAGCCGACCCCCCGGGTGCCGTAGGACCCCAGGTGAGACAGGTCCTTGCGGACCTTGGCTGCGTTGACCCCGGCCCGCGTGGCGAGATCCTGCGACGACACGGTGCCGACGCCCGACTCCGCCGTCTCGAGCAGCGCCCGGTGGTACAGGGGCAGCCGGGCGACCGTCGCCTCGGGGATCCGTCGGTCTGACACCCCGTCCCCTCCTGGGCCCGCGCCCCCGTCACCAGGTTCCCGACCCGGCCGGTCAGGGGTGGGAGGTATGGGCCATCGTACCCGCGCTTGTGCACAAGCTCACAAAGTGGGGCGGCGGCCGACGGCGGCCTATCGTCACGAGCCATGGTCTCGGCGTCGGCCTTCGCAGCAACGGCGATCGCGACCCTGTTCGCGCAGGCCATGCTGGTCCGCTACACCCGAGACCGCCGGCCACACGAGCTCGCGTGGACGGTGGCGCTGGCCATGTTCGCCCTCGCTGCGGTCGCCTTGGCCCTCGGGACGGCCACCGGCTGGGACAACGGGACGTTTCGGGTGTTCTACCTGCTCGGGGCCATCCTCAACGTGCCGTGGCTCGCGCTGGGCACCGTGTACCTGCTGTTCGGGTCCGCGGTCGGGCGCCGAACGCAATGGGCCCTGGTGTTGGCGAGCGGCCTCGCCACCGGGGTACTGCTCACGGCACCGATGGCGTCGGTCGCCGGTGACACGTCGATCCCGGTCGGCAAGACGGTCTTCGGCGTCTTCCCGCGGGTGGCAGCGGCCGCCGGCAGTGGTCTCGGCGCGGTCGTGATCCTCGCCGGCGCGATCTGGTCGGCGGTCGAGCTCGCCCGGCGGCGCGGGGTCCCCGGGGCCGCCCGACGGGCCGGCGCGAACGCGCTCATCGCGGCGGGAACGCTCGTACTCTCGAGTGGAGGGCTCGTGCAGGGCTTGGCGGGTGACGACGAGGCATTCACGCTGTCGCTCGCGGTGGGCATCACCGTCATCTACTCGGGCTTCTGGCTGAGCGCGTCGGGGCCCGGACGCCGACGCGCGGACGATGCCGGCTGGGCTCAGCCGGAAGATCCGGACGGCGGCGGGACCGACGGATCCGACCGGGCGCCCAGCTCGCGCCGCAACAGCTTGCCCAGCCGATTGCGCGGCAGCTCGTCCACCAGCTCGAAGGTCGTCGGAACCTTGTAGCGAGCGAGCCGCTCGCCAACGAAGGCCCGCAGCGTGGCGTCGCTCGGTCCGGATCGGGACCCGGCGGCGACGATGTACGCGGCCAGCGCCTCACCGCTGCGGGGGTCCGCCACGCCCGCCACGGCGACGTCGGCGACGTCGGGGTGGGCCCGCAGCACCGCCTCCACCTCGGCGGGGTACACGTTGAAGCCGGACACGATGACGAGGTCCTTCGCACGATCGACGAGCGAGAGATAGCCGTCGTCATCGGCGACCGCAATGTCGCCCGTGCGCAGCCACCCGTCGGGGGTCAGGACGCGCGCCGTGGCCTCGGCGTTACCCCAGTACCCGGGAAAGACGCTCGGGCCTCGCACCCAGATCTCACCGGGGTCACCGGCGAACACGTCACCGCCGTCCTCGTCGACGATGCGCACCTCGACACCGGGGAGTGGGGGGCCGATCGAACCGGGACGCAGTGTGGCATCGACCGCGGTCGTCGTGACGATGGGTGAAGCCTCGGTGAGGCCGTAGCCCTCGCGCACAGCCACGCCGTAGCGCTCGCGAAAGCTGCCCGCGACGGCGATCGGAAGGTGGGCCGCGCCGGACACGGCGAGGCGAACCCCGGAGAAGTCCGAATCCCGGCCCGGCGGGAGACCGACCCACGCCGCGAACATGGACGGGACCCCGGCCACCACGGTGATGCGTTCGCTCGCGATCAACGCGGCCGTCGCTTCGGCGTGGAACTCGGCCGCGACCATCACGCACGCACCCGCAGCGAGCGCGGTGCCCAGCACGACGTTGAGCCCGAAGATGTGAAAGAACGGGAGCACTACCAGGGCGACGTCATCGGCATGGATGCGCATGCCGGGATGGCGTTGGACCTGTTCGACGTTGGCGGCCAGGTTCCCATGGGTGAGCATCGCCGCCTTGGGCGCGCCGGCCGTACCGGCCGTGAACAACAGGGCGGCCAGGTCGTCGTCGCCCCGTTCGACCGGCTCCATCGGCTCGGCCGCGGCTGTCTCCGCCACGGTGACCCCGCCCGCGAGAACGCCGAGGCGGAACCGCGGGTCGACCTCGTCGAGCTGCGCGTTCACCTCGGGAGCGGGTGAGGTCGGATTCAGCGGCACCGCCACCGCTCCGCACGTCAACACGCCGATGTACGCGGTGACGAAGTCAACCGAGTTGGGGTAGGCGAGGACGACCCGATCGCCGGGACGAACTCCCGCGCCGACCAGGCCGGCGGCGAGGCGCCCCGATTCCGCTCGCAGGTCACCGTGGCTGACGGTCACGTCGTCGAATCGCAGGGCCGGAGCGTCGGGACGCTCCGGCGCGGCGGCGAGCAGGAGCGCGGCGAGATTCACGCAGTACGGCTTAGCCGAACCCCACCCGACCGGGCCACCACCACGTCCCGCCTGCCCCCTCTTCGCCGAATCGCCCGCCGAATCGGCCAAGACGCCCGTCGAAAGGACCGGCACGATTCGCCGAATCGCCCGCCGAATCGACCAAGACGCCCGTCGAAAGGACCGGCACGTTTCGCTTAATCGCCCGCCGAATCGGCCAAGAAGGGGGATTCGGCGGGCGTCAGGTCGGAGCGGGTGACCGGGAATCAGCGGATGTGGGCGCTCCGGGGCAGAGCTCTCACAACCGGGGCACAACTCCCCGGGGCGCCCGGCGAACGCTCTCAAGCCCAGCCGGCTGTGCGCCGATGCCCATCGGGTCAGGGAAAGCGCCCGTGCGCGGGCGACGAGGGAGGAAGGGGGCTCGAATGCGCAAGCTCACGCTCGCACTGCTGCTGACATTCGGCTCGACCGGCCTCGTGGCCCTCGCCCCGACTGCCGCGCACGCGGTCGACTGCAGCGCCGGCGGCTTCATCTCCAGCGCAAACTCCGTGCGCGCCGGCCGCGGCCTCCCTGCCCTCGAATCGGACGGCGGACTCTCCAACAAGGCGTCCGGCTGGGCCCAGACCATGGCCAACGCCGGCGACATCTTCCACTCCAATCTCCCCGACGGCGTCTCCGCCAACTGGCACCGCCTCGGCGAGAACGTCGGGATGGGCCCCGATACCGGGTCCATCGCGCAAGCGCTCATCAACTCCCCCGGTCACTACGCAAATCTCATAGATCCGGGGTTCCGGTACGTGGGTGTAGGCGTCGTGAGCACCGCGGACACGTGCTTCGTGTCCGAAGTGTTCATGGAACTAGCCTCCCAGCCCGCCCCAAGCACGTCTACATCTGCTGCCGGAGCCCCGACTTCCGACGACTCCGCCTCGAGCGGCAACTCGC
>DASRPD010000085.1:0-2984 GCA_035646535.1 Acidimicrobiia bacterium
GGGACCGCTGCCGAATGGGGTCACAACCCCGCCAAGCGGCGCGCGGGTGGCTGAAGACGACGACCCGGGATTTCGGATCGTCGCATCCGAGGCGATCGCTCGCGCCGGGTTCTTCGAGGTCGAACGGCTGACGGTCGCGGCTCCCGACGGAGTCCGCCACCAGCGCGACGTGGTTCGCCATCCCGGAGCGGTGACCATCATCCCGATCGACGACGACGGTCGAGCGGTGCTGGTTCGTCAGTACCGCGCGGCGGTCGACTCGACGTTGCTCGAAGCCCCTGCGGGCAAGCGCGACGTGGACGGCGAGACCCCGGAGGCGACGGCCACGCGCGAGCTCGCCGAGGAGCTGGGCCTCGCAGCCGGGAGAATGGTCTCGCTGGCCGAGTGCTACAACAGCCCCGGTTTCTGCGACGAATACGCATACATCTTCGCGGCCTTCGACCTGACCGATCTCGGCGGGTCCCGGCCCGAGGGTCCCGAGGAGCGTGCGATGACGGTCGAACGAATCCCGCTCGGGGACACCGAGCGCCTGGTGTCGGCGCGCGAGCTCGTAGACGCCAAGACGATCATCGGCCTGTTGCTCGCGCGCGAGCTCGTCGCCCCGCAACGGTGAGCAGGGACCGGCTCGGTCGCCTGCTCGACGAGCACGACACCTGGCTGGCTGTCGAACGCGGTCTCGCCGCCAACACGCTGGCGGCGTACCGACGCGATCTGCGTCGATACGCCGGCTACCTGCGCGCCCGTGGGATCGACGATCCCCGATCGGTCGCCGAGCGTGTCGTCGTCGACTACGTGCAGACGCTCGAGGCGGCCCAGGACGAGGATGGCGACCCTCGGTTCGCCCGATCATCGATCGCTCGAGCGGTCGCGGCGGTGCGGTCGTTCCACCGATTCTGCGTGGACGAGGGCGAGGAAGCGGTCGATCCGTCTGAGGAGGTGGGAGCGCCGCGGGTCCCCCAAGGGATTCCCAAGGCGTTGACCGAGACCGAGGTCGAGGCGCTGCTCGGCGCGGCGGTTGGTGGTGAGCCGCGCGCCCGACGTGACCGGGCCATCCTCGAGACGCTCTATGCGGGCGGCCTCAGGATCAGTGAGCTGGTCGGGCTGGACCGGCCCGACATCGACCTCGAGGCGGGCCTGCTTCGAGTGTTCGGCAAAGGTGCCAAGGAGCGGTTGGTTCCGATCGGCCGCACCGCCCGACGGGCCTTGGGCGAGTACCTGACCGCCGGCCGGCCGGCCCTCGAACGCCCGAGGGCCCGGACCCGGGCCGACGGTGACGCAGTCTTCCTCAACGCCCGTGGGGGGCGTCTCACCCGCCAGGGCTGCTGGAAGATCGTGGGTGAGGCAGGCCGCCAGGTGGGGTTGGAGACCCGACTGTCGCCCCACGTGCTGCGCCACTCCTGTGCGACCCACATGCTCGATCACGGCGCCGATATCCGGGTCGTTCAGGAGCTCCTCGGCCACGTCAGCCTCTCCACGACCCAGGTGTACACGAAGGTGTCACCCGAACGGCTCCGGGCGGTGTACGACGTCGCGCACCCTCGCGCCCGGTCCGAGAAGTAGCCTGAGGCCATGACCGAGCTCACCCACGCGTCCTTGCGCGACGAATTGGCCATTGAGCGCGTGCGCATCGTCGAACAGCTCCGCCAGCTCGGACACGGTCCCGGCGCGGAGCTGGACTTCGACGAGGGGTTCGCGGACTCGGGCCAGGTCACCGCCGAGCGCGGCGAGGTGGAGGCTCTCGTCGCCAGCCTCGTGGAGACCCTCGAGGAGATCGACGCCGCGCTGGCCAAGTTCGCCGCGGGAACCTACGGGACCTGCTCGGACTGTGGCGCTCCGATCGCCGAGCCTCGCCTCGAGGCGATGCCGATGGCCGGGCAGTGCATCAGCTGCGCTTCCCAGCGCCGCTGAGGACCTCGCGACGGTCTGCCGGCTCGGTTCGCCTCGAGACTCGCGCCGGCTGATTCGCGATGGAGCTGCAAGATCAACTCGTCTATTTCGGTTGCCTGTTCGTGGCCATCATCCTCCACGAGATCAGCCACGGCGCCGTTGCGCTGGCGTTCGGTGACGACACCGCCAAGCGGGCCGGGCGCCTCACGCTGAACCCCATCCCGCATATCGATCCGTTCGGCTCGATCATCCTTCCGGCGATGATGACGTTCCTGGGCGTCGGTGCGTTCGGTTGGGCAAAACCGGTGCCCGTCAACCCGAACAAGCTGCGTCATCCCCGCCGCCAGATGCTGTACGTCGGCCTTGCCGGGCCGGCGACGAACTTCTTGCTCATGGCGCTCGCGGCGCTCGCCGCGAGATGGCTCTACCGGTCGTCGAGCGGGGTCTACTACGCGGCGTTCACCGATCTGCCGATCGGCCTGCAGGTGCTGTTCTGGTTCGCGTTCGCGAATCTCCTGCTCGGGCTGTTCAACCTCTTGCCGATTCCGCCGCTCGACGGGTCGTCGCTCATCGAGCGCGTCCTGCCCGAGGCGTGGCTTCCGGGCTGGTACCGCTTCCGTCCCTACGGATTCCTCGTCCTGTTCGTGCTCGTCTTCTGGTTGGACGTGTTCGGCACGATCTTCCGACCGTTTCAAGAGGCCCTGAGCAACTTCGTCTTCAGCTGAGCTGACGCCCGTACCCGCGTTGGTGCGCGCGACCCCCGTCTGGCGACGGCAAGTGCACCAACGCGCAGGCGCGGTCAGGCGGGAGTGGGGGCCAAGAGTCCGGATGCCGAGCGGACCCGGTCCATGACCCCGCCCGCGATGGCCCGCGCCCGCTCGGCGCCGGCTGCGAGCACGCGGTCGACCTCACCCGGGTCGGCCGCCACCACGGCGTAGCGTTCCTGGAGCGGCGCCAAGACCTCCACCACGGCCTCGGCGACCGTCGTCTTGAGCGCCCCGTACCCCGAACCGCCGAACTCGGCTTCGACCGCGGCGACCGGTCGGTCGGTGGCGGCGGCGAGGATCTCGAGCAAGTTCGACACGCCCGGTTTGGTC
>DASRPD010000086.1:0-28801 GCA_035646535.1 Acidimicrobiia bacterium
GGGGCCGATGGACGGGGCGAACATATGTTCGGTACGGTCTCGGACCCCGGCGAACGCGGACGGGCCGAGACGGAAAGACCCATGGGCACAGATCGGTACGCGGAGCTGCACTGTCACACCAACTTCTCCTTCCTCGACGGCGCGAGCCATGCCGAGGAGCTGGTGGAGGAAGCCCACCGGTTGGGTTTGGCCGGCCTCGCGGTCACCGACCATGACGGCTGCTACGGGGTCGTACGGTTCGCCGAGGCCGCCCGGCCCGTCGGGCTGGCTACGGTCTTCGGCGCCGAGCTGACCCTCGACGCACCGCACCGTCCGTCCAACGGGGTTGCCGATCCGCCCGGTTCGCATCTCGTCGTGCTCGCCGACGGGCCGCAGGGCTACGCCCACCTCGCGCGGGCGATCAGCGAAGCTCAGCTACGCGGCGAGAAGGGAGCCCCGCGCCTCACCCTCGACCAGCTCGCCGGCGCGTACCACGGTGGGTGGTTCGTGCTCACGGGGTGTCGCAAGGGCACGGTGCCGGCCGCGCTCGTGGGTGACGGTCCGGCCCGCGCGCAATACGAGCTCGAACGGCTCGTCGCCGCGTTCGGTCGTGACCGCGTGCTCGCCGAGCTGTGGGACCACGGCGACCCGCTCGACCGCTCGCGCAACGACGCGCTCGCGACCGTCGCGGCGCGTGTCGGGGTAGAGGTGGTGGTCACCAACAACGTGCACTACGCGACCCCCGACCGGTCACAGCTCGCACACGCCCTCGCCGCGATCCGGTCCCGTCGGTCACTCGACGAGCTCGATGGTTGGCTCCCCGCGGCGCCGTTCGCGCACCTGCGCCGCCCCGGCGAGCAAGCGCGTCGCTTTGCCCGCTACCCCGGCGCGGTGGCCCGTACGGTCGAGATCGCCGAGGCGTGCGCGTTCGACCTGCGCATTGCCGTGCCCGACTTGCCGGACTATCCGGTGCCCGACGGCCACACCGACATGAGCTGGCTGCGCGAGCTCGTCCGGCGGGGCGCGGCGGTGTACTACCCGTCGACCCATCCGCGCCATCAGCAGGCCCAACGGCAGATCGACCATGAGCTCGAGGTGATCGAGGCGCTCGGATTTGCCGGGTACTTCCTCCTGCTGCACGACATCGTCGACTTCTGTCGACGGGAGAACATCTACTGCCAAGGGCGGGGGAGCGCCGCGAACAGCGCGGTCTGCTACGCGCTCGGGGTCACCAAGGCCGACGCGGTCGCGCTCGAGCTGCTGTTCGAGCGGTTCCTCTCGCCCGAACGTGACGGGCCACCCGACATCGACCTCGACATCGAACACGAGCGTCGAGAGGAGGTGATCCAGTACGTGTACGCCCGCTACGGACGCGACCGCGCCGCGCAGGTCGCGAACGTGATCACGTACCGGCCGCGTTCCGCGCTGGCCGAGATGGCCAAGGTGTGTGGTCTGTCACCCGGTCACGCCGACGCGCTGGCCAAGCAGGTGGACCGGTGGGGTCACAGCCACGCGTCCTTCGAAGGGTTGGACAGCGGTTCGGATAGCGGTCCGGATGGGGACGGTGGCGGCCCGGCGGTACCGCCGCTGGTGCTCGACCTCGCGACCCAGGTGCTCGATTTCCCCCGTCACCTCGGCATCCACTCGGGTGGGATGGTGATGGCCGACCGGCCGCTCGTCGAGTGCTGCCCGGTGGAGTGGGCCCGCATGGAGAACCGGTCGGTGCTCCAGTGGGACAAGGACGACTGCGCCGCGGCCGGCCTGGTGAAGTTCGACCTGCTCGGCCTCGGGATGCTCACCATGTTGCATCTCGCGGTCGACCTCATTCGTGACCACGAGGGGCTGGAGGTCGACCTCGCCACCATCGCCCAGGAGGCCGAGGTGTACGAGCTGTTGAGCGCGGCCGACACCGTGGGCGTGTTCCAGGTGGAGAGTCGCGCCCAGATGGCGACCTTGCCGCGGTTGCGGCCCGAGTGCTTCTACGACCTGGTGGTGGAGGTCGCGCTCATCCGCCCGGGCCCCATCCAGGGCGGTTCGGTGCATCCCTACCTGCGGAGACGAAACGGCGAGGAAGCGGTCACCTACCTGCATCCGCTCCTCGAACCGTGCCTGGCCAAGACGCTCGGGGTGCCGCTGTTCCAAGAACAGCTCATGCAGATGGCCGTCGACGTGGCCGGGTTCTCACCGGGCGAAGCCGACCAGCTCCGCCAGGCAATGGGCTCGAAGCGGTCCCATCAACGCATGGCCCGGATGCGGGTCCGGCTCATGGAAGGGATGGCCGCCAACGGCATCACCGGAGAGACCGCCGAGGCGATCGCGCACAAGCTGGAGGCGTTCGCCGACTTCGGCTTTCCCGAGAGTCACTCGGTGAGCTTCGCCTACCTCGTGTACGCGAGCGCCTGGATCAAGCTCCACCACCCGGCCGAGTTCACGTGCGCGCTCCTCAACGCACAGCCGATGGGGTTCTACTCCCCGCACACCCTGGTTCGTGACGGTCGCCGGCACGGTGTCGAGGTGCTCGGTCCCGACGTCAACGCGTCGCGGCGCGCCTGCACCCTCGAAGCGCGTACCGGTGACGAAGGGCCCATCGGTCGGCCGGTCGAAGGGTGGCATGCCGACTCGTCGGTGCATGCCGTACGGATCGGGTTGCGCTACGTGCGCGGCCTGCATGACGCGCTGACGGAGCGGATCGATACCGAGCGAGCCGTCGAGCCGTTCGTAGATCTCGCCGACTTCACCCGCCGCACCGACGCGCCGGTCGACGCGCTCGAAGCCCTGGCGACCGCGGGCGCGTTCCAGGCGTGCTTCGGCGTCGACCGGAGAGCCGGGTTGTGGGCCGCGGGGGCGCTGCGTGATGCCCGGGCCGACAAGTTGCCGGGGATCGCGATCGGTGTGGAGGCGCCGGCGCTGCCCGGGATGACCGAGGTGGAAGAGACCGCGGCCGACCTGTGGGCGACAGGCCTGTCGCCCGGGCGGCATCCCACCGAGTTCGTTCGGGCCGAGCTCGCGGCAGCCGGAGTGATCACGGCCGCGGACCTGCGGGTCCACGAGCCCCGCCGGGTCGTCGAGGTGGCCGGTGTGGTGACGCACCGCCAGCAGCCTCACACCGCCAAGGGCACGGTCTTCCTCAACCTGGAAGACGAGACCGGCCTCGTGAACGTGATCTGCGCGTCCGGGGTGTGGAGACGGTTCCGCAAGATTGCTCGGGTCGCGCCGGCGTTGCGGGTCCGCGGGATCCTCGAGCGCCACCAGGGCGTGACGAACCTGGTGGCGCAGCGCATCGCGCCACTGCCGATCTCGCTCGCCGACGTGATGCAGTCCCGCGACTTCCGCTGAGCTCGTGCCCGTTTCGGCCGGGTCTCGCTCAGGTCTGCGGTGTCAGCTCTGCGGCGCGAGGTCCCGGGGTGCGAGGTCCCGGTGGGTCGAGTCCGCGAACTCGACCCGGTTGCGACCGAGGGCCTTGGCTCGATACATCGCCGAGTCCGCCTCCCGCAACAGTCCGGCGGCACGGGTGTGCTCACCGGCGAGGGCGACGCCGACGCTCACGCCGACGACGACCGATCGTCCGTCGATCTCGATCGGCCGGTTGGTCGCCGCGACGATGCGCCGCGCCAGTCGCTCCAGATCGTCGCGGGTTCCGGCGTCTTCGCAGAGCACGACGAACTCGTCGCCGCCCATGCGGGCCACCGTGTCGATGGTGCGCACCGTCTCGGCCAGGCGCCGCCCGATCTCGACGAGGAGATGATCTCCCGCTTCGTGGCCGAGCTCGTCGTTCACCTCCTTGAAGCCGTCGAGATCGCAGAACAGCATGCCGATCGGCACGGGGTGGCGGGCCGCTCGCTCGATCGCCCCCAGGGCCTCGTCGGTGAGCAGCCGCCGGTTGGGCAGCCCGGTGAGCGGATCATGGGTTGCCTGGCGTTTGAGCCGGGCCTGTGCGGTCTTGAGCTGGGTGATGTCCAGCATCGATGCGAGGACAGCGACGCCGCGCTCGTGCGCGCCGGGCATCGGCGTGGCGCGCAGCTGGATCCAGCGAACGTCGCCGGGTTCGGCGCGGAGCTGCACCACGACCTTCTTGGGTGTGCCCGCTCGCACCGCGGACAGCGCGGCTTGCACAGTGTCGCGGTCGATCGGTTCGACCTGGTCGAGCACGTCGGCGATTCGGAGTTGCTCCAGGGCCGCGCCGGTCAGTCGGTCGGCTTCGGGGTTGGCGTAACCGACGCGGAGATCCGCGTCGATCTCGCAGATTCCTACCGGCAAGCTCTCGGCCATGACGCGGAATCGCCGCCGACTGTGTTCGCTGTCCCGCACGACGTCTACGAAGCGGACCACGACAAGGGCGACGAGGGTCAGGCCGCAGACGGTGATGAACAGGTTGCCGACAGCGAAGTCGTTCTCGACGAACATCGTGGCGACGGGCCCGGCGAACATCGCCATGCCGAGCAGCACGAGCCTGCCGCGGTGCAATCGGTCCGCCTCGCCATGGTCAGGCCGCTGCGCGGCGTGACGGCACGACGGATGTAGGAACCCACCGCTCAGGAGCGCGAGGGCGATGAGATAGCCCCCGCTCAGGTCGTAGCCGAGGTACCGCGCGCCGTCCACGACGAACACGACGGCGAACGCGCCGATGAAGAAGGCCAACGCCGCGGATCGGGCACCCGGCAGGAGCGAGATCCAAATGATGCTCGCGATCAGCAGCACGTCGAGCAAGGGGAAGGCGGCAACCGCGAGTTGGTCCGGCGACGGCGACCCGTCGACCACGGGTACGACGAGTGTGACCCACACGACGAGGAGCGCGACCAGCATGAAGATGCAGCCGTCGATCAGCCCGTCGCGGTGGTGCTCATCTCCCCGATGGCGGCCGAGCTCGATCTGCCCGAGCATCAACGGGATGAATGCGGCCAGCGCCAGCAGGTCGGTCGCGACCGCGTCGGTGCTGTTTCCCGCGAACCAGATCCGGGTCACGCCGGCAGCGATCCAGAACAAGACCCCGACCGCGGTCAGCAGCCAGGCTCGTGCCGGTACCGGATGGTGGTTGCGCAGCCCCCAGGCGATCGCGGCGAGACAGAGCCCACCGACGACGATCCAGGCGATGACAGCCGCGGCCCTACCCAGGACGGCCGTCGCGAGCGCGGCCACCGACGCGACCGCGACGAGCGCGTACGCGGCGCGCCGGCCCGCAGCAATGGGCGGCGGGTCCGGATGGGTCATGACGGGTCCATCGACACGCTGGCGGGTTCGATGAAGCGCTGCACCGCCTGCCCGCCCTCCCGCCGTGAGCCGGTGAGCACGATTTCTGACTCCCACCGGTCGGAGTCACGGTGCAGGGGTCCGCCAGTACCGCCGAGTACCGTCTCCTTCGTGGCCGCGTCGGTACCGAGTCCCGCCACCGTAACGCCGCCGAGCACGGGTTTCGTCACACCGGCCGAGGGTCTCGACGCGGCGGCGGTGGCCGAGCGCGTCGCAGCGGGCCGCGTGAACGAGACCCGCATCCGGACGAGTCGCACGTTCATCGAGATCGTGCGGGCCAACGTGCTCACTCGGTTCAACGCCATCCTCGGCACCATGCTTGTGCTCATTCTCACCTTCGGCGCGCTACCGGACGCGCTGTTCGGCATCGTCCTCGTGGCCAACTCCCTCATCGGCATCGTCCAAGAGGTGCGCGCCAAGCGGACCCTCGATCGCCTCGCAGTGCTCAACGCGCCCAGCGCGCGCGTCGTCCGCGAGGGCGTCGTGCACGAGATCGCCGTCGGCGAGATCGTGGCCGATGAGCTCGTCGAGCTGCGCACCGGCGATCAGGTCTCCGCCGACGGAGTCGTGCGCGTTGCCGACGGGCTCGAGATCGACGAGTCGTTGCTCACCGGTGAATCAGACCCGGTCGACAAGCGGCCCGCCGGCGACGCCGAGGTGCTGTCCGGCAGCATCGTGGTCGCGGGCAGCGGGCGCTTCCAGGCCACTCGGATCGGTGACGAGGCCTACGCGCGCACCCTGGCGATCGAGGCGCGTCGGTTCACGCTCGTGCGCTCGGAGCTCGTCGCCGGGATCAACCGCATCCTCAAGTACATCACGTGGGCAATCGCCGTGGTCGCGCCGGTTCTGTTCTGGAGTCAGCTTCGCGGCGATGCCGGCGTGACCGAGTCGATCACCGCGGCCGTTGCCGGGGTCGTCGGGATGGTGCCCGAGGGTCTGGTGCTGCTGACGAGCATCGCGTTCGGTGTGGCCGCGGTCACCCTTGCTCGGCGGCAGGTCCTCGTGCAGGAGCTCCCCGCGGTCGAAGGCCTCGCTCGGGTCGACGTCGTGTGCCTCGACAAGACCGGCACGCTCACCGAGGGCATCGTCGAGCTCAGTCGTATCGAGATGGTGGACGACACCGACGTGCGTGACGCCCGCGAGCGGGACAGCTCTCGGCGCGACGTCGGTCAGCCGGACACCCCTCGGCAGGACGCCGGCGAGCACGAGATCGGCGAGCCGATGGCTCGGGCCGCGCTCGGGGCCCTCGCGGATGACGAGAACGCGAACGCGACCCTCGCCGCGGTGGGCGCGGCGTTTCCGGCCCCCGACGGTTGGGAGCGTCGGCGGGTTGTCGCGTTCTCCTCGGCGCGGAAGTGGAGCGCAGCCGACTTCGGCGAACACGGGACGTGGGTGCTCGGCGCGCCCGAGATGGTCTGGCCGCCCGGTCACGCGCCGGTGCGGGCGCGCGCGGACGAAGTCGCGGCTGACGGGTACCGCGTGCTGCTCCTCGCACATGGCTCCGAACCTCTCGACGGTGATGCGCGACCGGCCGATCTCGAGCCGGTGGCGCTCGTGATGCTCGAGGAGAAGGTACGGCCCGATGCCGCCGAGACGCTGTCGTACTTCGAGGCTCAGGGTGTGAGCATTCGGGTGATCTCCGGAGACAACCCCCGCACGGTCGGTGCGATCGCTCGCCGGGTCGGGCTCACCGAGACCGGCGAGCCCATCGACGCGCGTGAGCTCTCGGATGACCCAGCCGAGCTGGCCGAGGTGTTGGACACCCACGCCGTGTACGGACGGGTGTCTCCCCACCAGAAGCGAGCGATGGTGAGCGCGCTCCAATCACGCGGGCACGTCGTCGCGATGACTGGCGACGGGGTCAACGATGCGCTCGCGCTGAAGGATGCCGACATCGGCGTCGCGATGGGTTCGGGCGCGGCGGCGACTCGAGCAGTCGCACAGATCGTGCTCCTCGACGGCCGGTTCGCAACGTTGCCGGGGGTCGTCGCGGAAGGCCGTCGTGTGACCGCCAACATCGAGCGCGTCGCGAACCTGTTCCTCACCAAGACGGCCTACGCCACGTTGCTGGCGGTCGTCGTGGCCGCCCTGTCGTGGCCGTTTCCGTTCCTGCCCCGCCACCTCACCGTCGTCTCGAGCCTGACCATCGGGATTCCCGCGTTCTTCCTCGCGCTGGCCCCGAACACCCGGCGCTACGTGGCCGGCTTCGTGCCTCGGGTGTTGAGACTCGCGATCCCGGCCGGAACCATCGCCGCGATCGCAGTCGGGGTTGGGTTCGCCCTCGCACGCGCGCAAGACGTCACGACCCGCCAGTCCCGTACGACGGCGACGATCGCGTTGTTCGCTGTCGGTCTGTGGGTCCTGGTGATCCTGGCTCGTCCGTTCACGCGGCTGCGCGCACTGCTCGTCTGTGCGATGGTGGTCGCGTTCGTGCTCGCGTTCGCGATCACCCCTGTGCGGGAGTTCTACGCGCTGGTACTGCCGCCGAGCGACGTCTTGGCGGAGGGCTGCGTGATCGCCGGGATCGCGGTCCTTGCGCTCGAGGTGTTCTACCGGATCATGCGCGCGCGAGGTCAGGCCCCCGCGGTGACCGAGCGCTCGACCGCGCCCGTCCATGGCGCCGACGGCGGCGATCCGCCCCCGCGCTGAGCGCGGCTCGCGCCGGTTGCCGGGCGGCCCCGGGCGGTCGCCGGGAGGGTGTCAGCCGGTGGGCGGCGTGGGTTCGGCGGCGGGCGGCAGCACCTCGGCCGCGGGCGGCGCCGGCTCGGGTACGGCCGGTACCGGAGTCGGGTTGAGTGAGATGCGGCGCGGCCGAGGTCGGTATCGGGCAGTGAACGTCTGGCGGACATCGGGCCGGCCCTCGCGGTGGATGATCCGGATGTTCCGCACGACGTAGCCCTCCGCACCCGGACTCGTGATCACCTGGGTTCCAGGCTCCAGCGTGAGGTCGAGCTCGTACTCGACGGGCGCCTCGATGGTCTCGAGCGTGAAGGGTCCCTCGGAGGTGACTGACCGACCGTCCTTGCTGCCGTAGAACGAGACCGTGATCGATGTGTCGGAGTAGCTGGTCTTGATGAGGATGCCCGCATCGGAGTCGTTGCGGAACTGGTTGTCGATCGACGGGTAGTTCAGCGTCGCCTCTCGCCCGAACGGGTACCGAGAGATGTAGAAGGAGTGCACCTCGTGAATGACGTCCTTGTAGCCGCCGAACCACGTTGCGTTGAACAGCGTCGTCGAGAGCTGACTCACGCCACCTCCGACGTCCTCGACGAGCTCGAGGTCCTCGCCGATGGCGGGCGCGGCGACATAACCACGCTCGATCGTGCGCGGCCCGAGGGTTTCGTTGAGCGAGAAGAGCTCCCCGGGCTCGAGGATCGCGCCGTCGAGCGCGTCGGCGGCCCGATGAATATTCGTCACGCGACCCTCGCAGCAATTGTGTGAGGTTGTGTAGGTCGAGACCAGCTCGGTGATCCGCAGCCCCTCAGCCCAGGCGGTCGTCCGATCGGGCTCGACGACATGGAGCTGCCCGGCGATCCGGTGCTTGCCGTCGACGATCGCCGCGCCGACCCGGTCGAGGTCGAGGACTTGTCCGGTCACCGCCGGCACGACGGTCGCGGTCACGCCATCGACTGTCCACGTCGCGTCGACCGGAGGTTGCTCGAGCCCGATGAGCTGCGGCGCGATCGCGACCCGCAACGCGGAGACGTTGACTCCGACGACGAGCTTGTGGCCGCGCGGCGTGAACGTCAACGTGGGCGCCACGTCGCCCGGGCTCAGCGTGAGAGTCCGGGTACTCACGGTGACCTGCGTCGGCTCCGCCAGGATGCGTCGAGCCTGTCTGACTGCCCGGTTGACCGCCGATCGATCGATGTCAGGTGGCGCGGAGCGGTACGGCAGCTTGGTGGGTTCGGTGTCACCGGCGCGCCACGCCGCGAGGAGGGCCGCGCGTGCGTCGCCGATGTCCAGGGCGGTTCCGGACCGTGGCGCGACCGGGCGAACGGCGACACCCTCGATGACCACGTCGCCGTTGAGCAGACCCTTTGCCGTGTCGCGACGCCAGGCCTCCAGCACAGCGTCGAGGCGAACGTCGTCGACCTCGACCGCGAGGGCGACCTCGTCGGCGCGCAACCGCCGCAGGATCGCGCCCCCGACCGCCGCGACCGGGTTGGATCCCCGTCCGGCACGTCGAGCCGCGCGAGCCGTCGCCGGGACGTCGACCGTGAGTCCGATCGTTGTTGGGTCGATAACTCGGAGCTCACCGTCGATCGTGACCCGAACCGGATCGGAGCCGAGCCGGGCCGCGATCGGTTCGAGCTTCTCGGCGACCGCGGTTTCGTCGAGGCCCGCGAGGCTGATCCCGGCCACGTCGACGCCCGCGAGCACATCTCCCTGACTGAGGATGCGCTCGCCGGCCGCGAACGCGACGAGCGCGAGCACGGGGATGCCGGCGACGATGAGCGCGATCCAGAGCCGTTGCACTCGGTGCCGGGTGGGTGGGCGCGACGGCTTCTGAGAAGCGCCGGCGGTCGGAGCGGAAGAAACAGGGGAGTCGGCCGTCACGGCGTGCTTCAGGCTAGCGAGCCGAGGGGCGGTTTCGGGCCCGGCCTTCGAGCCAGGGCTCGGCGCGGCTCCCATCCGGACGCGCGCCCGGCGGTACGCTCCGCCTCGCGGCGGCGTTCGGTCGGCCGTGTTGCTCGCCAGGAGAGGTGGCCTTGCGATGGCTGTCGACGTACAAGCGCTCACGTCCGAGGAGCTGCGTGACCAGACGCTGCGGTGGCTGGCCGAGCAACTGCCGCCGGGTTGGATGGACGCTGTCGATACCGGCGACGCCGACGCGCTCGGCGCGGCGCGGGCCGGCCTCGACTACAGCGAGTGGTGTGTGCGGTTCGGCGAGGCCGGCTATGCGACCCCGACTTGGCCGGCCGAGTACGGGGCCGGGCTCTCGTTGGCGCCCGGTCAGGCCAAGCACGTCAATGAGGTGCTGGGGCACTATCAGGTGCCGCGCCCGTTCAACATCATCGGCATCGGCATGGGTGGCCCCACCGTGATGGCCTGGGGCACCGAGGAGATGAAGCACCGCCTGCTCAGACCGCTGGCGTGCAACCAGGAGATCTGGTGCCAGCTCTTCAGCGAGCCCACCGCGGGCTCCGACGTCGCTGGGCTGGCGACTCGGGCCGTTCGCGACGGTGACGAGTGGGTCATCAACGGCCAGAAGGTGTGGACGACGCTTGCGCACATCTCGAAGTGGGGGATGTTGCTGTGCCGCACCAACCCTGACGTGCCGAAGCACGCCGGACTCTCCTACTTCGTGGTCGACATGGAACAACCCCAGGTCGAGGTGCGCCCGCTGGTGCAGATCACGGGTGACGCCGAGTTCAACGAGGTGTTCTTCGCCGACGCACGGGTCCGCCACGACTGGATGCTGGGGCGTGAGGGTGACGGCTGGAAGGTGGCCATCACGACGCTCATGAACGAGCGAGTGTCGTTGTCGGGCGCCGGTTCGATCGGTGGGGACGCGGTCGGGGGCAGCCCGATCGATCGGCTCATCGCCACCCACCGGGGCACGACCGACCCGCGCGTGCGCCAGCAGCTCGCGCAGGCCTACGTCGAGAGTCGGTTGATCAGGATCAACAACCAGCGGGCTGCCGACGCGCGCAAGAGCGGTGGCGAGGCCGGCCCCGAGGGTTCCATCACCAAGCTCCAACAGGCCGAGTTCAACCAACGGCTGCAGGAGCTGGCCGTCGATCTCGAAGGAATGGGCGCCGTGGCGTGGGAGGGCGCGGATCTCGCCGACCGGACCCGGACGTCTCACCCCGCGGCTGTCGGTGCCGGACCGGGCGCGACCGCCGTGGGCTTCCTGCGCGCGCAGGCCAACACGATTGAGGGGGGCACCTCCGACATCATGCGCAACATCCTCGGTGAACGGGTGCTCGGCCTGCCGAAGGAGCCCGACCGTTCTCGAGAGCTGGCATGGAAAGACGTACCGCGCTCGGCGTAGCCGATCGGCACCGCATGGGAACGAGGAGGCCGTCCGAATGGACCGCAAGCTGAGTCGTGCGCTGCGTCGCCTCGGTGCCACGCCTGACGAGATCGAACGCGCCGGAGAGGAAGGCTGGCTGACGCGTCTCGCGGTGGACAAGACCCTCCTGCCCGGCAGCGGCCGCTACGACATGGGTGAGATCGCGGAGCTGGTCGGGATCGAACCCGAGACCGGCAAGCGGCTGTGGCGGGCACTTGGTTTCCCCGATCTCGAACCAAACGCGAAGGTCTTCACCGACACGGACGTGCGGGCGCTCGTGCGGCTCGAGGAGCAACGGCTGACACCGCTGGCTACCGACGGCGTCGAGTTGGAGCATGAAGCCGAGCCGGAGAACGAGCTGGTCGAGGGGGTGCGGATCTTCAGCGCCGGGCTGGCTCGAGTGGCCGCCGCGCTCACCGACCAGCTTGCCGAGGAGCTCCGCCGGGCTCGGGCGACCGGGCTCTCCGATGAACAGCTCGCGATGGCCGTCCTGGATCAGCTCGACTGGGAGTCGCTCAGCGCGTTGTTCGATTACACGCTGAGGCTCCAGTCCCGAGACATGCTCCGCCGCAAGCTCGCCAACGTCGAAGCCGACACCGCGGGGGCTCGGGTGCTGTCCATCGGGTTCGTGGATCTCGTCGGCTATACCGCGCTCAGCCAGATGATGAGCCTCGAGGAGGTGAGCGCGCTCGTCCGTCGGTTCGAAACCCTGGCGTTCGACACGGTCGCCCAAGAGGCGGGACGGGTCGTGAAGACCATCGGCGATGAGGTGATGTTCGTGGCCCTCAATGTCGCCTCTGCGGCCCGCATCGCCCGTCGTATCACCGACCGCTCGACCGACGACGATCTCCTCCCTCTTGCCCGCGCCGGCCTCGCGTACGGGCTGGTGGTCGCGCGCGACGGTGACTACTTCGGCCCGGTGGTGAACCTGGCCAGCCGGCTGGTCGAGATCGCGCGACCCGCCTCGGTCATCGTCTCCGACGCAGTCCATGAAGAGCTCGTCGACGAGGAGGGATTCGCCTGGAAACGCCTCCGCCCTCGTCGGCTGCGGGATATCGGCCGGGTCGAGATGTGGGCCCTCGCGGCGGTCGAGGACGACGCGACCGATGCCGGCCCGGGCGCCGAGAACGGTTCCGGGACGGACCCCGAGGCTGCGGTCGGCCAACCCGACGACGAGCAAGAGAAGGCGGGATCGGAAGCTCGTGGGGAAGATCGGCCCGCCCGATAGCGTTGCCGTCCGTATGTCGACCCCACCGCTGAGCCTGCTGACCGTGCACGCGCACCCCGACGACGAGGCCTCCAAAGGCGCCGGAACCGTCGCCCGCTACTCCGACGAGGGTGTGCACACCACGCTCGTGTGCTGCACCGGCGGGGAAGCGGGTGACATCCTCAACCCCGAGGTCGACACCCCCGAGGTGCGCGCCGACCTTCCCGAGGTGCGGATGCAGGAGCTACGGGACAGCGTCGCCGCGCTCGGCTACGCCCGTCTGCACCTCCTCGGCTACCACGACTCGGGAATGCCTGATTCGGAGACCAACGGCCGCGAGGACAACTTCGCCAACGCGCCGTTCGAGGAGGCGGTGGAGCGGCTCGTGCGGATCATCCGCGCCGAGCGGCCACAAGTCATCATGACCTACGCGGACGACCGGAAGTTCTACCCGCACCCGGACCACATCCGCGTCCACGAGATCACCGCCCCTGCGTTCGACGCCGCGGGCGAGGTAGGTCGGTATCCCGATTCGGGTGACCCGTGGCAGCCGTCGAAGCTCTACGAGGTCGGCTGGTCCCTCGGTCGGATCCGGGCGCTGCACGACGCTCACCTCGAACGGGATATGGAGAGCCCGTTCGCGCGGTGGTTCGAGCACGAGCTGCCGCACCGCGACGATCGCTTCACGACGCTCGTGGACGTCAGCGACCAGCTCCCTCGTCGCCGCGCCGCATTGCTCGCGCACCGCACCCAGGTCGCGCCCGACGGCTTTTGGATGAAGTTGCCCGACGACGTCATCCGTGACGTCTGGCCGTGGGAGGAGTACGTGCTCGTGGAGTCTCGAGTCGACACGGGTGTCGCCGAGGGCGAGCACGAGACCGACCTGTTCGCGGGGCTGCGAGAGCCCGTTGACATCGCCCTCTGAGCGCTGAGGTGGCTCGTTTCCTCACCCCCACGTGGCTCGACGCAGTCGCGTCGGCCCTGGACGACTACCCGCCTCCACTGGACGGTGACGCCCGCGTGCACGTCGTCATCGGTGGTGGGCCCGAAGGCGACATCAAGCTGGGGAGCTCGGCGACCGCCGATCTCAGCCTGACGGTGCCGGCTACCGAGCTGGCGGCGATCGTCGACGGTTCGCTGGACCCGAGCGTCGCGTTCATGCAGGGCCGGCTCAAGGTCGCCGGCGACACGGGCGCGCTGTTCCGGGTCCTGGCCTGGACGCGTACCACCGCGTTCGTCGACCTCCTCACCGCTGTCCAGGCCTGCACCGACGCCTGACTCTCGTCCCCCTGTTCTTCCCCGCCACCTTCCCCTTTCCCACCACCCCCTCGCTGGGTTTGGTCACTCGACGCTCATAGTGCGCGTCGAGTGAACGAACTCGGAGGGGGGCCGGTACCTCACACCTCGGGTTTGGTCACTGGGCGCTCATAGTGCGCGTCGAGTGAACGAACTCGGGGACGTGGAAGGAGTGGGTGGGGATCAGGGGGCGCGTTGGAGGTCGCGCAGGTCGCGGAACCCAATGGTGACGGCTCCAGCGCGGTCCACGAGCTCAGCGAACGACGGGTCTCGACACAGACAGGCGTGATCCTCCACCCGCGCGGCCCAGTCGGGGTGTGACGCCCGCAGCTCGTCGGTGTCGACTGCCGGATGGAAGTACACCTCGGTGACCCCGGTTCGCAGTCCGAGCAGGCAGCGTTCGACGTCTCGGCGTGACCCGACCCCGGTGACGCGCACGAAGTGGTCCGGGAACACGACGCCGCGCTCTGCCGCGAGCCGCCGGTACGGGAACCGGACCACCCGCTCGCCGCTTGCGCCGGCCATCCGCAGGGGGAGGCTGAATTCCACGGCCATCTCGAGGTAGACGTCGAAGAAGTCCGCCCGGAGCTGCAGCGGACCCATGTGGCTGTCGAGGTGGCTGACGTCGAAGCCCCAGAGGATCGCCCGTTCGATCTGCGCCCGGCACTCGCGCCGCACCTCGTCGATGTCGGCGTGCTCCCAGGTGTCGGCCACCGTCCGGGGGAACCCGCCGTCGCCGTCGAGCAGGCTCGGTGCCCGGGTGATCGGACCCCACCGATACGTCTCCCACTCGGCGTTGAGGGTCAGGTGTACGCCGACGTCCTCGCCGCGGTACTGCGCGGCCGCATCGCGCGCCCAGGGGCACGGGACCATGAGCGTCGCGCTCGTAGCCAGCCCCTGGCGGAGCGCCTCGTAGACCGCGACGTTGGCCGCGCGTGACGAACCGAGATCGTCGCAGTTGATGATGAGCAGCTTGGCGTCGGCCGGGTATCCGAGCCGTTCGGCGAGGGCCGCGCCGGTCACGCGATGCGCTCGATGACCGTCCCGGTGCCGAGACCGCCCCCGCAGCACATCGTCACCAATCCGAACCTACCGTCGGTCCGCTCGAGCTCGTGGAGCGCCGTCGTGAGCAGCCGGGCGCCCGTCGCGCCGACCGGATGGCCGAGTGCGATCGCGCCGCCGTTCGGGTTGACCTTGGCCATGTCCGGCTCGAGCTCGGCCGCCCAGGCGAGCACGACCGACGCGAACGCCTCGTTGATCTCGACGGTGTCGAAGTCGGCCATGGAAAGGCCGGTGCGCTCGAGGAGCCGGCGTGTGGCGTCGATCGGCCCCGTCAGCATGAGCACCGGATCGACTCCGACGAGACATTGGTCGACGACTCGCGCGCGCGGGGCCAGACCCAGGTCGCGGGCGCGCGCCGCGGTCATGACCAGCACCGCGGCGGCGCCGTCGGTGATCTGCGACGACGTGCCGGCGGTGTGGACACCGTCTTCGCGGCCCACCGCCTTCAACGTCGAGAGCTTCTCGAGCGACGTCTCCCGCAACCCTTCGTCACGCTCGACCCGATGGGTCGAACCGGTCGGCTTGTCGTCCTCGCCGAGATCCGGTGCGTCGACCGCAACGACCTCGCGCTCGTAGCGGCCCTCGGCCCACGCGCGCTGGGCCCGCTGTTGTGACTCCAACCCGAACGCATCGGTGTCGGCGCGGGTGATGCCCCACTGGTCGGCGATTCGCTCCGCGCCTTCGAACTGCGACGTCATCTCGTAGCGAGCGAAGTAGGTCTTGGGTGTCGGGCGTCCGAACTCGCCGCGGACCGCGGCGCCGAGCGGAACCCGGCTCATCGACTCGACCCCGCAGCCGAGGGCGACATCGACGACGCCGCTGCCGGTGAGCGCGGTCGCGAGGTTGGTGGCCTGTTGCGAAGACCCGCACTGGGCGTCCACCGTGGTTGCCGCGACGGTGAGGGGATACCCGGCTGCGAGCCAGGCGGTCCGGGCGATGTTGAAGGTCTGCTCACCGACCTGGCTGACGCATCCGCCGATGACCTGGCCGACCGCCGCGGGGTCGATGCCCGAGCGGTCGATGACCGCGGTCTGGGCCGTGCCGAGCAGATCGGCGGGGTGCACCGAGGCCAGTCCCCCGTTTCGGCGACCGAGCGGCGTGCGAGCCGCCTCGACGATGACGACATCGCTGTCCTTGAGCTGAGCCACGTTGGATCCTCCCGAGCGGTATGAGGGCGCGATGGTACTGCCGAGGGAACTGGCTCGACCCGGCGCCAGCCGGTCGGGGCGTCGGTCAGGGAGGCGGTCAGGGCGTCGGTCGGGGAGGCGGTCAGGGCGTCAGGATCACCTTGCCGAACGTCGCGTCGGACGCGAGGAGCGTGTAGGCGTCGCTCGCATCGGCCAGTGGTACGAGCCGTTCGACGACGGGCCGCACCGTGTCGTCGGCGAACCAGGCGGCGGTGTCGGTGGTGAACGCGTGGGTCGCGACTGCCTTCTCGTCGAGCGTGCGGGGCCGCAACACGGTGCCGTAGATGCGGAGCCGTTTGCTCATCACCGACAGGATCGACAGCGTTGCTTGGGCGCCGGCCATCGTCCCGATGAGCACGATCCGCCCCCGGTGCGCGGCGACCGCGGTATCGGTGGAGAGGTACTCGCCACCGACGAGGTCGAGCACGACGTCGATCGGTCCCGCGGCGTCGGTGATCTGGCGGGCGACGGTGCGCGCGTCGAAGGGACTGTCCACGACGACCGCGTGATCGAGTCCCAGTGCCCCGGCACGCTCCAGCTTGTCGGCGGTGCGGGCCGTGCCGACGATCTCGCAGTCGTTGGCGCGGGCGAGCTGGATCGCCGCTGTTCCGACGCCCGATCCCGCCGCGTGCACCAGCACGCGCTCACCCGGCGCGAGCTCGGCCTGGCCGAACATCGCGTCGTGCGCGGTGACGAACGCCTCCGGGACACCGCCCGCGGCCACGAGGTCGACGCCGTCGGGCACTGGTGCGCACTGGTCCGCCCGGGTGACGAGGTACTCGGCCTGGGCGCCACCGCCGACGACACCCCACACGGCGTCGCCCGGCGCCAGGTCGGCCACCGAAGCGCCGATCGCGTCGACGAGCCCGGAGAACTCCAATCCCGGGATATCGCCGGGAACGCCGGGCGGAGCCGGGTAGAGCCCCGCCCGCTGGAGGAGGTCGGCCCGGTTCAGCCCCGCGCCCCGCACCGCGATGCGCACCTCGTCCGGATCCGGCTCCGGGACGGGGCGATCCTCGATCGTGATCCGGTCGTCTCCGGTGGCGATGACCGCGCGCACGACATCACCGTAGGTCGTCGGGAGTGTTCATGGAGCCGTGCGAGGTCTACGTTGCTGGTCATGGCGGCGAGCGGAGATGGCCCAGACGACGCCCCGGGCGTGCTGACGGTCCTGGACGCGCAGGGCGAGGCGGTCCATCTCGACGCGATCGAGGTCGAGACGCTGCTCGCGTTCACCGATGGGCTGGAGCCCGCGACGGTCTCGGCCTGCGCGGGGTGCAGGTCGCGCGTCCTGGCCGCCGTTGCCTTCGTCGAGCTGTTGGCGAGCGGACCGCCACACGCGCGTGGCGCCGCGTTGATCGATCTCGCCGAAGAGGCGCCGACGCTGCACCTCTACGTCGTCGATCACGCACAGCAGTGCCGGCACCGGATGTGGCGAGACCCGGGACACGAGGAGTGGGCCGATGTCGTGCCGACCGGTGGGACCGCGCGACCGGGACTGAGGGGGCGTCCGGGTCTCAGATGATGGTGTCGTCGTCCACGTCGAGCAAAGCCGCGAACGACTCCTCGAGACATTCGAGGAGCGCCGCGGGGTCGGTGACCGCGGTCGGATCGAGGTTCAGGCCCATGTTGAGGTCGCCGCAGTAGGACAAGAGCGTCATGTTCAGCGCGCACCCGGCGCGCGGCCCCATCGGGTAGCTCGCCACGATGCGAGCGCCGCCGACGTACAGGTCCACCGGACTTCCCCGCAGGTTCGACGTCGCGAAGTCGATGGTGTGCGCCTGGTTGTGGGTCAGCGTGACGAGCAAGGCCGTCGGTAGCACCGCCAACGCCGCCGACAGCGACTCCGTCGCGTCCAGCGCCGGTTCGTCGCGCACCGCGCGCAGACGACCGTGCACCATCCGGAACCGGTCGGCGGGATCCGCCGGCACGACCGGCACGAGGGTGCGGGAGGGCGCGAAACGATTCGCGGACGTGTCGGCACGATCGCGAGTGCTGACCGGCATCGCCATGCGCAGCTCGTCCACCGGGCAGCCCAGCCGATCGTGGTACGACCCCAGTGCACCCGCGACGCCGGTCACGTAGAGGTCGTTGATCGTCCCGCCGAGCGCCTTGGCGGCGCGCTGTGCCCGGTCGAGCGGGATCGTGAACATCTCGAAGCGTCGTCCGAGCGACCGTTCGGCGAAGGCAGGGGAGCGTGACGGATCGGTGACGACCACCTGACGGCGCACCGAGGCCGCGAGCCGCACCGCCTCGCCGGCGCGCGCCGGGATGGTCTCGGGGTGGGCGACGAGGTGCATCAGCTCGCCGAGCCCGCTCCGGACGAGGTCGCGGTCGTGTCGAACCGTGTCACGGAGCGCGTCGCCGATGACATCGAACGGAGACGTACGCACCGGGCTCGGCGTCGGACGGAGGATGTGGACGCTGCGATCGTCGGGCGGGCTGTCCCGCTCGAGATCCACGAGGCTCAGCGAGAGCCTCAGACCACCGACGCCATCGGTGATCGTGTGGTGGATGCGCTGGAGCAGCGCCGCTCGGCCGTCGGCCAGGCCCTCGACAAGCGTGAACTCCCACAGTGGACGGGACCGGTCGAGGGGCGGCGAGGTGACGAGCGCCGCGAGGTCGAGGAGCTCGCGCTGGCCGCCCGGCGCGGGTACCGCCATGCGGCGGAGGTGGTAGTCGAGGTCGATCGTCGGGTCGGTCTGCCATTCCGGTGGCGCGAGCCGCAGCGGTGGGGTGACGACCCGCTCGCCCAGGCGTGGGATGTCATCGATCGCGTGCTCCACCTTGGCGCGGAGCCTCTCGGGGTCGGGCGGTCGGTCCAGGATCGTGATGTTCACGAAGTCGGAGCGCAGGGACGGGTCCTTCTCGACCGTCCACATGACCGCCTCGGAGTGTGACATCCGGTCCATCGCTGCCGCAGGCTATCGGCGGGCCGAGGGTGCCCGGGTGGGAGCGACGCTCAGCGGGGGAGCTTGGTGCGTTTGAACTCGTTGAAGCGAGGCCAGTCCAACAGCGCGACGGCGCGCTCGAGATCGTCGACCCGACCGCGTTCCATGAACCGGATGAACACGGCCTCGTCGCCTTCGACGAACGTCGGCACACCGAAGACGTCGTGGTCGCGCACCATCGCCTCGTGTTCGACCGCGAGCGTCTTCAGCGGTTGTCCACCGTCGACCTCGGCGCGTACTGCGGCGACGTCCAGGCCGACCGATGCAATCGCCTCCTCGACGACGTCTCGATCGCCGAGCTGGCGGCCGTGATCGTGGCGTTGTGCGAACAGCGCGACGTGCGCGTCGAGGAAGCCCTCGGCGAACGAGTCGCGGACCGCGATCCCGTATTGCAACGCCCAGGTGCCCGTGCCCCACTTCTCTGGGTCCCGTTCCCACACGGGTGTCTCGCCTTCTCCGACGTGGACCTGATCGAGGGAGAACGGCACGTACCGGTACGTGACGTCGGTGCCCGCCCGGTCGGCGGCGACGACGGCCTCGTGGGCGTTGCGGGCGAACGGGCACCGGTAGTCGAACGTGACGGCGATCTCGCGGGCCATGGGGACTCCTGGTTCCGGCTGGTCTGATGCTGGCTGGGTGCTGGCTGGTCCAATGCTGGCTGGGTGCTGGCTGGTCCAACCTGGCCGCGAGGTCGGGCATTCCCAGCCGGGTCGGGGTTGTTCCGGGCGCGCGGCGCGGCCGGGCGCGTTATTCGAGTGGGAGCACGCGGTGAATGACCCGTCCGAGCGCCAGGCCGAGCGCGGCACCGACGATCACGTCGGACGCGTGGTGCATGCGGACGTAGACGCGGCTCGCCGCCACGAGGGTGGCGAGCGCGTACCAGAAGGGACGGGCCGATCGGGGCGAGTCGGCGGCGAGCAGCGTCACCGCGGTGAATGCGGCCGTGGCGTGACCCGACGGGAACGAGCTCGTGATCGGTCGGCGCATGCCGTACGGCAGGGGCTCTTCGGGCGGGTCGTCGTGATGGCCGGGGGGCCGTACCCGGCCGAACGCGCTCTTGATGAACCCGTTGGTGAGCACTGACTCGAACGCGAGTGCTCCTCCGAAGCGCAGCGCGATTCGGGGGCTGGCCCGGCGGGCGGCGCGGAACCCTCCCACCGCGAACCACAGGAGCGAATGGTCGGCCGCGCTGGACAGCCCGTAGCAGAAGCGATCGAGCGCCGGTGTACGGATCCGGTCGAGCCACTCGGCAACGGCGGCGTCGAACGCGTCGACCCCTGACCAGCCCTGGGGTGGTCCGCCCACCGGCTGGTGGGCGTCCACCGGTTCGTCCACGTCGCTCGGGTCGGGTGGTACACGCCCCTCGTCGGTCAAGTGCTCACGAGGGGGAGAGGAGTCTCGATCACGGTGCCCGGGCCGCGCAGCTCCGCGGCCAGCGCCGGGTCACCACCGAAGGCCGGACAGTACGGCTTGAACGCGCAGAACGAGCACAACGCGGAGGTGCTGGGGCGGAAGTCGTCCTGCGCGCAGGCGCGCTCGATGGCAGACCAGATCGCCGTGGTCTTGCGGGTGACGCCGGCGATCGACTGCTCCGACGGCTCGGCGATGATCGCTTCAGGGGTGGACAGGTACAGGAGCTGCACCCGCGCGGGACGACGGCCGAGCATCTGCTCACAGAGCAGGGCGTAGATGTGGACCCCGACGAGCCTCGATCGCTCGTGCCGTTCGCGCGGCGCCCGGCCGGTCTTGTAGTCGGTGACGACGAGCTCACCGTCGGCGTCGAGCTCGAGCCGGTCGATGATGCCGCGCACCCGGATCCGTTCGCCGATGCGGGCCTCGAGCTTCACCTCGAGGCCGATGGGGCGGATTGTGGTCGGGTCCTCGAGCTCGAAGTAGCGCTCCACGAGCGAGTCGGCCTCGGCGCGAAACCTCTCCCAGGCTGCGTCGTCCAGGCCGAGGCCCGCGAACTCGGGATGGTCGGCCAGCTCGGAGGCTGCGGCGGCGAGATCGGTACGGGCGATCTCGATCGTGCGCTCCGCCGGAGGTCGATTGAGCAGGCGCTCGAGCGCCCGATGGACGAGCGTGCCGCGGCTGGCGGCGACCGACGGCGGCTCGGGGAGCCGGTCGAGGTACGAGAACCGGAACGCAAGCGGGCAGCTCGTGAACGAAGACACGGCGCTCGGCGACAGCGACCTCGGTCGGGCGACTCCCATCGCCCGGAGGGTACCGCGGCCCTCGGACACCGAACGCGGATCCGCCGGCCCGACCCCCGGACGCCATCACCTCGGCTGGGCCATGATGGCGCGCGTGAAGATCGACGGTGGTCTCATGGTGAAGGACCTGCACGGCGTCGCAGCCGTGGCGCGTGAGCTGGAGGACGTCGGCTACGACGGTGCCCTCAGCGCCGAGATCGCCCACGATCCCTTCTTCCCGGTCCTGCTCGCGGCCCAGGCCACCGACCACCTCGAGCTCGGCACGGGGATCGCGGTTGCGTTCGCCCGCAATCCCATGAACATGGCCAACATCGCCTACGACCTCCAGCAGTTCTCGAAGGGCCGGTTCATCCTGGGGCTCGGGAGTCAGATCAAGCCGCACATCGAGAAGCGGTTCTCGATGCCGTGGTCCAGGCCGGCAGCCCGGATGCGGGAGTTCGTCCTCGCGATGCGGGCGATCTGGGCCGCGTGGAACGACGGCGAACAGCTCGACTTCCGCGGTGAGATGTACCGGCACACCCTGATGACGCCCTTCTTCAATCCCGGGCCGAATCCATACGGCAGCCCCAGGGTGTTCCTTGCCGCGGTGGGGGAGCGGATGACCGAGGTCGCGGCGGAGACGTGCGACGGGGTCATCCTGCACGGGTTCACGACCGAGCGCTACGTACGCGAGGTCACGATGCCCGCGCTGGAACGCGGCTTCGCTCGAGGCGGGCGGCGGCGCGAGGACTTCGAGATCTCCGCCCCGATATTCGTCGTGACCGGTGCCACCGAGGAAGACCTCGCCGCTGCCCGGTCCGGCGCGAAGCAGCAGATCGCGTTCTACGGCTCGACCCCCGCGTACCGCGGCGTGCTCGAGCTGCACGGCTGGGGTGAGATGCAGACCGAGCTCAACGCGCTGTCCAAACAGGGTGAGTGGGTACAGATGGGCGAGCTCATCGACGACGAGATCCTCGAGACGTTCGCGGTGGTCGCCGAGCCCGAGCAGCTGACCGCGATGATGCTCGCCCGGTACGGCGACGTCCTCGATCGGCTGAGCTTCTACGCCCCGTACCGCAGCGATCCCGACCGCTGGAGCGCCGTCCTCGCGTCGCTGCGCGCCGCCTGACGCCCGTTTTTCGACCTCGTCGTCGTCGTGGCCGCGCCGCCCTGCCGGGTGCTGTCTCGTGACGGACCCTGGTCAGAGCCCACCGGTGGAGAGCTGGGTGACCTGTTCGCAGCGGCCGTCGCGGATCTCGTCGACCCGTTCGAGTGGCACATTGATGAGTGTCACCGTCCTGTCGTCGGCGTAGGGCTCGAACTCCTCGCCGGGGTCGCCCTTGGTGGCGAACGCCGCCCACGCGCCCTGGATCAAGTCGGAGAGTCGCGCCCCCTCGTCGGTGCGTTCGATCTCGATCGCCGTGATCCCCTCGGGGTGCTCGAACAGGCTCGAGATCTCCGCACCGTGGGTGGCGCCGAGGTCGAACGGATTCTGCTCGGAGAGGTAGACGTAGTGGTACACGTACGTCTGCGGGGCGACCGACGCGAAGTCCAGCGTCGGGCAGGTGAACCGCACGTCGGTCTCCATCGCTCGGTAGCGGTCCAGGTTCGAGTCGAAGCTCTCCGCCGGGTACAGCTCGATGAACGCCTCGGGGTCGTCGGTGAGATCGGAAACGAGCTCCACCAACTCCTCGTCGGTGGGCTCGTCCTCTCCCAGCGTGAACAGCGTCGACTCATCGGCGTTCGATCCGATCAGGATGGGCGTGTCGTCGAGGTCGCCCCGCTCGGCCAGCTCGTAGGCCGTCTCCGACAGGACGACGCCGTCGGACACCAACGCGCCGTTGAAGTCCGCGACCGCGATGAGGTCCTCGTCCGACAGCTCCCGCAGGCAGGCGATGTCCTCGCACCCGACTGCCTCCATGAACGCGGCGCCGTCCTCCACCGCGGACTCCACGGGCTGGAGCCGGGCGCAGCCGCCACCGCTCTGCACGATCGCCTGTTGGAAGAGCCCTTGGGAGCCCGGGGCGGCGAGGTGGCCACAGACAGAGAAGCCTCCGGCCGACTCACCGAAGATCGTCACCTCCTCGGGATCGCCTCCGAACCCGGCGATGTTGGCTTGTACCCACTCGAGGGCCGCCTGCTGGTCGAGGAACCCGTAGTTGCCGACCGCGCCGTCGTCGCTCTCCTCGGCGAGCTCGTCGGTGGCGAGGAACCCCTGCGGACCGAGCCGGTAGTTCATGCTCACCACCACAACGCCCTCGGAGGCCAGATCATCGCCGATGTAGTAGGGCTCGTGGGCCGAGCCGGTGGTGAGGCCGCCGCCGTGGATCCACACCATGGTCGGTAGATCCTCGGCGCCGTCCGGCGTCCACACGTTGAGGCTGAGGCAGTCCGGGTCCGACTCGGGGGTTTCCAGGAACGAGGTGGTGACCCCCCCCTCGGTCTGGGGACACGAAGGGCCCGGCTCGGTGGCGTCGAGGGCATTTGCCCACGGCTCCCTTGGCTGGGGTGGGCGCCAGGCGTTCTCTCCGGTGGGCGGCTCGGCGAAGGGGATGTTGAGGAAGTGGCGGATCCCGTCGACGGCGCTCTCGCCGCCCTGGACGGGCCCGAGCGTGGTGGCGACGAGGAGCGGGTCCGAGGGCTGTGTGGTCGTCGCGTCGTCCGCGGCGTCGTCCGCGGCGTCGCCCGACTGGTCGTTCGAGCACGCACCGACCACCAGCGCGAGCGCGGCGAGCAAGGTGAGGAACCAGCGGTGTCGTCCCATGGGCTCTCCGATCGTTGGGTCGGCGGGCCGGCGACCCAGTCGAAAGTTCACGGTAGCGGACGGGACTGCGCCGAGCTCGGTCGACTCTCGGGTGGCAGCTTCTCGGCCGTAACTGGCGCGGCGGTCGGCGTCTCTCCGGAGGCCCGGAGGACCGTCAGGTGCTCATGGATCGCGTTGCAAGAGTCCTCAGGCTGGGAACGCGGCGGCGAAGTCGAGGATGGAGGCGACCAGCGCGTCGGGGTCCTCCATCGGGCCGAAGTGGCCGAGCTCGTCGAACACCTCGAGTCGGCCCGCGGGGAGGCGCTGCGCAATGCGCGCGGCGAGGTCGGGATCGATGGCGTCGGTCCGAGCACCGCAGGCCACGAGAACCGGCGAGGCGACTTCGGGGAGCCGACCCCACACACCGCTCGTCGAGCCCATCGTGTACACCTGGGCCTCGTCGGCCGGTCGGCACTTCAGCTCCCACTCGCCGTCGTCTCGGGCACGCAGGCCACTGTCGACGTAGGCGTGGAGCGCCTCGGGGGTGAACACGTCGAGAGGAGGCTTGGCCGCGTAGGCGGCGTAGGCCTCCTCGGGTGATTCCCACGTATCGCGCCGCCGCCGCGCCCCGGCCGACAGCGGGTTGTCATGGTGGGGCGGGAGCGACCGGTCGGTGGGGAACACGATCGGCTCGTAGGAATAGATCGCCGGGTACGTGCCGGGCGCGTCGGCCTCGCCGAGCAGAAGCGACGTGGCCCCCTTCGAGTGGCCGACCGCGACCAGGTCGGGGTCACCGGCGAGTCCGAGATGGCGCACGACGGCAAGTGCGTCGGCAGCGAAGCCGTGCCAGTGATAGCCGGCGCCACTGCGGTCGCTGTCGCCGTGGCCGCGGAAGTCGAAGGAGTACACGCGCCGGCCCGCGGCGACGAGGCGGCGGGCGGTCGGCGCCCAGACGCGTCCGTGAAAGCCCGTCGGATGCGCGAGCAGCGTGGGCGGTCCGGTCCCGTGCCAGTCGTAGACCGCGAGCGACAGGCCGTCCGCGCCGGTGACGCTCGTCGCGGTCGGTTCGCTCAAGGGGTCGACGACTGCGGGGCGCCCTTGGCGGCCTGCTCGGCTGCGTGATCCTCGATGGCCTTGCCGATCGCGGTCGCGGCCTGGTTCACGAACTCGCCCCCGGAACCGGTCACCCACTCGCACGACGCGGCCGGTGGGTCGAGCTGGCCTTGGAACTTCGGCATGACGTACTGGGCGAACAGCTCGTAGGACCGCTTGGTCGCTTCGGGGGTGGCCCAATCGTTACCGAAGAACAAGAACGTGCCGAACCCACCGTTGCTGGACTCGATGAGCTCTTCGATGCGGGCGATGGCTTCGTCGGGCGTTCCGATCACCGCGAAGCCCGACTCCTTGTTGTTCTCGATGATCTCTTTCGGCGTATCACCCTGCACTGGTCCTGCGGGAAGGACGTGGGTGAAGTAACGCGAGAACTCCGCGATGCCGTACTCGACCTCGCGCTCGGCCTGTTCGCGGGTCTCGGCGAGGTGCATGGGTCCGACGAGGCGCCACTTCGACCGGTCGGCGACGTGGCCGTGCTCGATGGAGATCTCCTCCCAGAGGTTCCAGTGGTGGCTGAGCATGTCCATGCCCTGCTTGACGGTGGCCGCGATCGACAACAGCCCGACGCCGTGCTTGCCCGCGGCGCGGGCACCGGTCGGGGAGAACGACGCCGCGACCGCGATGTCGAAGCAGGGGTCGGAGTAGGGGCGCAGCTGCAGGCGCGCGTCGCGCAGCACGAAGCCCTCGGTCTCCATCGTGACGGTCTCACCGGCGAGCAGCGCCATGATCGCGTCCATGCCCTGCTCCATACGGGGCCGCTGGCGGTCGGACGGGATGCCGAGCATGTGTGCGTCCGAGGTGAGCTGGCCGGGTCCGATGCCGAGCATGGCCCGCCCGCGGGTGAGGTGGTCGAGCAGCACCATGCGGTCCGCGAGCATCAGGGGCTGGTGATAGGGCAGTGAGCTGACGCCCGTACCGAGCTTGATGTGGCGGGTCCGTTCGGCGGCGACGGCGATGAAGACCTCGGGTGAGGCGATGATCTCGTAGCCGGCGGAGTGGTGCTCGCCGATCCAGGCCTCGTCGAACCCGAGGGCATCGAGATGCTGGATCAGCTCGAGGTCCCGCTCGAGCGCCAGCGTCGGGTTCTGACCGACGGGGTGGAAGGGGGCCATGAAGATTCCGAAGCGCATGGCGTGAGCCTAGGACGACGCTTGACCGCGCGGTCAAGACGGTGCGAGCGTCGCGCCATGAGCGATGCCATGACGAAGTGGGAGAGTCGGGGACGCCGCCTCGCGACCGCGACCGCGGCCGGGAACGTGTTCGTGATCGACGAGCCGGGCAGTGGTTCGGGGGCTGGTTCGGGAGCTGGTTCGCGCGGCGCCTCGGGGCGCGATCCGATCCTCGTGCTGCACGGGTTCCCGACCTGCTCCTACGACTGGGCCCCGGTGCTGGACGTCCTCACCGATCACGGACGCACGGTGCTTCTCGACCTCCCGGGCTACGGCCTCTCGGACAAGCCCGACCGGGCGTATTCGCTGTTCGACCAGGCCGACACCGTCGAAGCCGTGGCCGGCGAGCTCGGACTCACCTCGGTGGTGTTGGTCTCCCACGACATGGGGGATTCGGTCGGAGGCGAGCTCCTCGCCCGCGACCTCGACGGTGAGCTCGGCTTCTCGGTGTCGGGTCGCGTCGTGACGAACGGCTCGATCTACCTGGAGCTCGCGCAGCTCACCGACGGCCAGAAGCTCCTCGAGTCGCTCCCCGACGCCGCGCTCGCCGAGGATGCCGGGCTTGGCGCCGACGGGCTCGTGGCCGCGCTGCGGGCAACGCTCGCTCCCGGCTCCACGGGTGCCGACGCCGAGCTCGCGACCTCGGCCGAGATGATCGTGCGAGCCGGCGGGAACCGGCTCCTCCCCCGTCTGATCCGGTATCTCAGCCAACGGCGCGAGCACGAGACGCGTTGGACCGGTGCCATCGAGGCCCACCCGGCGCCGTTGGCGATCCTGTGGGGCGAGCTCGACCCGATCGCGGTGTACCCGATGGCGGAGCGGCTGCACGCCGCTCGGCCCGATTCATTGCTGACCCGGCTGGACGGCCTGGGCCACTACCCGATGTTGGAGGATCCGGCCCGTTTCGGGGCTGCGCTCACCGATGCGTTCAGGTTCTTGGCTGATTCTTGAGCTTCCCCCATCTCGGCCTCAGGAGGGGTCGAGATGCTGGTCCCGTTCCCGCAACCGGCGGGATCACCCAGCAGAAGGGAAGCTCCCATGAAGCGCAGACTTGTTGCGACTGCCGCGGCAGCCTCGCTGCTCGTCGGCTCGGCCGCCGGTGCAGTGATCGTTGTCCCGGGTCTGGCCGGCGCGGCCAGCCACGACACCGAGGTCACGGCCGAGGCCCAGGACGGTCGACCCGATCCGACCGAGAAGATCCGGGAGGCGCTCCAAGGCCTCGTGGACGACGACACCATCAACGCGTCGCAGGCTGACGCGGTGGCTTCCACCCTGGCCGAGTCGGCCCCGCGTGGCGGTCCCGGAGGCGGACATCACCGTGGTGGCGGTCTTGAAGGCGTGGCCGAGGCGATCGGCATCGACGCCGACGCCCTCAAGGAAGCGCTGCAGTCGGGTCAGACCATCGCCGAGGTTGCCGAGGCGAACGGTGTCGACCCGCAGGTCGTCGTCGACGCGATGGTCGCGGGCATCAGCGAGAAGCTCGACCAGGCCGTCGAGTCCGGTCGGCTGACCCAGGAAGAGGCCGACCAGCGCAAGGCCGAAGCGCCCGAGCGCGTCGCGGCACGGGTCAACGGCGAACGTCCCGAGGGTGGCCCGGGACGCGGTCCGGGACCCGGTAGTGACGACGGGCCGGTCGAGCCCAGCTCGACCCCCGCTACCTGATGTTGCCCGCCGGCGCTGCCTGTTCTTCGAGGCGGCGCCGGCGGTCGCGTCAGCCGGTCAGGCTCGCTCGCGCTCGATCCAGGCGTCGAGAGCGGGACCTGACTCGAACGATGTGATGAGCGCGTAGCGCGGCCCGGCCCCGTTGTGCACGACGACGTGCCAGAGGCGTTGGGTGTCGACCACGAAGCGGGCCCCCCGGTGCAAGGGCACCCGCGTCTCGGTCGTCCGGTCGGGGAGACCGTCGGCGCCGCACTCCATGAGCAGCATGTAGCTCTCCGGGTTGTCGGTCAGCTCGACCCAGGATCGGACCACCCACCCGTGCTGGTCGGGGTTGAAGCGGTTGTTGTCATCGCGGTGGAAAGACCGCAGGGCCGCGTCGTGGTCTTGTGGTTCGAGCTTGATGATCCGAACCCGCCCGAAGTTGGCGCCCACGTCGTCCACGTAGCGGCGGAGCGTGGGGGACCGGTCGGCGTTGCTCGTGAAGATAGCGTCCTTGTCGGGGTGCTCTTGCTCCTTGCTCCAAAAGCCCCGGCAATTGAGCTCGCCGTCGGCGGTCGCGAGTGGTGCGAAGTTCGTGTCACCCCCGCTCTTCCAGTCCATGTACTCGAGGTCGACGAACTCCGACTCCGGTACCGGCTCGGGCATGTCGCGCAGCGCCACGAAGCCCGTGTCGGCGAGGGCCGCGGGTCGAGGGTGCGGTGTGTCTAGCGGGACCTCGACCGACCAGTGTTCCTGCGTGGGCCAGAACGTGGTCGTCATGCCGCCAAGTGTAGGGACGGTTCACACCTCAGCTGCGGCTCGGCCCGCAAGATGTAACCAAGGTCCCGGTCTCGCCGACCCCCGCCCGTTGGTGCGTTCAGGGGGGTCTCTGACTACCACGAGTGCATCCACGGGTCGGGGTGAGCACGAGCGCGGGTGGGGGTCGGCGAGACCGGGACCTTGGTTACATCTTGCGGGCCGAGCCGCAGCTGAGG